>JAFDXG010000143.1 GCA_018268105.1 Bacteroidota bacterium | reverse complement strand
TACCAAATAAAGTTATCCATTTTTGTATAGAAATTTGTTCTAATTGTTCATTAAAACTCCCACCTGCAGGATATGGATTCCGCAAAAGATAATCATCAATCTGTGCATTGGAAATAATGTTGGGAAATATCATCCCATAAACCTTTCAGCATACTGTCCCTAAATTCTTTTTTCTCCTTTGCACTGAAGGATTGCAAAACATCCGGTTCGTTTTGAAATAAATTATAATAGGCTTCCAGGAAACGCTTTTCCTCTCCGGTGAGATCGCTCCGCTGGTATTTCTGCAACAATTCAATAAAATACTGCTTATCCATTTATCGCTTAAAATTATTTTCCTAATCATACTATGACCCTTTCTGAACCAGATGTCCCACCAGTGGAAAAAATATTTTTTCGACAATTGATTTTTTTAAGTTATCTAACTCTAATATTATCTGGTATGGCGGCTCTTTGGTATTATCTTTTCATTAGCTCACTTTCTCATATTACAGTCGGTCAAAAAGTGACAAACTTATCATCATTCCATTCGTCATATTCATGCTACATTTCGGGGAAACAGAATTCAATCTACCTTTAATTGATTGATAAATAGTAAATTACAAACTATTTACTTTTCTTGTTGTTTGCTAATGAAAATGAATAGGTGTGATTTTGACAAAGTATCCGAATTGGAAAGATCCATTCAAATGAAAATAAAAACCTATTACTCATATTAACGGGGTATATTCGCAAAACAATTTGGGTCTCTTGCTCTTGTAAGCATTCATTTTTCTTCTTGTTTTTTTACATCTGTCATTTTTCTCAAATATTTTTAATCTCATTATTTATTTAGTATGAACATTTATGTGTCTAACCTGGGCTATAGTTTCCAGGATGAGGATTTAAGCAAACTTTTTAAAGATTATGGCAGTGTTTCATCTGCAAAAGTGATAACAGACAAGTTTACCAACCGCAGCAAAGGTTTCGGTTTTGTAGAAATGCCTGACAATCATGCTGCAGAACTTGCGATAAAGGAACTGAATGGAAAGGTTCTTGACGGACGACCAGTAAAAGTTTCTGAAGCGAGACCAAAAGAGGAAGCACAAAGCAACCGCAGCAGCTATTCCAAACGCTGGTAGATGTATTATCGGGCCGGTTTGAATATTATCATATTGTCCAGCTTAAACCCCTTTAAATGGAAATAGAAAAAATTGAAACCTATATAAAGCCAGGTTTTAAAAATAACAAACCCATCGAAATTCATTTTAAAGGTCGGTCAACATTGACTGGCCTTTTTATTCGTGCCGGAGATTATGATGAACTTAAATCCAAAAATTTCTGGCGGGTAGTGCATATAACACGATTAGAAGAATGGTTAGAAACCAGCGACATAAATGTGGCAAGAATATTTAGTGGTGCCTCGTTTACATCGCTTACGAACATAATATCCTGAATATGGCAACAAGTTGGAATAAAAAAGAAAGGGAAAATAAAAAGAGACAGGAGCGGCAACAAAAGCAGGAAAAAAAACAATTGCGAAAAGATAATGCTGAAAAAGGAAAGCATCTTAATGACATGATGGCTTACCTGGATGAAAACGGAAATCTCACATCTGAACCCCCTGATCCACGAAAAAAAATTACATTCAATGTTGAAGAAATAGAAATTGGTGTTCCAAAGCAAAAAGAGCTAAGTCCTGAAGAGTTGCTACGCACAGGTGTTATCTCTTTCTTTAATTCACAAAAAGGGTTTGGATTTATTGAAGACAGCCAAACCGGACAAAGAATTTTTGTTCACCAGTCATCTTCCGAAAAACCTTTGCAGGAAGGTCAAAAGGTTGTATTTGAAGTAGAAAAAGGACCCCGTGGACTGACCGCTGTAAATATCTCATCAAACGATAAATAATCTTGTTCAACTCTTATTCTCTGTAAATGATCAGGATTACCTACAATAATAAAAACGCTGTATTCTTTACATCGCTTAAAAAAGCGGTTGATAACTATTTTGAACAGACCGGCCAAAAAAGGACAGGGAACATCCGATTGTATATTAAGTCGGTATTCTTTATACTTTCCGCTATTGCATTATATATCACCCTTCTGTTTGTTAAGATTCCTTTGTTACCCGGTATTTTACTAAGTATTTTGCTGGGTTTTGTGCTGGCTTGTATCGGATTTAATGTAATGCATGATGCTAATCATGAGAGTTACTCTTCCAGCAAATGGGTTAATAAGACACTGGGGCTTACACTTAACGCTTTAGGTGGCAATAGTTTTATCTGGAAACAGAAACATAATATCATTCACCATACTTATACAAATATAGATGGAGTTGATGATGATATAGCTAAGAGTCCGTTTATACGAATGTGCAGTTCACAGCGCTGGGTATCTGCTCACCGCATACAGCATTTATATACGCCATTTCTTTATGCTATCAGCTCAATGATCTGGATTCTGTACCAGGATTTTGAAAAGTACTTCAAAAAAAAGATATGCAACTTGCCCCTCAGACGCATGTCTCTAACAGATCATTTAATGTTTTGGATCAGTAAGGTGCTGTACATTTTATTTTATCTCGTCATTCCCATAATTTTCACAGACTGGCATCTGTGGCTGATCTATTTTATAAGTATGCACATTGGCTTAGGGTTTACACTTTCTATAATTTTTCAATTAGCTCACGTGGTGGAAGAAACTGAATTTGAAAGTATAACTGCAAATTCTAAACAAATAGACAATGAATGGGCAATACACCAGGTAAAAACAACGTCCAATTTCTCTGGGGGCAATAAACTCATATCATGGTTTGCCGGAGGATTGAACTACCAGATTGAACATCACCTTTTTCCCAGGATATGCCATATTCATTACCCGGCACTTAGCGCGCTGGTACAGGCTGAATGTAAGACTTTCCAGTTACCATATAATAGTATTCCCACTATGAGTGGAGCCATCGCATCTCATTTTCGTTTTTTAAAACTTATGGGCTCCAAACCATAAAGAATATTATCGCGTTATTGCATTATTTGTTCAATGCGCTTCGTACATCAAACCCGATTTAAACCCGTAAAATCCTTAAATGTATTATCTGTTATACGCATTTTTTTACCTGGTATCACTGTTGCCCATGCGCATATTATACATTTTTTCTGATGCCATGTTTATAGTGGTATATTATTTAACCGGTTACAGGAAAAAAGTCGTCAGCGATAATCTTAAAAATGCTTTCCCGGACAAAGCTATTGCAGAGCGTGTCCAAATAGAGAAGCAGTTTTTCAGGAATATGATTGATTCTTTTGTTGAAACACTAAAATTATTAAGTGCCTCACCGAAGTTTTTGCAACGCAGGGTTACGGCCAACTGGGAAATTCTGGAACCTTTTCAACAAAATAAAAGAAGTTGTCAACTCCACCTGGGACATACCTTTAATTGGGAGTGGGGACATCATGTATTACAAATGAATACCGGCTTCCAGGTGCTGGTAGTATATGGTCCGCTGACCAATAAAGCTTTTGAAAGATTATTATTAAAGATCCGCACAAAATTCGGAACTGCATTTATTCCCGCTTCGGATATGAAAGCGTCCATCAGCAAATACAGCAATACACAATACCTGTTGGGACTTGTTGCGGATCAGAGCCCTGGAAAGCCGGCACAATCCTATTGGTTGAACTTTCTTAATCAACCTACCGGTTTTATATCAGGCCCTGAAAAAGCTGCACGCAATCTGAACTTACCCGTTCTGTTTGCTGCTATTCATAAAACCCGCAGAGGATATTACCACGCAGAACTTTCAGTAGCAACCTGGCATCCCGATCAGCTAAACGAAGGGGAACTCACCAGTAAGTATGTACAATTTCTGGAAACGGCTATACACAAACAACCCGAAAACTGGCTTTGGAGTCATCGCCGGTGGAAGCGCCCTTATAAATCAGAATATAGGACTCAATGGATCGGAAGCGGAAATCCCCCCGCATAACCCTGACAATTCTTTTTTATTAATTACTGTACCGGTTATACGCGGTAACAAACTGCATTTATGCTCATACCGGCACCCACGGCAGCAAAAATAATAATATCTCCAGCGGCTATTTGCTGAGCGTCAACCTCGCCCTTTCGAACCATATGATAAAGTGTTGGTACAGTTGCTACGGAACTGTTACCCAACCACTGAATTGTAATTGGCATTATATCGGATAGATTGGCCTGCAATCCATAAAGAGCATACAGTCTATTCACAATTTCTTCATCCATTTTTTCATTAGCCTGGTGTAAGAATATTTTTTTAACCTGTTCAATTTTTATACCGTTATTGTCTATGCACTCCTTTATCGCCAGTGGCACATTTGTCAATGCATATTCATATACTTTTCTCCCTTTCATTTTGATATATAACGCATTGCTTCCGTTATTTTGTCCATAAGACCCACCCATATTAATGTAGTTAAGCTCATGCAGGCTATGGGTTTGAGCACAAGTACCCAATATACCCGCCCCATCTTTTCCTGTTTCAAGGTATTCGAGCACGCAGGCACCGGCACCATCAGCAAATATCATGCTGTCACGGTCGGCCGGGTCAATTACTCTTGATAAAGATTCTGCACCAATCAGTAAAATTTTCTTTGCCATGCCAGCTTTAAAGTATGCCTCCGACTGGATTAATGATTGAACCCATCCCGGACAACCAAAAAGGATATCATAAGCAATACACTGAGATCGCCGGATACCCAAAGCGTGCTTTACTTTGCTTGCAAGCGAAGGCACATTCTGAGATTGCCGGTTCTGAAAAGCTATATCCCCAAAATTATGAGCTACAATTACCTGATCCAGTGTTTCCGGATCAATACCGCTGTCGGATAATGCCTGCAAACCCGCCCGGGCAGCAATATCTGAAACATTCAAATGATCTGGAATATACCGTCGCTCCCGAATGCCAGTAATTTTTTGAAATTTTTCGATGATTAGCTTTGTCGGACCGTCAATAGGCAATTTGTTTTCTCCGTAAAACCTGTCATCCATAAAGTATTCGTTTGACCGGATTATCTCAGGAATATAGGCCCCGGTACCTGTAATGACTGATTTTAACATAAAAAATGAAAAGGGTTTTATCAAACTTAGTAGATAGTAATGTTTTTCTTAAAGAAAAGAAGCACTAAATGTATAACAATATTTCGGTGAGTAATCAGGTGTGACAAAAGATATTACAATTTCTTTGTTTTTTTTACTCTTCCATATTGCCCAATATCTGGTACAATATTAATTGTTCCTGACAGTAGCCTTTTATTCAGCAAACATACCTGTCCGGCCTTATGTATACAAACATTCCCATTACATTGCGGAACAGCAATCCAGTAAAATAATTTCCATCGGACAAGACTATAGCCTTAGTCAATGACTTTATATATCTTGACCACTACTTTGTTTAGCGCTATATTTTTTACACAAGATTGTCTTTAATTTTTCTGAAACAGACAAATACAACAAAAAAGGAATACAGATTTTAAAAGTTTTTTCAGTTGATTGCAAAATCCGAGTTGAACTTATTACTTTTCCATTCTGAAAGCAGGTTTGTCCATTGCCCAATAGCGAACAAGGCTATGAAATGTGCGACGCAACCCCTGCTCAATAATGGCCATGCAGATGGCTTCCAAAAAACACCCTTAGGTATAGAGGATATATCAGTTCCTGTAGTCTATTTCTATATTGTATTTCATAAGCAGACCCGCAATTTCTGAATGCGAAAACTTAGCCTTCTTTATTTTGTTCTTCTCAGGGTCAATATCGAAATTCATTGAGCCTCGCATATCCGTTTTTTCAAGATTGGTTTGCTCAAATGCAGCACCACGGAAATCGCAACGGTCACAAACCGATGCAGAAATATCTGCTTCAGTAAAATCTGTTTCCTGCAACTGGCAATTTTTAAACCTTGTTTTAATTAATTTACACTGATAAAAAGAGGATTGATTGAGTATACATTGCTCAAAATTTACTGACAAACCGTTAGAGTTACATTGTTCAAAATGGAGCCCCAGCATTTTACAATCTTTAAAAACCACATCCCGAAAAACAGTTTTGTTCAACTTCACCAGACTAAGATTGCAGGCTTCAAAACGGCAATCAAGAAAAATACAGGTTGAAAAATCTCCATTGGAAAAATCACAATGCTCAAAGACACAACCATCGTATTCGCCGGTTAGCAAACCGGTATTCATAAAATATTCTGCATTAAATTTTTTATCAACAAATATATTCTCCATGAGTACTGTAGTTTTCAACTTTTCTTTTTTTTTCTATCTGCTTTTTCAGCATCTTCTGATATCCGGTACTTTACAATTTTTTTTACCAGCAATTTTGGAATAGGCTTATCTAATGAGAATTGAATTGCCCCTTTAGAAGTTTTATATTTTGTCAACTCGTTTTTAAATACCTGTACGGGACCTCCGGTTGGATAAAATCCTATATGTTTTTCGTAACCTGCATAATAAACCAGCACACTATGCTGCTTAATAGCCGGCATATTATAACTGATCAGTTCTTCAGTTTTTGGTGCAGCCATCCTTATCACTGTTCTCAGCTCTTCTAACAATAATTTGGTTCTGCCTTCGAAGGATGATATATATTCATCAACGGTACTGAACCGAACCGCCCTGGAAGGGTTCTTTTTTTTAGATGATACTGCCATTCATCTTAAAATTAAATTTTTATTTTACATTTAAACAATGAAATGAGCCATAATAAAAAAATATCATGCCGGATGGTATGTATCCTTATGGCGAATTTTATATGTTTATTGAAAAGACGAAATATATACACATGAAACTCTTTAACATTTTCTTTTGCCTGGTGTTTATTGTTTTTGCGGCTCTGCAGTATAATGACCCAGACCCTTACTTGTGGATGCCTATATATCTCTATAGCGCCGTGCTTTGCTGGTTTGCTTTTCGCGGAAGATATTATCCTCTGGCTTATCTTTTGGGTATTGGTGCTTACACAATTTATGCACTATACAAATTTTTTGAAACCAACGGTGTATGGGACTGGGCTACTAAGCACCATGCTGACAATATTGCCGCACAAATGAAAGCCTCCACTCCCTGGATAGAAGACACCAGAGAATTTTTCGGGCTTTTTATATTAATAGCAGTATTGCTGATTAATTACTTTTATGCTAAAAGAAAACCGGCCGCCAGCTAATTTTTTTTCAATAATCGCTAATAACAGGCAGTTTCCTGTATTTTTTAATCCGGTGAAAAGTAAGAAAATTGGCGTCATGCTGGTTGTGAGCTCCACCTTCCGTATCATCATAAGCGGTTCTGGAAACTAATAAAATATCTTTACCGTCAAAAGCCCAGTCGGGGTATTGAAATCCATGTTTTAAATCGTCAGGGTGGGACAATACAATTTTCCTCAGGCTCCAGTGCAGCAGATCGGGAGAGCTAAGTAATGCTAAGGTATTCCGTATAGAAGCGGGGTTTTTTCCCGGGTTGGCTGCTTTTATTGCCGGAGGGATAATATTGGAAAAGCACCAATATAAATTAGTAGTACTATCATAGCGTATACTGAATTTTTTACTCCCTCCATCAAACAGAATAAACCCTGAAACGGTATCAAAAGAAGCAGTTTTGCCGTCAGCACTGATATGAACTATTGCAGCTTTTTCGTCTTGCGAAGCCTTATCATCAACACGCAGTATATTCAAAATATTCCCTGAAGTATCTGCTACAGCATTGCCTTCAATCCAACCTCCAAAATTTCCGTTGAGCAAATTAGCATCATAATGCAGTACGTTAGAATGTGTCCAGTTATCTGCCTTCATCAGGTCAGTATCTTCAGGAGCTGAAAGCATCATTGCTCCGTATCGCTTTCCCCATTTTTTTATTTCTCCCATCGCATCTTCCATCGTTCTCCATACCCTTCCATTATGAATGACTACCGGCATAGGTGCACAATGATATTCACCCCTGAGCAGTAGTCCATGATCTTCATCCATAGGTTCGGACCAGGTAGTACCTTTATCCGCAGATCTGCGTATAATAGTATTACCATGGTGTTTATCGGTACCCAGAAAATAGAGTACACCCCGGTGAACAAATAGTTTTGACCAGAACTGTCCTTTTATTTCTGAAACCTGTTGCCAGGTTTTCCCTCTATTAATGGAACGATAGATTCGCGACACAGGTTGCACAAATTCATTGGAACCAGGTCCAAACAGATCATGTGATGCCAGGTAATTTCCGCCGGGTAATATACAAATACTTGGTGAGCCAATATAAAGTCCTGATGTTGCCGGGCTATGAGCAATAATTACACCGGGAACCTTTGAAGATGTTTTTGTCACCGGCTGAGCCAGGGAAAAACTAAAGGACAAAAGCAATGCTATAAATCCCGAGAGATGCTTCATATAACTGATAAATTGGAAGTTATTTAAACTAAATACAAACAGAACAGATTTTATATTTCCGCACCATTATGATAAAGAGGTAATTCTACAAAAAATGTACTGCCTATACCCTCCTGAGTATCAAACCATAGGTTTCCTCCGGCTTTCTCCACTATACCTTTGCATATAGCAAGACCCAATCCGGTACCTGAAGTTTTAGTAGTAAAATTAGGGGTAAAAATATTAGCTCTGGTACCGGCAGAAATACCCGTACCGTTGTCTTCAATGCTTATTACTACTTTCCCCTCATTGTTATATTTATGTTCCCTTACAATCACAGTACCTTTTTCTTCATCAGGAATTGCCTCAATTGCATTTTGCAGTAGGTTAGTAAAAAGCCTGTTGATTTGGGTTTTATCTGCTTCTATCATTACCGATGCTTCAGCATGCACCCATTGTATACTTACTTTGTCTTGCACATCGTGCAGGTATACCAGGGAGTCCAGTAATGTATTCAGATCAAATACTTCGTTTTTAGCATTACCTATGTTGGCAAACTGAGAAAACTCTGATGCAATACGGGAAAGGTGATCAATCTGTTCTACTAGTGTTTGTGCTACGTTTGCCGATAATTCTTTAACGTTAGGGGCATTATTATAAATCGCCTTCTGCAGGTACTGAATACTGAGCTTCATCGGGGTTAGGGGGTTTTTTATTTCGTGGGCTACCTGCCTTGCCATTTCCCGCCAAGCCCCTTCACGTTCTGTTTTAGCCAATGCGGCCGCGCTCTCTTCCAGTTTCTGCACCATTTTATTATACTCTTTCACCAGCACACCTATTTCATCTTTTTTAGTCCAAACAATTTCAGCATTATGTTTTCCAAGATTTACATCTTTCATCATGGCACTGATAAGGGTAAACGAGCCGGTAATCCTGTTGGTAAGAAATAATGCAATAATGCCTGATAATAAAAATATAAATGCATTGAGGTTAATAATGGTTACGAGGAAGCTGGCTATTTCCTGCTTTAACCTGTTTTGAGAATTGAAGTAGGGAATATTCAAATAAGCTAACGGCTTCCTGTTGTCGCCAAGTACAGGCACATAAATACTTAAGTACTCCATTTTTCCATATCTTTCTTCCTGCACATACTGAATTTTTTTTAATCGTTGCAGGTTGTAAAATGCAAGTGGTTCCATCATTCTGCTTAATACTCCTTTGTTGTACACAAAGGGCTGCGAAGACATCTGTAGCGATCCGTCGGAATTATAAAGATTCACATCTGCATTATGCAACTGGGCAAGCTCTGTGATTCTTTTCCGGAGATTTTTTTCATAAGATGAATCATATATTGGCAGAACCACACCTTTCATACGCAGGTCGCTAACCTGGTTTTTGAGTTCTTTAGAAATATCCTGAATTGATTTACTGAGTTTATCTCTATTGTTCTTATTATAGGAGGCCGTAAAAAAAACTATAGTTGCACCACCTACCACTATAAATGAAAATATACTTACAAAAATTACCGTACCATATATTTGTGAGCGAATATTAACAGCGGCTATTTCCCTTAATGAGCGAATACGAAAGCCGGATAAAATAATTATGCTGGCTACCTGAAATAAGGCTACCAGTAAAAGAAATGCTACAAAAAGATAAGAGAACAAAGCAATAGCTTCCATCATAAAATTGCTACGCCTGGTTATGACAACTACCTTATTGCCAGACTTATACCAGAGTTCGCTATACCCATTTATATTTCGTTCAAAGAAATCCTGTTTAGGAATATCAGCATCGGTGATGGCTGTGGGAAAACTATAGTCATTCACATATACCTGCAGGTTATGATGATCGTAAATAGCATAAGCATAGTCGGGGGCATATTCAAAAGAATAATCTTCTGCCTGTTTAAAAAGTTCGGGATAAAGCGCCTCGCTGCGATATTTCTTCGGACTGGCGAGCATATAAAAATAAGCCACTATATTATTGGAACTATCCCTGATATTTTTGAGATATACATAACTGAATTTATCAAAAGCAGTTTCATAATAACGGAGCCCTGGAATTTTTGTGTTTTTCCCCTGCACCCAGTAAATACTGTTCATCTCATCATAGCTTATTCTTGCTCCGCCGCCAAGGGGGTGTTCATGTACATCATAAAAGAAAAGCTCGGTATCATACTTATTGAGATAAGCTGTAAAATTGGCATTGATCAGGCTGTCTTTAAACCGGGCTCCCAGAATAGGGTTGCTGCTAATTCGGGGCAGGTTGGAAAGAAAGAAGTTGTTACTAAAACTTTGTATAGCTATATTCAGCAACCGCTCACTTGAAGGATCTGTTTGTACAATTAATTTTTCAGCAGTCCTTTTTCTTAGCTCAATCTCTCTTGTTCTGTTCTGAAAGATAATAATTGAAGCGATGGAGGCAGAAAAAACAAACAACCAGAACAATGCATTCCCTACCAGAAAGTTGTTAGCGATAAAATTCAGCTCAATTTTGTTCATTAAATATACATATAACAACAACCACCCAAGCAGCAACATTTCAAACATGATATATGGGCTATTCATCCTGACGCTGAGCATGACCAACCCAAATGTTGCTATCAACACTATCTTCAGATAGTTTGCCCGCTTTACCAGCTTGTTGAATGCTTTAATCAGCGACTGTGAAAAAATAAAATAGCCAAGAGAGACGCAACACAATACAATAAAGCCAAAAACGCTATAGATATTGAGTGTAAAAAAATTGGTAACATCAAATGATATTTGAGAATCTGCTACCAGACTCCTTATTACATGCCCGCATAAGAATGTAGTAACCAGCAACAATATAATAAGTGCAGCGATTACTGCTCTTCGCCACAACACATTTTGTATGACGAATTTAAATCCACGTTTGTAAAACTGCACCCGGGCAAAAATTACCAGCCAGAAAAAAATCAGGCTGTTGATTAGTAAATCACCTAATGAAGGCGATATAAAACTGGAACCATATATACCGGGATCAAAAAGCTCAAATTGTCTGAAATTAGAGGGGACTGGAAAATAATAGCTCGCTACCCTTAGCCCTATGAGTAAAGCTGACATAAACCCCACACCATATATTGCACCATATTGCTTTGATATTGCTACAGCCACATTATGCAGGAAGAATAAAGAAAACAATGTGCCTAAGATACGCAGCAATAATGTCACCCAATCACTCTTATTCCTGCTGCCAAAGGGTTTTCCCTGCAGGTAAAAAAGTGTATTTCCATTAATACTTTGTATGGGTATATCTGTGGGAGCAAGCGATAATGAATAATTACCATCAAGACTCTCCTGGTTTACAAAACCGTTTTTTAGATAATCACTTTCCAAAACATACTGGCGATGAATAGGGAGCAGGTACACTGCGATAATTTTAAGATCCCGGTTGAATACATTTTTTCTTATGGCTTCGTACTGACCATTTGCCAGAGAAATAATATAATACGATTCATCTTTCCGAACCAAATCTTTATCAGGCAAGACGGTTTGAGTATTCCAGAAAAGCAGGTCATAGCTGCTATCAGATGTCTGCCCATAGAGAAATAGCTTGTAGTTTTTGCTGCGAATGTTTTCAACTTCAAGTTCTGTTTCTTTTCTGTTTATCAACCTCCATAGCAATGCTGTATCTTTCAAAAAAGAATCAAAATCCTTTTCATTTTGCCAAACGTATTTTTCCATAGACTTCTTTACACCACGGGGCGAAGAAGTATATGACCAATAGTTGCTGAAAATAAATGACAACGTAAACAGCCATGCCGCACCAATGAGCAGGTAGCCGTTATTATAAAAAATATCCCTCCAGAATTTTTTCAAAATGAATTATTTTGAATTTTTTACAGCATTCCATATCGCGTCCATCTCCTGCAAACTCATTTCTGCAAGATTTCTGCCCTGCAGACCTGCGCGCTGTTCCATTTGTGTAAAGCGATCTATGAATTTTTTGTTCGTTCTTTCCAGGGCATTTTCAGCATCAATATGCAAAAACCGTGCATAGTTGATAAGAGAAAATATCAGGTCTCCAAATTCTGCTTCCATATCTTCCTGCCTTCCCGATCCAATAGCTTCCTTCAATTCACATATTTCTTCTTCCACTTTTTCCCATACCTGACCACTATTGTCCCATTCAAAACCCACCTGTTTTGCTTTTTCCTGAAGGCGCATGGCCTTTACCGTTGCCGGTAATGAGCGGGGAACGCCACCTAATACGGATTTTTTCCCTTCCTTTAATTTCAGTTTTTCCCAATTTTGTTTTACTTCTTCGTCATTTAATACTTTTACATCTCCATATATATGCGGATGACGGGAAATAAGTTTTTCGCAAACTCCATGTATCATTTCCACCAGCGAAAACTGTTGCTGTTCTGCACCTATTTTACTATAGAAAACAATATGGAGCAGTAAATCGCCTAACTCTTCTTTAATATTTTGCCAGTCATTTTCGGTGATGGCATCTGCCAGTTCATAAGTCTCTTCAATAGTAAGTGAGCGCAGGGACTGAATCGTCTGCTTCCTGTCCCATGGACATTTTTCCCTAAGGTCATTCATGATTTGTACAAGCCTTTCAAATGCTTCACCTCCTGCTTCCATAGTATATTTATTTAAATATTAAATGCCGTTATGATAAAAAAGATGAGTATCAGAATTACCATAATAATAGATGTCATCCAACTCAGTATAATATATTTGATCAGTGTTTTTTTGCGCCCCTGTCCATAGAAGTTTCGCATGGCTTTATATACAAAATATACCCCGTAAAGCACAAGCCCGGTATTAAACCACGAAAAAATCCCCCATCCGCTTACATGTTTCAGAGCATCCAGCAGATAATGAAACAGAATTAACAGAAATATGGCACAGTATATATGAATAGCAAAAATCCCATGATCTGCATAATAAAATTTTTTATGCCGCAAATACAACATCCATAATAAAAAGGCAAAAATAGGTAGTGATATAAATAACAATTTTGGAAATGAATGTTTAAATCGTTCAATAATCTGGTCCTGTAGTTTATGTGTACCTTCCGATTGTTCGGAGTATATTTTTATTAACCGTAATTTGACAGAGCGGCTGATAAGGCCATCCCTCCTGTTTTTCGGTAATTGCTTCTGTACAGCCATATATGCTTCAGGATCCTGATAAACGTTGTAATTGAAGAAATCATTACCATTTAAAATTATTCTATTGGTCAATGAATCAGACTTTATATTCTTTAATACACTATCGGTTTTGTTTAATATTACAGCCTCTGTTTCAGGTTCTGCTGAAGCTATCTTTAATTTTAGTTGTAATATTTCTGTTTCATAACCGGTAAGTGCTCTGCCTATGGCTGCAGTCAATATAGTATCTTTAAATTGAGTATCTCTAAACTGGTGTAATTTTTTTGCCTGACCCTCTTTTAATACCAGTGCTTCTTTTAAATCACGTAATTGATCTGAAGAATAGTTTGAATGGCTGTTTATAAATGAAAAATATATTAAAAAGAAAAGAGCTGAAGTGAAAACATACATTCTTATTGGATGCAGATAGCTCATCCTTCTTCCTCTTACATATTCTGCAGTAAGAAAACCCGGCTTCAACAACAAATATTTTACCGTACTGAAAAACTTACCATCGAAATGTGTAATGTCATAAAAAAAATGGGTGAAAAGATGCCAGAAAGATTCTTTGGGTTCTATATTTTCCTGACCACAAACCTGGCAATATCTGCCGGTAACAACCGCATTACAATTCAAACAATTATTTTCTTTTCTTTCCCTGAAATGTGACAATCTGTTAAATTTTGATAAAAGTAATAATTTTGCTTCCTATGACGCAGCTTAACCGGTTCTTTGTTCAAAAAAGCATTATTTCAGCAATTACCTTGTTTTTCTTTCTGCAATCCCAGGCGCAATACTACTACCGGGATATCATACTTACTGCTCAAAGCGGGGTACAACAACAATTATACAAAAAGAACCAGGTTACTTATGTACAACTTTACAGCTATGAAGCTGACAATAGTCCTTCGGAGAGTTTTGAATGTAAAGTAGTACCCAATAGCAGCTTTACGCAAATAAAAACTTATTCCAATTCAGCATCAACAGGTGTTTCTTCGCTCACCGCCTTTTACAATTTTGGCGGGAAACTTTATAAATCAGTTGACAGCACATCCGAACTTATAACCACTTATACCTATTTGTATGATTCCACCGGAAAATTATACAGTGCCGCAAGCATTTCATCAACCACAGATAAACAAAAAGGAATAAACAAAGATGAAACACATATATGGCTTTATACTCCGGAAGGATATCCCTACGAAATGCTATATATTAACAATAGCAACAATGATACTACTGTTGTAAAATTCAAACTCGATGAAGCTCATAATATCATTGAAGAAGAAAGCTGGTACAAAAATATTTCTAAAGGCAGAACCTATTATTATTACGATTCACTCAATCGCCTTACTGATATTGTACGCTTTAATCCCAGGCTGAAGAGGCTGATGCCAGACTATATTTTTGAGTATGATGCATCAGGAAAACTATGCGGAATGATAACCATTCAGCCAGGAGATAATGATTATCTCACCTGGCAATATCTGTACAATGAGAATGGCTTAAAAACTGAGGAACGCTGTTATAATAAACAAAAAAAGCTTTTAGGACGGATAACTTATGAATATACATTCAGGTGAATGGTGGAGGGTAAACCGTGAATTGTGTGAAACGTCAAACTTCAAACAATAAACGATAAACATCAAACCCTCTTATTTTTCAAGTTCTTCAAGCGCCGATTTTACCATATTGTCATTGGCATTGTTCACCTCATAGAATCCTTCATTTCTCCATTGCTGCCTGGCAAAAAGGCTCTTCAGTCTTTGTTGTAAATAACGCTTATCTGTAGCCGGCAAATCCTTAAGGGATATACTATCAGTAGCGGCAAAAGCAGTAAATGCATTCCATATTTCATTGTTCACTTCAAAGCCTTTTTCGAAAGCTATGGGGTTGGTAAACAATTTGAATTGTGGTAAATGAGCTACATAATATTTATATACAAAATTCCCGAGAGTGTTTTTATAATACAGATGGGTAATTTTGACGCCTAAGCCAGAAGTATCAATAGCCACAAATACATCCGGAGTTATGCCGCCGCCGCCATATACCACTTTTCCGCCCGGTGTACGATAGGGTTGACCGGTATTACTCCTGTTGCTGTCGGCATTAAGCAATGCACCATGATTGTATCTGTCCAGCAGTTCTTCATTGTAGTTTTCAATTCCCTTATCATATGGTTTTTGAATAGACCTTCCCAGGGGAGTATAATATCTGGCAATCGTAAGCCTTAAGGCAGATCCATCGTTAAGATTATATTGTTCCTGCACGAGTCCCTTACCAAAAGTTCTGCGCCCTACTACTTCTGCACGATCCCAATCCTGCAGCGCACCAGTAAGCACTTCACTTGCTGATGCAGAGCCTTCATCCACCAACACTACCAGTTTTCCTTTTTCAAAAATACCTTCCCGCTTAGCCCTGAACTCCTGTTTGCGGGTATGATCGCCCTGGGTATATACAATCAATTTATTATCATTTAGAAACTCATCCGCAATTTCGACAGCCTCCTGAAGAATCCCCCCCCCGTTGCCCCGCAGGTCAAGTAATAATTTCTGTACACCTTCTTCTTTCAGCTTTTGCATAGCTTCCATAAATTCTTCATAGGTAGTCTCTGAAAACTTATTTAGTCGAATATACCCAGTAGAAGGCGCTATCATATAGGCAGCATCTAAGGAAAATAAGGGAATGACCCCCCGGGTAATGGTATAGCTCTTTTGCTGCATTCCACGCAGTATTGTAACATTTACCTTTGAACCCCGCAAACCTTTTAGCAACTGCCTTACTTTATCACCATCAATGTGCTTCCCCGTTACTGTAGAATCGCCAATTTTTAAAAATTTATCGCCTACCTCTAATCCTGCTGTTTCCGAAGGACCACCTTTCAGCACGCTTAATACATTAATGGTATCACTAAAAATGTTAAACTCTATACCAATCCCTTCAAATTTACCCGCCAGGTCCTCATTTACCTGCTGCAAATCACTGGCAGGAATGAACACAGAATGAGGATCAAGATGGGTCAGCATTTCTTCTATGGCAGCATCAGCAAGTGTATCTGTACGTATAGGATCAACATACCTGGTGGCAATCAGATCCAATACTTCCTGTATGATGCCTTTTCTTTCGGTAGCAAAAAACCGGGTATTTGCCGGCATCTTTTCCTTCATTTTGTAGCCCAGAAACATTCCCAGTACCATTACTACAGAAAAGATGAGGGGGAGCCACAATCTGAACCTTTTATTACTCATTCTTCTTCGTTTGTATATTATCTTTGAGAGCACGAATTTCACAAAATAAGTTCAATTAATATAATGTCATCTATAAAATTGATTGCAGACAGTGGTGCTACCAAAGCGGAATGGTGCCTGCTGAAGGGAAAAACAAAAAAATCTTTTTTTACTCAGGGTATAAGTCCTTATTTTTTATCTACATCCCAAATTGCAGATATTCTCTCTAAAGAACTCCTTCCTTCCTTAAAAAATGCTGTGATAGAAGAAATCTATTATTACGGCACCGGGTGTATTAATACTACAAATGCAAAAATTGTTAATAATGCACTCAGAAAAGTTTTCCCTGCTGCAAAAAATGTGGAAGTCACACACGATGTGATGGCGGCAGCCCGGGGGCTTTATGGAGATGAAAAAGGAGTAGCCTGTATCCTGGGCACCGGGTCAAGCTCCTGTTATTATAACGGAAAGAAGATAATGGTTAACAGGCCCGGACTTGGCTATGTACTGGGAGATGAAGGAAGTGGCGCCTATATGGGGAAAAAGGTATTGCAATACTTTCTTTACAATACATTTGATGAAGAATTAAACGGAAGGTTTCGGTTAAAATACAACCTTACTCAAGAAACTATCTTAGAAAATGTGTATAAAAAACCACTGGCCAATAAATATCTGGCTTCATTTTCACCTTTTCTTTCAGAAAACCGGGGGCACTATATGATCGAAAATATCATAGAAGATTCCATTAATGATTTTTTCTTTCACCATATTTGTAAATTCAAAGAGAGTTGGACCCAACAGGTAAGTTTTGTGGGAGGTATTGCCTATTATTTCAAAGATGTGGTAAAAGAACTATGCAATAGTTATGAATTTACCCTGGGAAAAATTTTGAAGAACCCTATGGAAGGATTATCTGAATATCACCAATCCTGATCTGATACTTTTTTATATACTAATTAACAACAGTAAATGTTTCATGAAGCAGTTTGTTAAAATAACAGAACAGCCTTCCCAGTATCGTCATCTTGAAAAGATGTCAGTATTAGAAATACTTACCCATATCAATGAGGAAGACAAAAAAGTTCCGTTTGCTATTGAAAAAATAATACCCCAAATTGAGAGGCTGGTTTCAGCAATTGTAGATAAGATGCTTGCCGGAGGACGACTTTTTTACATAGGTGCAGGTACAAGTGGCAGGCTCGCTATAGTGGATGCCAGTGAATGTCCGCCTACTTATGGTGTATCTCCGGAACTGGTTACAGGTATTATTGCGGGCGGGAAAAAAGCCATGACTCAACCTGTGGAATATGCAGAAGACAGCAGTACCCAGGGATGGGAAGACCTGTTAAAATACCAGGTTAGCAGTAAAGATGTAGTAATTGGAATAGCTGCCAGTGGCACTACTCCTTATGTGATAGCGGCATTAAAAAAATGCAGGCTGGAAGGAATAATAACCGGATGTATTACCAACAACCCTGGCTCTCCTCTTACTGAGGAAGCTGATTTTCCAATAGAAATAGCTGTTGGTCCGGAATTCGTTACCGGTAGTACACGTATGAAAAGTGGCACCTCTCAGAAGCTCGTCCTTAATATGATCTCTACTTCTGTAATGATTCAACTGGGACGTGTGGACGACAATACTATGGTCCACATGCTGCTGAGCAATACGAAACTGGTAGACAGAGGCGCAAAAATGCTGATGGAAAAAACAGGTATTTCCGACTATGAACAGGCAAAAGCGCTGCTACTCAAAACAGGAAGCGTTAAAAAGGCTATGAAAGTTTTTCAATCTGGTGAAAGCAATCACCGGTAAGGAAATAATTAAAACTTGGAAAACATCTCCATAAATTCCTGGCGCCTGCTTCTGGAAATATTGATGGTGGCATCGTTGTCCATCACAATATAGCCGCCATCTACCCTTACAAATTTTTTGATATGATTGAGATTGATGAGAAATGAACTGTGTACCCTGAAAAAATCGGGACCACTTAATGCTTCATCAATTTCTTTTAAAACTTTTGAAACAACAACTTTCTTCCCTCCCGTAAGTACCACTGTAGTGTAATTACTCTCTGCCTCACAATACACAATATCGCTGGTGGGAATAAAGATCAGCCCGTCTCCGGAAGAAAGCGCAATACGATGAGGTGTATTTTTAGGAGGCTGTTGCATACTTTGCAGTAAAAGAGCAAACTGCTCTTTGGTAGGGATGCTTTTTCTTTCTTCTATCCTTTTAACTGTACTTATCAGGTCGTCCGGATCTATAGGTTTAAGCAAATAATTTAATGCGCTGTAATGAAATGCCTTAATGGCAAACTGGTCATAAGCCGTACAAAATACTACATCAAAAGATAGTGTATCAAATTGTTCCAGCATATCAAATCCATTCATCTTAGGCATTTCTATATCAAGAAAAACCACATCTGGCTTTTTTTTACGTATCGCTTCAATCCCTGCCTCGGCCGAACTGCACATATCAAGTATATGTACCTGCGGGCAATAGGTTTTAAGTAACCACTCCATCATTTCCAGCGCATTGCGCTCATCATCAATCAAAATACAAGTTATCATTTCTTTAAATTTTAATCAGGCATCAACAGGAATTTTCAATATCACTTTTGTGCCTGATGATTCACCACGAATATTTTTAAGATCAAATACTTCTACTGTTGCATCCCTGAATGTTTCTTTATTAAGCAGCGACAATCTGTCAACAGTCAGCTTCATACCCAAAGATTTTTTAGTAGATGTAGACCTGCTTTTCAATTCTTTGGCTTTCTCTCTTCCCACTCCATTATCTTCTATTACACATTCCAATATTCCTGAAATTTTACGGCTGAAATGGATGGCAAGATGCCCGGCAGACTCCTTGTGCAGCAAACCATGCCATATCGCATTCTCTACAAATGGCTGTATAATCAATGGGGGTACCTGAATATAGTCTGCATGCACATCATTTTCCACATCTATTGAATACGTAAACTGTTTTTCAAAACGTATTGTTTCCATTTCAATATACAACCTGAGCGCCTCAAGCTCACTACTGAGAGAGACAGATTTATTATTTGAATTGTCCAATATCAGCCGGATGAGTTTAGCAAAACGTGTAAGGTACAACGATGCTGTTGCCTGATCACTTTTTACAATATACCTGTTGATTGAATTCAGACAATTGAAAATAAAATGAGGATTCATTTGCGCCCTCAATGCCTGCATTTCTACTTCCGCCATTTTTTGTTTTGTGTCTCTCAGCACTTTTTCAGCATCCTGTTTTTGTTCTTCTACCCTGGCTCTGACAATTTTACTTGCACAAAGTGACGCAATTGTTGTAAGAATAAATAAATGCCTTTGAGTAAAAAACCCTTTTTTTGAGTGTTCGCAATCAATGATACCTAAAACCTTATCGCCTTCCTTGATGGGAACTGTAATTTCCGATAAACGTCTGATGTCATCCACTATATACCTGGGGTCTGCCGAAGTATCATTTACAATCTCTGCCTTACCACTTAATGCTACACTACCGGTAATACCCTCGCCTACCGGTATTTCCAAAGGGTTCACTATTTGATGAAATTTTGGTGTTTTTGGGCCAAATGCTGCTTTTTGTATAAGCAAGTTCCTGTCTTCATCTAATAAATAAATCACACAATCTTCAAAATACAGCCGACCAATACAATTTTTAGCAACATCCCATAAAATCGTTTCTATTGATTGATATCCATACATGCTGGAAGCAAAATAATTTATAGCCTGAGCAGCTTCCAACTCTTCCTGCTTTTCTTTAATCTTACGGCGATGATTGAACAGGATTAGAATCAACATCCCAATCATTGCCAGTGCACATAAAACAATGAACCACCAGGATAGCCAAAAAGGGGCTAATATCCGAAACGATAATACGTTTTTTGAAGGTTGCCAATCCACCCTGTTGAGGCTGGCCTGCATCACCAAAGTATAATCACCAGGAGACAGGGATGTGAACCGGAGAGTATTACCATTACCTAATTCCTTCCAGTGTTTATCAAAACCTTTTAGTTTATACCGGTATTTTATTTTTTCCTGACTATTGAAATATGCTGCAGAAAAAACAACATCTATTGATCTCTCTGAGTATTTTAACGGAGGTAATTCATGTATGGTGTACTGTGTATATTCTTTATTGCCTACCTGAGCCTTGCTGATATAGGTATAAAGGATATTAGATTCATAAGAAAATTTTTCAGGCTGCCAGTAGTTCATTCCGTTGGTCCCTCCAAAATAAAGTACACCTTCCCTGTCGCGATACCAGGCACAATTGTTAAAAGTATACCCCTGGATATTGTCTGAAAAATCAAACAGGTTCAATTTGGAAGTTGTGGGATCATACCGGTACATCCCTCTGTCAGACCCTCCCCATATCACCCCTTTGTGATCCTGGTAAATAATATGCAGCAGCCTGTTATCAAAAGCATTTGTTCTTTTTATCAATTCTACCTTCCCATCGGAATAATGTGCAGTAAACAAACCCCTTTTACAAGAAACTAAAAGATCATTATTATCAAGCAGAAAGCCTCCCGAAACCGGAAGGTAGTCCGCAGGGATTTCTATCTGGTTAAAATGCTGTAAAGCACTGTCAACATAATATAATCCGGTGGGTGCACCTATCCACAGCATTCCATCGTTTCGTACCAGGGCAAAGTTTTTATGATCAGTTCCGGTTTGCAGGTGGGATAGCATTGACAACCGGTAACTGTTTTTTTCAAGTATATACAATGCAGCATCACCCAATACCAGGTGATTGCCATTAGGCAGAATAGTTATATCACTTATATATTCTTTTTCTATCGTCTGTTTTGTAGTTGTATTATCGTATATAGGACGTTTGAATTTTTCAGTTTCGGGATTAAATAACCAAATGCCGGTATTGGTAGGCCCAAGTATTAAATATTTTCCGTCATAGGCCAAACCACGTACTGATTCATGACTAAGCCGTGTGGTATCATTCCTTACAGGTGGATATAATTTCCAACTACTCCTGTTTTTCCCCAGGCAGGCAAAACCGTATCCGTTAGCAATCCAGAGGTTACCATATTTATCCTCTGTCATTCGGTGTACATCGTCAACATTTGCTGAAATCTCATCATTCAAATGTTTAATCTTAATAAATCCAAAGGGCTGATTTCGTATGGCAAATCTTGCGACTCCTTCAGTAGTAGATACCCATGCATAACCTTCTGATTCATCATAACAGATATACGTAGCCAGTTCATTAGTGGCAACATTTCTGCCATGAAGAAAAAAATTTTTTTTCAAAAATTCATTTCGGTCGGCATCATATTCGATAATACCACTTGAAGAAGCCAGCAAAAAACGCCTGGGAGAGATGGCTACTACATTTCTAAGGCTGAAACTTTCATTCTTGTCTGATTTTATTTTGGCAACATTATTGGTCCTGGTTTTAAAATCATACCATCTTACTATGTCTCCATGAGGACTGATTAATACACTGTCTTCTGTAATTGGGTATATTCCATATAAAAGATAGGCCGACATGCTGTCTACCTGATGTGTTTTTACATCATAGCGAAATAGGTATCTGTCGTTATGGACAAAAAGTTTATTGCCCCAAACTGCACAGGCATCTGGTAAAAGTACATGATTGAAAAAGGGCTGATCTTCCACTCGGTCGAAGAACTGACTTTTTTCATCAAACTTATATAATCCATGGTCTGATATTAGACAGGTCTGGTTTCCGGGTAACTCAATCACAGAACCTAAAAGCAGGTGTTCTTGCTTTTTGTTCACCGTTATATTTTTGAAAGTTCCTGATTTTTCAGAGAAAAGGAATACATTTTCCTTTGCAATCACCCATACCCGGCCATTGGAATCGCAATAAATATGCTGCAAAAATGGGTCTGGTCTGAAGGTCTGAGTCTGTTGACCGTCAAATCGCTGTACCCGATCTTCATATTGCAGCCACAAAACACTGTTTTTATCTTTTATCAGGGCATTAATACCTCCGGGCAATATACCTGTCGTATAGTCAAATAATTGCAAATGATAGTCGGGCAACTGTGCCAGAGCAGAAGAAAGGTAACTGCATAGCACAACCACCCAAAAAAAGCACAGTTTTCTATGGTTTTTAGGTATCAATCAGGCAATTTATAAAGAGAACTTGTCAGCGTCCTGTTTATTGAGTATTTAAACAAAATATTTAGCAGGCTGCCGGCAATTTCAACCTACGGGTTTCTTTTTGATTTCTTTTGTTCCAGGTATAGTTCCAATGATTTCAAATCGTAGCTGCTAAGATTATGCTTTGATTCCATACCTCCTTTTTGGGCTGCCAGAACTCCATATTTAATATGCCTGAAACCATCTACAGAATGGGCATCCGGATTAATGGAAATCATTGCACCCATTTTCAATACACTATCAATATAACTCCAATCTATATCCAGACGACTGGGATGTGCATTGAGCTCAATCACCACATTATTTTCTACACAGGCTCTGATTATCTTTTCATGATCTACCGGGTAACCCTCCCTGCTCAACAATAGCCTTCCTGTCAGGTGTCCAATAATTGTTGTATATGGATTTTGAATAGCTCCCAGTAACCTCAGCATAGCTTTTTCTTCCGTCATTTTCAAATTTGAATGTACGGATGCAATTACAAGGTCAAATGTAGCTAATACTTCATTACTGTAATCAAGGCTGCCATCGCTTAAAATATCAGCCTCTATACCTTTAAATATCCTGAATGGCCAGAACTTTTCGTTTAGTTCATCTATATATAGATGTTGTTCTTTTATCTTTTCTTCCTTAAGACCATTGGCATAAAATGCAGATTTGCTATGGTCGCTCATTACGATATATTCAAAGCCCATTTCAATTGCTCCTTTCGCCATTTCTTCAATGCTGTTTATTCCATCACTCCAGTTGCTGTGGCTATGTATAACTCCTCTAATGTCACCAGGTTGTATTATATCAGGTATGCTATTGTCGGCAATTTTTGAAAGAAAAGAATCTTTTTCGCGCAAGCAAGGCAGGATGTAAGGAACATTTGCAGCATCAAACACCTTTTTTTCATCTGCATAAACTTCAGTTTCCGGAAACATCACTTTCCATGCTTTTAAGAAAGAACCCGAGCAGGTAGTATGAAAAAGAATGGTACCAAAGTCACTTTCGCAGGCATGATAAAATTTGAGTGAAATATTATCCGTAGATTTAAAAACAGTAAACTGCTCACTTTCCTCTGCTACAGTAAGTGATTGTGATTTAAAATACTCCAGAAGTGATGCACGATCAGCAGTTGATACCCATTCCAGCATTTCAATAGTTGGAGACTGCCGTTTGAATGCACCCGTTAATTCAATTTTTTCGTTTATAAATTGTGTTACTAATTGTTGATTCAATACATACGCGAAAGACTCTATATCGGCATACAGATAACTTCCTTTACTTCTCAGATAAAAATTAATAGCAGCTTTTACGCTTTGTTGTGTCTTTTCACCAAATCCTTTATACAGTAATAAACGATTTTCATTGCAGGCGTATAACAATTCGCCAAGCGTTTCAATACCCATCTCTTTCCATATCACTGCAATTTTTTTGGGTCCAAGTCCTTTAATATTTAACATTTCAACAACCTCTGGTGGGGTTTTCAACAAATATTCTTTCAGAATTTTGAGACCACCGGTTTCAATAATCTCAAGGATTTTTTTTCCTGTAGCCTCACCAATCCCTTTGATAGCAAATATTTTTTCTGCGGGTAGGGTACTTAGTTCAACAGGAAGTTTATCAATATTAAATGCTGCGATTGAATAAGATTTCGTTCTGAAGCTATTTTCACCATGTATATCCATCAACCTTGAAAGGAATGAGAAAACATCGGCGATGATGGAATTATTCATAACAAGATAGTTCAATTACTAAATTACAATAAAGTGCAGGAGTATCATACAATCCTTACCTGGTGTGGGTTTAAAGCAGGTTTTAGAATGAAAAAATGAAAGATAAAAAAAAGTCCCGCAAGCGGGACTTTGAGTTATTTGCTCTATTTAAAAATAGCGTTAGCTTATTTTTTCTTAGCAGCTTTCTTTGCAGCTTTTTTAGGAGCAGCTTTCTTTGCAGCTTTTTTAGGAGCAGCTTTCTTTGCAGCTTTTTTAGGAGCAGCTTTCTTTGCGGCTTTCTTTGCAGTTGCCATGTTTTTAGAATTTAATGGTTAGATAATAAATGGATTAACGCCATAAAAGTAAAAACATTTTTCTAACTGCAAAATTTTTTTTTACGCAGTTGCTTCAACTGCGGAAACAGAAACGAATGTTCTGTCATCCTTTCCTTTTCTGAATTCAACTACACCATCAGTAAGTGCGAACAGAGTAAAGTCTCTTCCTACACCCACATTTTTACCTGGATGATAAGAAGTACCACGTTGACGAACGATGATGTTACCGGCAATTGCAGGTTGTCCGCCATAGATTTTCACACCAAGTCTTTTACTCTGCGAATCACGGCCGTTTTTTACACTACCTTCACCTTTTTTATGTGCCATTGTAATTAAAATTTAAAAGTCATCAATTTCGATAGCGGTTAACAATAACCGAACCGGTGCTTATGCAATATCAGTTACTTTAATCTGTGTGTACAAAGTACGATGTCCATGTTTTTTACGAAACCCTTTTCTTCTTTTCATCTTAAAGGCAATTACTTTATCGCCTTGTACTTCTTTCACAATTTCTGCTTTCACTTTCAATTTTACTTCAGACCCTGCAGAAAAACTATCCGTACCGTCTGCCAGCAAAACGTCTGAAAATTCAACCTGGTCTCCTGCATTACCAGATAGATGGGGAACGTACAGATTTTGTCCCTGCGTAACTTTGAATTGCTGTCCGGCTATTTTAACTATTGCAAACATGAGGCAAATTTTAAGGAGTGCAAAGGTAGGGCTAATTTTGTTTCTTTCAAACAAATGAATGAAAAAAACTTCCCCGATTTCAGTCCCCTGTTTCGGGGGGTAAGGTTATCTTTGCGCTCTCAACTATTGCTGTAAAAATGAAGATTAAATCTCTTTTGGCAAAGCCATTTGCCAATATCATATATAAACAAATTAAAAAATCCATGCATACGGCCCTGGACGACCAGGAACGTATCTTTAAAGAATT
Organism: Bacteroidota bacterium; assembly: GCA_018268105.1. Taxonomy (GTDB): domain Bacteria; phylum Bacteroidota; class Bacteroidia; order Chitinophagales; family Chitinophagaceae; genus Agriterribacter. The sequence goes on along the minus strand of JAFDXG010000143.1, from coordinate 88,356 downwards.
GATCAAAACCGGGCGTAAAACAGTTTTCGGAAAAGACCATGACTTTAATAATATTAATAGTTACGAAGACTTTATAAAGTCTGTTCCAATCAGAGATTACGAAGCCTTTAAGCCCTATATAGAACAAATTAAGGAGGGTAAACATAATATATTATGGAAGGGTATCCCTCTCTATTTTGCAAAAACCTCAGGTACCACTAGCGGTACCAAATATATCCCTATTACTAAAGAGTCTGTTGATAACCATTTTGATACGGCACGAAATGCTTTTTTTAGCTATATGGTGGAAACCGGGAATTATTCCTGCGCAGATGGAAAGATGATTTTTTTGAGCGGCAGCCCCGAACTGGAAAGAGTGGGCGGCATTCCTACCGGCAGGCTCAGCGGAATTTCCAATCACCTCATCCCCCGCTACCTGCGTACCAACCAGTTGCCCAGTTATGAAACTAATTGTATTGAAGACTGGGAAACCAAACTCGAAAAAATTGTAGATGAAACCATTAACCAGGATATGACTGTGATTAGTGGTATCCCCCCATGGGTACAGATGTATTTTGACCGGTTGATAACAAGAAGTGGCGGCAAAAAGATAAAAGATATATTTCCCAATTTTAACGTACTGGTACAGGGCGGCGTCAACTTTGAGCCTTATAGGGCCAAACTAATGGAAAGTATTGGAAAACAAGTGGATACCATTGAAACCTACCCTGCTTCAGAGGGTTTTTTTGCATTTCAGGATTCACAACAACAGGAAGGGCTGCTGTTGAATACAAATTTTGGAATATTTTTCGAGTTTATTCCCATTCAGGAATTAAATAATCCCAACCCTTCCAGAATTAATCTGAAAGATGTGAAAACCGGAGAAAACTATGCTCTAATCATAAACAGCAACGCCGGCTTATGGGGATACAATATTGGAGATACTGTAAAATTTGTATCTCTTAACCCCTATCGCATTGTGGTAACCGGGCGTATTAAACATTTTATATCAGCATTTGGTGAACATGTAATAGGCGAAGAAGTAGAATACAGCCTTATGAAAGCGGCAGAAAAAGAAGGGTTGAAGATTACTGAATTTACTGTAGCGCCAATGGTAGAACAAGGTGAGGGGAAAAGTTATCATGAATGGTTTGTAGAATTTGAGAACACCCCACAAAGCATAAAAGATTTTTCTATATTGGTAGATAATAATCTGCGTGAACGCAATATCTATTATGATGATCTGATCAACGGGCATATTCTGCAAACCCTTAAGATACGCACCGTAAGAAAAAATGGATTCATTGATTATATGAAAAGTATAGGAAAGCTTGGCGGACAAAATAAGGTACCCAGGCTGAGTAATGACAGGGGTATTGCCGATGAATTAAAAAAATATGTCCAGGAGGCTTAACAGGATGAAAAAAAAGATAGCAATATTCGGTTCAACAGGTTCTATAGGCACGCAGGCACTGGATGTAATAGCAACTCATCCCGACAAGTTTGAAGTTGAAATACTAACAGCACATTCCAATGATATGCTGCTGGTCGATCAGGCAAAAAAATTTAATCCCAATGCCGTAGTAATTGTTAACGAAGGGAAATATACAGCGGTAAAAGAAGCGCTTGCCGGTACTGATGTTAAAGTTTTTGCAGGAGAAAAAGCCCTGGAAGAAGTTGCATCTTTTGATACTTACGATATGATGCTGGCTGCTATCGTAGGTTTTGCAGGATTGAAATCCACGCTCACTGCAATTGATTCCGGGAAAGCCATTGCACTCGCCAACAAAGAAACACTGGTGGTGGCCGGTGATATAGTGATGCAGAGAGCAGTTGAGAAAAGAGTACCAGTGATACCGGTAGATTCCGAGCATTCCGCAATATTCCAATGCCTGGTAGGTGAAACGAGAAACAAGATAGAGAAAGTTATACTGACTGCATCGGGCGGACCTTTCCTGGGTAAAAAACCCAACTTTTTGGTGAATGTGAAAAAGGAACATGCATTGCAACACCCCAACTGGAATATGGGGGCTAAGATATCTGTAGATTCAGCCACCTTAATGAATAAGGGACTGGAAATGATAGAAGCAAAATGGTTGTTCAACCTGCAGCCCGATCAGATACAGGTAATTATTCATCCGCAAAGCATCATACACTCCATGGTACAGTTTGAGGATGGCAGTGTAAAAGCGCAGATGGGGTTACCGGATATGAAATTACCCATTCAATATGCTTTGGCTTTCCCACAGCGAATAACCAGCAATTTTCCACGTTATGATTTTTCCCGATCTTCTGCTTTGCACTTTGAGCAACCGGATATCAAAACATTCCGCAATCTTGCATTGGCAGGTGAAGCACTTAATAAATCCGGAAATATGCCCTGCATATTAAATGCTGCCAATGAAATTGCAGTGTATGGATTTTTGAGAAACCGTATCGGATTTCTTGATATCACCGAGCTGGTAGAAAGGGCCATGGATAAAATTTCATATATTCCAAAGCCAACTCTTGAGGAATATTTTGAGAGCGACGCAGAGGCACGTAACTTTGCAGCCTCATTAATAAATCTCTAAACCTTGAAATGAGCATATTGCTGCACTTATGAAAAACGAAGTATACTTTAACCCTTTAGCATTTCATTATATCATTAATCTTACTTCTTAACGTTATACCATCCATGAATAAACTTCATGGCTTATATCAATACTATGACATTATTAGCAATTAATTGGGCGCAGGTGGGTTTGCAGGCAGTACAATTGCTGCTTTCTCTTTCAATCCTTGTAATCATACATGAATTTGGGCATTATATCACTGCCAAATGGTTCAAATGCCGGGTAGAAAAGTTTTATCTTTTTTTTGATCCCTGGTTTTCTTTATTCAAGAAAAAAATTGGTGAGACCGTATATGGCATCGGCTGGTTGCCACTTGGCGGTTACGTAAAAATATCCGGCATGATTGACGAAAGCATGGATAAAGCACAAATGAATAAACCTGCCCAGCCCTGGGAATTTAGGAGCAAGCCTGCCTGGCAGCGGCTTATTATAATGATCGGCGGCGTAACTATGAATGTGTTGCTGGCTTTTTTGATATATAGTATGATATTATTTGTATGGGGAGAAAAGAAAGTACCCGTAAGCTCTATGAAATATGGTCTTTCGTTTAGTGATAGCCTGATGTTTGATCTTGGATTTAAGAACGGGGATAAGATTCTGGCAGTTAATAATGAACCCATCGAAGACTATACTGATATCGTAAAGAAAATGATTCTTGGCAACACCGTACAGATTGAGCGGGACGGCAAGTCTCAAACAATTACATTACCTGTTGATCTCATCGGTAAACTGGTTGAAAAAAAACGGAACCGTACTCCATTGATTGAACCCCGGGTACCGGTTATTGCCAAACTAGTTCCGGATTCTATGCCTGCATATAAATCGGGTTTAAGAGATGGAGATCAGATTTTAGCCGTAAATAATCAAGCCGCTTTCTTTTTTGATGAACTCAAAACAACACTTGAAAAATATAAACAGCAGGATGTAACGCTTACAGTATTGCGTAATAAAGATACAATCCAGCTACAAACACAGGTAACAGCACAGGGAAAGCTTGGTTTTTTTCAAATGGGTAGCATACAGGATTTAGATAGTCTTGGTATATTGAAACTCCATATAACCAAGTATGGTTTCTTTCAGTCTTTCCCGGCCGGAGTAAAAATGGCGGGTGAGCAGTTGCAGTATTATATTGATCAGTTCAAAAAAATATTATCTCCCAAAACCGGTGCCTATAAAGGAGTAGGCGGGTTCAAAGCAATGGGCTCTATTTTCCCGTCATACGGATGGGATTGGGAAAGTTTTTGGTCTATCACAGCTTTCTTCTCAATTATCCTTGCATTTATGAATCTCCTGCCAATTCCGGCACTAGATGGCGGGCATGTTTTATTTACCCTGATTGAAATGATCAGTGGTAGAAAGCCCAGTGATAAATTTCTGGAATATGCACAGGTAGTGGGTATGATTATCCTTTTCGGACTTCTGATATATGCCAATGGCAATGACTGGTTTGGATGGGGAAGGGGGAAGTAATCTGAAAAATAGTGAATGTGAAAACTTGAAATAAAATAACCTTTAAGGTTTTATTATTTACTCCTCTTCATTAAATCATGTAATTTTACAGGCTGTTTGAATATTGGTTGCATACATTTTGAAATACCTCATTTTCAGATTAATCCGGGGCTGACCGGTTTTGACAGCAAAGTTCTTTGTACGTGTAAGCATGCGGTGCGTTGGATAATTAGCACCTAAATCTGAATATTCAAACTTTAAATGGCAATACACAGTATGCCATGGCTGCCTAATCAGTGATTAGTTAGTCATTCGGGCCGCCGTCCGGGTCTGTCTGTTACCAAGGACCGCCGCCGACTTAAAAAGAAAACGGAATGCGGTTATATAAGGCTGTGAGTATAACCTAAGCCTATACAGCTAAGGGATAAATTGGTTTGTTGATGTCCTGCTTATCTCCGACAGATAATCATTAAATAAGCATGTAGAAAGCGTATGGCGGATTTGTTTGGACCAGGGTTCGACTCCCTGCAGCTCCACCAAAGGGAAGCTAAAGCAAGCTTCCCTTTGGTATTAATATGTGATAATTGATTTTAAAACTTTATCTCCAGACAGCGAATATCAGAAATACGAGGCATCCAAAGCAGGATTTGCTTTTTCATTTGCTTCTATTACTGTAAAAGATGAGAGTATATCGGGCTTGTTCTTTTGCACACATACCGTATGTTCAAAATGTGCTGCTGGCTTACCATCTTTAGTTCTTACTGTCCAGCCATCAGTATCGTAATACACATCTTTTTTACCCATATTAATCATCGGTTCGATGGCAATTACCAATCCTTCCTTCATTTTAAGTCCTGTTCCCCTCTTACCAAAATTAGGCACCTGAGGATCTTCATGCAATTCTTTCCCCAGCCCATGCCCTACCAGTTCGCGCACTACTCCATATCCATATTTTTTTTCAGTGTGCTCCTGCACAGCATAAGCAATATCACCAACCCTGTTGCCGGCAATAGCTTTTTCAACGCCTTTATACAAAGATTCTTTGGTAACCCTAAGCAGTTGTTTTGCTTCTTCAGAAATTTTACCTATAGCAAAAGTATAAGCACTGTCTCCATGATACCCATTCATATATACTCCTACATCAACAGAAACAATATCTCCCTCTTTAACCGGAATGTTATTGGGGAAACCATGTACAACGGCATCGTTCACAGATATACAACAGGTAAAAGGAAAACCTTTATAGTTTTTAAAAGAAGGTACCCCGCCATTATCACGAATATACTTTTCGGCCATTGTATCTATCTGCAGAGTGGTGATACCGGGCTTCAAAAAAATTGCCACCTCTGCTAAGGTGGCACTTACCAATAAACAACTTTTCCGGATTAAACCTATCTCTTCATTAGTTTTATAATAAACCATCTTGATATTAAATAGAAACAGGTGATGAAGTTTGCCTGCCCTGTATACGTCCGCTCTTCATCAAACCATCGTACTGGCGCATCAGCAAATGTGTTTCAACCTGCTGCAACGTATCCAGGATTACCGCAACCATGATCAGCAAAGAAGTACCACCGAAGAAGGTAGCAAATTGAGGGGTTACACCGGTTCTATGGATAAGACCCGGTAAAATACCAACTACCGCCAGAAATATTGAACCAGGCAAAGTAATACGGTCCATAATCTGCCCGATATAATCCGTTGTGGGTTGACCCGGTTTTACGCCAGGAATAAAGCCATTACTTTGTTTAAGGCTGTCTGCAACCTGTTTGGGGTTAAATATTAAAGCTGTGTACAGATAGGTAAATGCTATTACCATTATTCCGTAGATCAGCATATACCAGCCATTACTATAGTCCGAAAATATTCGTGCTATACCCTGGCCGGATTCGAGCGAAGTAAAAGAGAATAAAGTTGGCAAAAACATGATTGCCTGTGCAAAGATGATTGGCATCACACCAGCAGCATTTACCTTGAGGGGAAGGAACTGCCTTGCCCCGGTAAATTGCCGGTTACCCACAATTTGCTTTGCATAGTTAATTGGTATTTTACGCACGCCCTGTACCAAAACTATTAGTCCCAGGATGATAGCAATCAATACTGCTATTTCAATTAAGAAAAAAATTAATCCGCCGCCACCCCTTACCTGTTTTGCACTAAACTCCTGAATAAGAGATTGTGGTAACCGTGCAAGGATACCTACCATAATGATGATAGAAGTACCATTCCCCAATCCTTTATCCTGTATTTTTTCGCCGAGCCACATTACAAATAAAGTACCGGCAGTTAGCAATATTACTGTTGAAATCCAGAAATAAGGTTGATATGCAGGAATAAGTGCTTCTTTATTTTGATTGGTAAGGTATGCAACATAAGTACCGGCCTGCAGGAAAGTTACTGCAGCGGTAAGATATCTTGTCCATTGATTGATCTTCTTTCTTCCGCTATCTCCTTCTTTCTGAATTTTTTGCATACTGGGTACCAGTATAGTCATCAACTGCATAAAGATTGAAGCAGAGATATAGGGCATGATGCCCAATCCAAGAATAGAAGCGTTTGAAAATGCCCCACCGGCAAAAGTATCGAATAAGCCAAGAAGACCCTGACTTGCCTTTTGCGAGAATGAGGAAAGTTTATTTGGATCGATACCAGGCAAAACTATATGCGTACCGAACCGATATACTAATAACAACAACAGTGTTACCAGTATCTTGTTCCTCAGTTCCTCGATGGTCCAGATATTCCTCAGTGTCTGAATGAATTTCTTCACGAATAGTGCAATTTAAATTTGAGCCCAAAAGAAAATAACGCATCCGGGATGCGTCATGCAAGGTAAGAAAAATTACTTTACCAATTCAAGTGTACCACCTGCCGCTTCGATGGCAGTTTTTGCTTTTTCACTGGCGGCATTAACTTTGAATGTAAGTTTGGATTTCAACTCACCGTTACCAAGAATTTTCACGATTTCATTCTTCTTGATCAACCCGTTTACATATAAGCTTTCCGGTGAAATTTCCTGAAAATTATATTTCTGTGTGAGTTGTTCGATTTGTCCGAGGTTGAATACTGCATATTCCACCCTGTGCGGGTTTTTAAAACCCCGCTTGGGCAAACGGCGCTGTATTGGCATCTGCCCGCCTTCATGGGACATTTTGATTTTATAGCCTGTTCTTGCCTGCTGACCTTTATTACCTTTAATAGATGTACCCCCATGTCCGGAAGCTTCACCACGTCCTAATCTTTTTTCTTTGTGTGTAGCACCTTTTGCAGGGCGTAATTGATGCAGTTTCATGTTTATCTTTTTTTACTCAACGCCCGGAAAACGTCGGGCTCGCTTTTTTCAATTAAAAATTTGAACTTTCAACTATGAAATTAATTCAACTCCTCAACTTTAACCAGGTGATTAACCTTGGTAACCATTCCCAGTATCTGAGGGGTTGCTTCCACTTCTACAGTGGAGTGCATTTTTTTCAATCCCAGAGCTATCATTGTTTTTTTCTGGCGCTCCGGCCGGTCTATTACACTTTTAACCTGGGTGATTTTAATTTTTGCCATGATATTATCCGTTAAAAACTTTTTTAAGAGCTATCCTTCTGTCTTTTGAAACCACAATAGGTTCACGTAATTGTGATAAAGCTTTGAAAGTAGCTTTAACCACATTATGAGGATTGGCGGAGCCTAAAGACTTTGCCAGTACATCTGTAATACCGGCACTTTCCAGTACTGCACGCATACTTCCTCCGGCTATCACACCCGTACCATGAGCAGCGGGCTTAATCAGTACTTTAGCAGCGCCTTCCTTAGACCACTGATCATGTGGAATTGTACCTTTCATTACAGGTACTTTGATCAGGTTCTTTTTGGCATCGTCTATACCCTTGGAGATTGCCTGCTGTACTTCTTTAGCTTTTCCCAAACCGTGTCCAACCACTCCATTTTCATTTCCAACAACTACCAATGCTGAAAAGCTGAAAGCACGTCCGCCTTTAGTGGTTTTTACCACGCGGTTAATAGCCACAACTTTCTCTTTGAATTCGATCTCGCCGGCTTTTACCTTGTTTGAATTTACTTTTGACATTATATAACTTGTTATTATAGTTAATTCGTTTACCAGAAATATTAGAGTTGAAGTCCGCCTTCGCGGGCACCTTCAGCTACTGCTTTGATACGTCCGTGATACAGGTATCCCCCGCGATCAAAAACCGCATTAGAGATGCCGAGCGAAGTAGCTTTTGCAGCAATAGATTTCCCAACAAGGGTGCTAATACTTACTTTTGGCGCTTTCTGAGCTTTTATATCCTTTTCTCTTGAGGAAGCCGCAGCAAGCGTTTTACCGGTTTCATCATCTATCAACTGAGCATAAATATCAGCATTGCTTCTGAATACTGACAGCCTCGGTTTTTGTGCTGTACCGGATATTTTTTTCCGGATATTATATCTAATCTTTTGTCTTCTGATAACTTTTGCGTCCATGATATTTTATTTTGGCCCCGATACTGCCGGGATTACTTATTTAATGTTTATTTACCGGCAGCTTTACCAGCTTTACGACGTAATTGTTCACCCACATATTTAACACCTTTACCTTTATAAGGTTCTGGTTTACGAAGACTGCGCAGTTTTGCAGCTACCTGCCCCAGCAATTGCTTGTCAATACCTTCTAAAGATATTATAGGATTTTGTCCTTTTTCCTGGGCAGTAGAAACCTTTAATTCTTTTGGAACCTCAAAAATAATATTGTGAGAAAACCCGAGCGAAAGATCGAGCAGGTTTCCCTGGTTGGTAGCTTTAAAACCTACACCCACCAGTTCCATATTCTTCTTATATCCCTCAGTAACCCCTTTTACCATATTGGCAGCAATGGCACGATATAAGCCATGCAATGCACGATGACGTATCTGATCAGTAGGGCGGGCAAATGTGAGCTCACCGTCTTTCATTTCTACTTTGATATCACGGTCAACGGATTGTTTGAGTTCGCCTTTGGGGCCTTTTACTGTTAATACATTATCTCCACCTACATTTACTGTTACCCCGGATGGAATTACTACTGGTTGTTTACCTATACGAGACATAATAATTTAAAATTTGAAATTTGAAATTTATTTTTGGGTTGAAAGTGTTCAGCCCCGTATAGAGGGCTTAAATTATCATCCAACCACTCTTTTAAGATATATAACAAAGCACTTCACCGCCTACATTCTGCACCTTCGCCTGCTTGTCGGTCATTACCCCTTTTGAAGTGCTTACAATGGCAATACCCAAACCATTCATTACCCGCCTGAAATCTGCAGGTTTGGAATATTGACGCAAACCCGGACGGCTTACTCTTTCCAGCGACCTTATAGCAGGTTGTTTGGTCTGTGTATCATATTTCAACGCGATCTTAATCACACCCTGTTTATTATCATCTTCAAACTTATACTTCAGAATGTAACCCTGATCATACAGTATTTCAGTGATACGCTTTTTAAGGTTAGAAGCCGGAATTTCCACAATACGATGACCAGCCATCTGTGCATTGCGCACTCTTGTGAGAAAATCTGCAATAGGATCTGTTACCATTTTTATGAATTAATCAGTTGAAAATTTTTTTTTATACTACACTACTTCATATTTGAAATTTCTAAAATGAAATTTCAAATGTCTACCAGCTGGCTTTTTTAACACCTGGTATTATGCCATTCAAAGCCATATCGCGGAAAGCAACCCTTGATAATCCAAAATAACGGATATAACCTCTTGGACGCCCGGAAACCTGGCAACGGTTTTTTAACCGTACTTTAGATGAATTCTTTGGCAACGCATCAAGCGCTTTCCAATCGCCTGCCGCTTTAAGAGCTGCACGCTTTTCAGCATACTGCCCCACTAATCGTTCTCTTTTGCTTTGTCTGGCTTTTACTGATTCTTTTGCCATATTTATTTAATTCTGATGATTAAAATTTCAAAATCCGAAAACCGGTTTGCGTATTCCCTTTCAGGATATTAGTCCTTTTTTGCATTTTTGAAGGGCATACCTAATTCTTTCAACAATTCATAAGCTTCTTCATTGGTATTAGCCGATGTTACAAAAGTGATATCAAGACCGGTGATTTTATTTACTTTATCAATATCAATTTCCGGGAAAATAATCTGCTCGGTAATACCCAGTGTATAATTACCGCGACCGTCAAATGCTTTTTCATTTATACCTCTGAAATCCCTAACCCGTGGCAAAGCAGCAGCAATCAGGCGGTCCATAAACTCATACATTTTCACGCCTCTCAATGTTACCCTGGCTCCAATAGGAACACCTTTACGGAGTTTGAAATTCGAAATATCTTTCTTTGAAACTGTAGCCACAGGTCTCTGACCGGTAATAGTCGCCAGTTCATCTACTGCAATATCAACCAGCTTTTTATCATTAACCGCGCCATTTACCCCACGGTTGAGGCAAATTTTTTCCAATTCAGGTACCTGCATGATGCTTTTATATCCAAAGCGTTTCATCAGCGCCGGTACTACTTCTTTTTTGTATTTTTCAGCTAACCTCGGAGAATATTTTATAGTGCTCATCTTATCATATTTTTTTACACTTGTCTTTACAGACAGGCTGAATGAATTTAAACTGTTGCGCCTGATTTTTTAGAAGTACGAACCAGCTTTCCGTTTTCCCTGCTCCGCTTTACCTTGGTAGCTTCGCCTTTCTTTGCGTCCCAAAGCATAACATTACTAATGTGGATTGGGGCTTCTTTTTTTACCAGTCCGCCTTTTGTATTTTGGGCAGAAGGTTTGGTATGACGGGTAATGATATTTGCACCTTCAATAACTACTCGCTCCTTATCAGGAAATACTTCCAGCACTTTGCGTGGCTTTTTTACATCTTTATCATCACCGGCAATAATCACAACTGAATCGCCTTTTTTAATGTTAAACTTGGGTTTAAATCTTGTGCTCATTTTATTTCGCTTTTGGCTGTCAGCTTTCAGCTATCAGCCGATTTAAATTTATATTCCATCAACGCTAATAGCTGAACGCTAATAGCTGAACGCTCTTATAATACTTCTGGCGCCAGGGAAATAATTTTCATATACCCCTTGTCGCGCAGTTCCCTAGCTACCGGTCCAAAAATACGTGTACCCCTTGGCTCGTCTGCCTGGTTAAGCAGCACTACTGCATTATCGTCAAACCGGATATATGAACCATCTTTACGACGCAGTTTATTTTTGGTACGAACAATTACCGCTTTTGTAACGGTACCTTTTTTAATGCCGCCGGCAGGAATGGCGTCTTTAACTGTTACAACTATCTTATCGCCAATTTTTGCGTAATCCTGTCCACTGTTTCCCAGCACACGAATACAAAGCACTTCTTTAGCACCACTGTTGTCTGCTACATTTAACCTGCTTTCTTGCTGAATCATTTTATTTAGCTTTTGGCTGTCAGCATTTAGCTGTCAGCATTTATACAATTTAATAGTGTTCAACCCAGCTAATAGCTGATAGCTTTTCTTATTTTGCTTTTTCAACTACTTCTACCAGGCGCCAGCGCTTTGTTTTGCTCAGCGGGCGGGATTCCATTATTTTCACGGTATCACCTATACCACACTCGTTTTTATCATCATGAGCATGGAATTTGGTAGTTTTTTTCACAAACTTACCGTAGATAGGGTGCTTTACTTTTGTTTCAATTGCTACAGTAACAGTTTTTTCCATTCTGTTGCTGGTAACTACCCCAATCTTTGTTTTACGCAAATTTCTTTCAGCCATTGTATTTAGCTTTTAGCTTTTTTCTTTAAATCAGTTTTCAACCTTGCAATATCTCTGCGAAGCGACTTGATACTCATTGGATTTTCCAATGGAGAAGTAGCATGCGCGAATTTTAATTTCTTCAGACGTAGCTCATCTTCATTGATCCTTGACTTCAGATCCAGTTCATTCAACCCATTCAGGCTACTTTTAAATTCAGCTTTCTTTGACATTACTGTTCAGTTTGAAAATTAATAACATTTACATCTAATTACTCCACATAATCGCGACGGATAACAAATTGAGTCTTAATAGGCAACTTTGCTGCGGCTAGTTCCATCGCTTCACGCGCTACCTGTTCGGACACTCCGTCAGCTTCGAAAATAATACGCCCCGGTTCTACTACTGCAGCCCAGAATTCCGGATTACCTTTACCCTTACCCATCCTCACCTCTGCAGGTTTGCGGGTAATCGGTTTGTCGGGAAAAATGCGTATCCACACATTACCTTCACGCTTCATTGCACGTGTCATAGCCTGACGGGCAGATTCGATCTGGCGATTTGTAAGCCAGATAGGTTCCTGTGCTTTCAGTGCAAATGAACCAAAAGATATGGTTGCACCACGTTTGGCTACCTCCCTGATACGTCCTTTCTGTGCTTTTCTGTGTTTTGTTCTCTTCGGCTGTAACATTATATTACAATTTGAAAATTTTAAATATTATTCCATCACTCTACACCTATACCTTTCATTCTCCTACCTCCTGCTATCCCTTCCTCTTCTATCATCACCTCTATCGCCACCTCTTCTATCTCCTCCTCTTCTATCACCTCCTCTTCTGTCTCCGCCTCTATCGCCACCTCTCCGGTCATCTCTGCGTCCTTCATTCATTCCGGTTACTTCTGCTTTACCGTCAATAATATTAGGATTGAGGTCTCTTTTGCTAAGTACTTCTCCTTTACAAATCCATACTTTAATACCAATTTTCCCGTACACTGTTAGTGCAAATACATTTGCATAATCAATTTCCATACGGAAAGTATGCAAAGGCACACGCCCTTGTTTGATTTCTTCCGTACGTGCAATTTCAGCACCACCTAAACGACCACTAACTTTTACTTTAATTCCTTCTGCACCCATACGAAGTGCTGAAGCAATTGACAATTTAATGGCACGTTTATAGTTAATACGGTTTTCAATCTGCCTTGCAATAGTGTCGGCAACAATATTAGCATCCAGTTCAGGACGACGCACCTGCAGAATATTAATCTGTACATCTTCCTTTCCTGTAAGTTTTTTCAATTCTTCCTTGATATGGTCAACTTCTCCGCCACCTTTACCAATGATAATACCAGGTTTGGAGGTATGAATGGTAACGATCAGCTTATTCAGCGTACGCTCAATTACTATTTTTGAAATACCACCTTTGTTGATACGGGCATTCAGGTAGGTTCTGATTTTGTTGTCTTCAATCAGTTTTTTAGAGAAATCTCTTTTGCCACCGTACCAGTTACTTTCCCAGCCACGGATAATCCCTAACCTGTTACCAATTGGATTTGCTTTCTGACCCATGTTTATTATTTGAATATTTTCATTATTATTTCTGGTCAACAATTACGGTTACATGATTGCTGCGTTTGCGAACCCTGTAAGCCCTCCCCTGAGGCGCCGGCAACATTCTTTTCAGTACCCTGCCGCCATCCACAAAAATTGTTTTTACCAGCAGCCCACTGTCTGCTGCATTCTTTCCTTCATTGCTCTGTTCCCAGTTGCTTACTGCGCTACGCAGCAATTTGTACAAAGGAGTAGAAGAATGCTGGGGATGATGTTCCAGTATTGACAAAGCTTTCTCTACATCCAGTCCGCGTATTACATCTGCAAGCAAACGCATTTTGCGGGGGGAGGTAGGATAGTTTCTGAGTTTTGCTACTGCTTCCATTGTTTTATAATTTCTGGTTGCAGGCTCCATGTAACTTGTAACCTGTAACCTGTAACTGTTTTATTACGCTATTTTCTTGCTTGAATGTCCTTTAAAGTTTCTTGTTGGTGCAAACTCACCCAATTTGTGGCCTACCATAAACTCGGTAACATACACCGGGATAAACTTATTCCCATTATGCACCGCAAAAGTATTACCCACAAAATCCGGAGTAATTGTTGAGCGGCGGCTCCAGGTTTTAATTACCCCTTTCTTCGATTTACCTTCGTTCATAGCTAATACCTTTTTTTCGAGGTAGTCTGCTACATAAGGACCTTTTTTAATTGAACGAGCCATATCTTAATTTGTAATTTGAAATTTGAAATTGCTGATTTTCCGTGTCACTTACTCATTTATTATCCTTTACTTCTTAACGCCTACAATTTTACTTTGTAAGCTTTTTACCGTTCTTCCTCTGAATGATCAATTTATCAGAACCTTTTTGTTTGCGGGTTTTAAGACCTTTAGCATATTTTCCGGTTCTTGACCTGGGATGTCCTCCTGAAGCTCTTCCTTCACCACCACCCATCGGGTGATCTACAGGGTTCATTGCAACACCACGGGTACGCGGACGAATACCTTTCCAACGATTTACGCCTGCTTTACCTGCTCTTTCAAGACTGTGGTCGCTATTGCTTACAATACCTACGGTAGCATAACAATTAATAAGTATCTTTCTCAGTTCGCCGCTTGGCATTTTCAAAACCCCATACAATTCTTCCTTATTGCTCAACTGGGCAGAAGCTCCCGCACTACGCACCAGTTTACCACCCTGTCCGGGTTGCAGCTCAACGTTGTGCACATTAGTACCCAAAGGCATATTTTTCAACTGCAGCGCGTTACCTACTTCAGGAGCAACACTATCGCCGCTGATAACAGTTGAGCCTACCTGTAAACCCTGGGGGGCTATAATGTATCTTTTTTCACCGTCAGCATAATTCAGCAAAGCAATAAATGCAGAGCGATTTGGATCGTATTCAATACTTGCCACGGTTGCTGTAATTCCCTTTTTATCTCTTTTAAAATCAACTACACGGTATTTCTTTTTATGACCACCGCCTATATAGCGCATAGCGCGCCGGCCTTGTGCATTACGCCCACCGGTTCCCGGCTTTGCTTCGAGCAAACTTTTTTCGGGAGCAGATGTAGTAAGTTCTGCATAAGAATTTCCTATTCTCCACCGCATCCCTGCTGTAACCGGTTTGTATTTTTTTACTGCCATATTATTTACTTTATTGCGAAATTTTCAGCCTCGCAGACTATAATTCTATTCAGTTATAAACTGCCGTATAAATCAATATTTTCTCCTTCGGCCACTGTAACGTAAGCCTTTTTATAAGCCGGCTTACGTCCGGAAATAACACCGGCCTTTGTAAAACGCGACTTACTCTTGCTGGGAGATACCACAGTATTTACATGGGTAACATTTATACCGTAAAAAGCCTCAACAGCTTTTTTTATTTCCAGCTTATTGGCTTTGCGATCCACTCGAAAAGCATAAGTATTTCTCTTTTCAGAAAGCTTATTACTTTTTTCGGAAATGATCGGTTTTATGAGAACATCTGCAAATTTCATCTCAGATATATTTGAAAATTTTTAGAATGTTAATTTTATGCTTCAGCAGCTACTTCTTCTTCCGAAAATATTTTTGCTGTATTCTCTGTAAGCAACAATACATCGCTGTTTACAATATCATAAGTGTTTACGTCTGCCAGCAATACACCAAGCACGGTAGGAATATTACGGAAGCTCAATTGCACATTTTCATTATATTCAGGAAGCACAAACAGTGTCCTTTTTCTGTCAAGCTTAAGATTCTTAAGAACACCCTGGGCTTCTTTGGTTTTAGGAGCATTTAATGCAATATCTTCCACTACCACAATGGCATTTTCTTTAGCCTTGTATGACAAAGCTGAAATTTTTGCCAGGTCTTTCACCTTGCGGTTAAGCTTTATGTCATAACTGTGGGGCTTAGGTCCAAATACGGTACCACCACCTTTGTATAGCGGGTTGCGGATATTACCTTTACGGGCACCACCAGTACCTTTCTGACGGTGCAATTTCCGGCTGGCGCCATGTACTTCGGCACGTGTTTTTACCTTATGTGTCCCCTGGCGCTGTGCAGCTAAAAATTGTTTTACAGAAAGATAAATCACATGATCATTCGGCTCGATACCAAAAATATCATCAGGCAGTTCGATAGTACGTCCTGTCTTATTACCTTCCTTATTTAAAATATCTACTTGCATTGTATAAAAAATTTTGCCGGTACACAGATACAGTGTACCGGCAGTGACATTACTTTTGAATTAATACAATTGAACCATTATAACCCGGAACCGCTCCGCTCACCAGGATGTAATTCTTTTCGGGGAAAAGCTTTACAACCTTAAGTCCTTTAATCTTCACACGGTCTGTACCCATACGACCAGCCATGCGCATACCTTTAAATACACGGGAAGCATCGGATGAGTTACCTATAGAACCTGGTGCTCTCTGGCGGTCGTGCTGACCATGTGTTTGTTCTCCAACCCCGCTAAATCCATGACGCTTAACAACACCCTGGAAGCCTTTACCTTTTGTTGTACCTACCACTTCTACTTTATCACCTTCAGCGAAGATGTCAAGTGTTACGTTTTCACCTATATTTTTTTCGATAGAGAAATCACGAAATTCTTTTACGAACTTTTTGGCGGGAGTATTTGATTTGGCGTAGTGACCGGCTTCTGATTTTGTAGTATGCTTGTCATTTTTATCACCGAAGCCTAATTGAACGGCATTGTAACCGTCAGTTTCTTTTGTTTTAACCTGAGTAACTACGCAGGGACCAGCTTCAATAATAGTAACGGCAGTTTGTTTGCCGTCGGCAGGATTGAAGATGCTGGTCATCCCGATTTTTTTTCCGATAATACCTTTCATTGTTTTGTATTTATACCCTTGTGTTAAAGAGACAGACGGATAGTATTATCCAATCTTCAATCCCCGTTTGCCGCCGACCTTTTCCCGTATTTCCCACTTGTGAAAGAGGAAGTACCAGCGGTAAACTAACCTCGAAGGGCTAGTTCATATTTTTAATACTCAAAAACCGGAAGCTGTCTCTGACAGAGAGAGCTAAGCGGGTTACCCCTTTTCCGGCAATCCAGCGCTGCTTCGTTCCCCGCACCTGGGCGGAGCTTTGGCAGATGGAATATATTTTAAGAACTAAAATTTTTCTTTACAATATCCTTCCGGATATATACTTACGCTTTTATCTCAACATCCACTCCACTTGGCAGATCAAGCTTACTCAGTGCATCTACCGTACGGGAAGAAGAAGTATAAATATCCAGCAGGCGCTTGTGCGTTGATAACTGGAACTGCTCACGACTCTTCTTGTTTACGTGGGGTGAACGCAACACCGTAAAGATTTTCTTTTGAGTAGGTAAAGGAATAGGACCTGTTACCACCGCTCCGGTACTGCGTACAGTTTTTACGATTTTCTCAGCGGACTTATCCACCAGATTGTGATCGTAACTCTGTAGTTTTATTCTGATTCTTTGAGACATACCGTTAAGTACCCTTTTGATTTTGGGAGTGCAAAGGTATGTGTATGATTATTTATTGCCAAATAGTTGGGAAAGAATTTTTTAAAATTTACCTGTTTCAGGCTGTCAGCTTTCAGCAATCAGCTTTCAACCATCGCGTAAGGCCTGTTATGCTTACCTGAAAACTTTGGATATCTCATTGAATCTGAATATGTTTGAAACCATTAACCAGAAAAAAACACCAACAATACAACGCACAATTATCCAGCAAATGATATTGACCGTCGGGGGTGAACGGGTAATACTTGATTTTGATATAGCTGTATTATTCGGAGTAGAGACAAAACAATTAAAAAGAGCTGTTAGAAGAAATGTAGATAGGTTTCCTGATGATTTCATGTTTGAACTTACTATTGAAGAATGGCAAAACTTGAGGAGCCAATTTGGCACCTCAAGCTGGGGTGGTTTAAGATACCTGCCCTATGCTTTTACAGAGCATGGAGTTACCATGCTTGCCAGTATTTTAAAAAATGAAAAGTCCGTATAAATGAATATTGTCGTTGTCAGAGCATATGTTGCGTTAAAATAAACTTCATTACAATATAAAGAACTGAATAAAAGCTGGGCTGAAATTGAGCAATCTACCCAAAAGCATTTCAAAAATATTTACCAGGCACTCAATTACTTACTTGACAAAAAGCAGAAAAAGAAGATTTTAGTAAGCGCAAAGGATTGGATCAATAAAATAATGAAGAATGAAAAGTTCAGCATACTACATGAAACATTAAACCCTCCACTTCTAAAAAAAGATTGCTTCCCCCGTTTTAAACGGAAGAAGCAATAATACAATGGAAAAGCGACACTATTGTTTTACTCCGTTGCTTGAGATACCATTTCCATTAGCGCTATGGCTTTTCTGTACCATGGCGTTTATTTCTGATTGTTCTATTTTGTTCTCCTTATATGCAGGAGTTTCGCTATAGTATTGTTCTGGCGCGATTGCCTGTCTTTCGCCGGCTAAAAATCCTACTTTTAAAAACGAAGACTCATGTCGTCTGGTTATTTCCTGAAGCCTTTGAGCAGCCCGATACGCGTTTATTTTTCCGAAATCATAATCGTTCTTCAATTCCTGCAGTTCTATTTTGTACATTATACCCGATGAAGACCTCCGGGCAAAATCGAAAGTTTTGTCCAGTAACACTACTAACCCTGGAATACCTGCAACAATAGCCAGCCATATATTATTAATAAATATTTGCTGCCCTGAGGCAACCATAATGGCTGAAGCAAAGCTTGCGATAATGGAAACCCATAGTATGATATGTGCTAAGCTGGAATCGCGGCTGATAGATTTTACGCGCTTTTGTAATTCTTTGTTGATCTCCGACTCAAAAGATTGGGTGGCTTTGTTTGTGTCCATAGAAACTATATTTATTGCTTGTGAAATTTTTTTAGACAACATAGATGAATTTCATTTTCCAGGTATCAAAGTGCTAATACTTTATACCAGTATTCAATAACAACAATTTCTGTAGTTTTTGCAGATAATAGATTCGGGTACTCAGAAGAATATTCAGATTGGAGATGATAAAAGTAAAAAGTATCCGTGAATAAAAGAGAGGTGCATGATTATTTGCAGCGAAAATTACCAATTGGTAATTGTTCAACTAGACGGTCGGTGGGGAAACATAGGTACTTCCATTATGATACGCGCTGTCGGGAGGGCAATTTAAAATCTTTACCCAATGCATATTGCAGCAGACTGATGTATAACTTTGCATCCTTTACTCAATAAATTCTCCATGATTTCCCGGAGCGATTTTGAAAAAATAGATATACGAGTAGGTACAATTCTTGAAGCTGTACCATTTCCCAAAGCACAGAAGCCCGCGTACCAGCTTACTATAGATTTTGGCAAACTGGGCATTAAAAAATCATCGGCGCAAATAACTGCTTTATACCAACCGGAGAGACTTGCAGGCAGGCAGGTGATTGCCATCGTCAATTTTCCACCCAAACAAATTGCCAACTTTTTCAGCGAATGTCTTGTGCTGGGCGTATATGCCGAAGACGGAAATGTGGTACTACTGCAACCCGACCGGAAAGTTATCAACGGCAGCCGTATCGGTTAACGAGTAACCCGTATTTTTGAAGAGTTATTAAGAGATGAGTGATCCATCATTATATACCACCTATTATGAATCTCAGCTTGGGGTACTGGAAATACAGTATGACGACGAGGGTGTACATGCCATACTCTTTGCAAATGCGTTTAAAGGCCCAAAGCCGGATCCCGGCCAAATTATAATAACATCACCCGAAAATCAAACAATAAAAACATGCATTGCCCAATTGCGGGAATATTTTGAAGGCAAAAGGAAAAATTTTGATTTCAGCTTCAGTCAAAAAGGTACCGATTTCCAGTTAAATGTCTGGAATGCGCTTCTGGATATTCCCTATGGCAAAACCATCTCTTATATGGAACTCTCAAAACGTATCGGGAATGCCAAAGCTATCCGTGCGGTGGGTACCACCAACGGTAAAAACCGACTCAGCATTGTGGTGCCCTGCCACAGGGTCATAGGCACCAATGGCAATCTTATTGGCTATGGCGGAGAACTTTGGCGCAAAAAATGGTTGCTGGAGCATGAAGCAAAATATGCAAATGGAATACAAACCTTAGGCGGATGGTGAGTGGATTGTAGGCTATCAGGTATCGGCAGTCAGCATTTAGCATAAGTTGTAAGAAACTCCAGGTTTAACGTCTGCTTTTACCCCGGATAGTTTAAAAATTGACGGTACTGTGTTGCTATGTCAAATGTTTGAAATAGAAAAAGGGGAATAGAATAATGGTCGATTTGACAATGAGTATTGGTTTTCTGTTTCTATCTCATTTATCTTTTGTCTTTCAAAGAGATTTATAACAACAGCAACAATTTTATGAAACCAATTGTACAGATATCACTTGATCTTACCAATATTGATGAAGCCCTGGAAACAGCAGCGCTTGCCATGCGTGCGGGTGTTGACTGGCTTGAAGCCGGCACCCCCCTGATTCTTGCAGAAGGACTACACGGTGTAAAAAAATTAAGAGAAGCATTTCCGGGAGTACCAATAGTTGCCGATTTAAAAACCATGGATGGCGGTTACCTGGAAGCTGAAATGATGGCAAAGGCCGGCGCCACTCATGTGGTGGTAATGGCCAGGGCGCATGAAGAAACCATTAAATGTGTAGTAAAAGCAGGAAAAGATTTTGGTGCAAAAGTAATGGGCGACAATCTTGGATGCCCCGATATGGTGGCTGCTGCAAAATGGCTCGAAGACCTGGGATGCGACTACGTAATTCATCACATTGGTTATGATGAACGCAGAGGTATAGCTGCACAGGGGAAAAGAATGCCAAGCCCGCTTGATCAATTAAAGCAGGTAGTCGATGCCGTTAATATACCTGTACAGGCCGTTGGAGGCTTAACGTTAGAACAAGCTATCCGTTGCCCTGAATATGGTGCTCCCCTGGTGGTATTGGGTGCTCCATTAACCGTTGATGCTGATGCATTTAAAACCGCAGATGGCGACCTCGAAGGTTCACTTAGGCTTATCTGTGAGAAAATACATGGATTTCAAATTTGATCCCTCAGTTGCGGGATAAAACTTAAAATTCTTTAGCTTAGTCAACCTGATTAATTAACAGCATATCAAATCTCAAATATTAAATCTCAAATACTGACATGAAATCCGCAGCAGTTGTAAATTTTGCTCCAGAAAAAGGATCTGTTGAAATAAGAGAAATAGAAAGACCTGAAATAGGTGAAGAAGATATATTACTGGAAGTGGCCAATGTGGGTGTATGCGGGAGCGACCTGCATCAATGGACTGCCGATCATAGCTGGCCCGTAAACTATCCGGTAGTACTTGGACATGAATTTGGAGGACATATTATTGCGCTTGGCAGCCGGGTTACAGGTTGGAAAGAGGGCGACAGGGTAGTGAGTGAAACTGCAGCAGTAATTAATCCCAATAGCCCGATGACCAGAAGCGGGTTGTATAATCTTGATCCCGGACGCAAAGGTTTTGGCTATGGTGTAAATGGTGCTATGACAAAATATGTAAGGGTACCTGCCCGTTGCCTGCACAAAGTACCCGACAACCTTGCCTTTGAACAGGCTTGCTTAACCGAACCCTGCTGTGTTGCTTTTAATGCAGTTGTTGAAAACACAAGACTGAAACCCGGAGACAGGGTAATAGTATTAGGACCAGGAACAATAGGTATTCTTTGTGCAGCTATGGCCAGGCTTTGCGGAGCCGAAGTAGCTGTGGTGGGTCTTGAAGCCGACCGGCACAGGCTTGATATAGCCAAACAATATGGGTGTGAAGCCATTGTTGGCGATGCTATGCCCTGGGCTACACAACGTGACGGGATGGGTGCTGATTGCGTGATTGACGCTGCCGGAGCAAGTATTACTTTAAAGATGGCATTGCAGTTGGTTCGTCCAAAAGGAACGATATCAAAAGTTGGATGGGGGCCTCAGCCTTTAAATTTCTCACTCGATCCACTGGTACAGAAAAATGTAACCCTGCAGGGAAGTTTCAGCCACAATTGGCCAATTTGGGAAAGAGTGATTGCATTACTGGCAAGTGGTCAACTGGACGTAAGACCCATTATCGGCGGAGTTTGGCCGGTAACGGAATGGCATGAAGCATTTGAGAAAATGCATAAGGGAGAAGTAGTAAAGAGTGTGCTGAAACCGGTATAGCAATTTCAAATTTTAAATCTTAAATTTAAAATTAGTACATGCGCTTACAAAACAAAGTTATTATAGTAACCGGTAGCTGCACGGGTATTGGCAAGGCTATTGCTACCCGCTGCGTAGAAGAGGGTGCAAAAGTTGTTGTGCATGGACTGGAAAAAGAATGGGGAGAAGAAGTAGTAACAGCCATGAGAAAAGAAAATGCGGTATTGCATATTGAGGATATCACTAATGAAGGTACGCCCCAACGACTGGTTGATCTTGCAGTAAAAACTTATGGCAAACTTGATGCAATTGTCAACAATGCAGCAATTGTTGCATCGTCAAACCTGCATACTACAGACCTGCCCCTGCTTAGAAAAGTTATTGAAATCAATACTATTGCTCCTTTTGCACTGATAAAAGCAGCACTCCCCCATCTGAGCAAAGAAATGGGTTGTGTATTGAATATCGGATCTGTAAATGCATTCAGTGGTGAACCAAATCTGTTTGCATACAGCGTATCCAAAGGTGCATTGATGACTATGACCCAAAATCTTGGCGATACTTTATTTCGTGAAAATGGAGTAAGGGTAAATCAGATCAATCCGGGATGGGTACTTACGGAAAATGAAACCATCCGCAAAAGGGAGCATGGGCTGGCAGACGACTGGTATAAAGACCTTCCCAATGTATATGCCCCGGCAGGCAGAATTATCTGGCCAAAAGAAATTGCTGCTGCTGCCGTATACTGGCTCTCTGATGAGTGCGGTCCCATCAGCGGACAGATAATGACGCTGGAACAATATCCTTTTATTGGCAGGAACCCACCAAAAGACACCTCCACAATCCCTGCAAAATAGAGTTGTAACTTGCAGTATCATGCAGCAACAGTTACAACTGCCCATATATCTGGATAATAATGCCACTACGCCCGTTGACCCGGAAGTATTGCAGGCTATGTTGCCATATTTTACCCGTCATTTTGGAAATGCAGCCAGCCGAAACCATAGCTTTGGCTGGATAGCCGAAGAAGCAGTGAACATAGCGAGAGAACAAACCGCTTCACTGATAGGAGCATCCACTGATGAAATTATTTTCACCTCAGGAGCCACGGAAGCTGTGAACCTTGCTATCAAAGGCGCTTTTGAAATGTATAGCAGCAGAGGCAAACATATCATTACCTGTGCAACAGAGCATAAGGCAGTATTAGACACCTGTAAACACCTTGAAAAACGCGGGGCTACAGTTACATATCTACCCGTAGACGAGTCAGGCATTATCAATCTGAAAATTCTTGAGAAGTCTATTCAAAAAGATACCCTACTCATAGCCGTTATGTTTGCCAATAATGAAACAGGGGTAATTCAACCTATTGAAACCATTGGCAAGATAGCCAAAGAAAGAGGCATACTATTTTTCTCTGATGCCACCCAGGTGGTGGGAAAGATCCCAGTCAATGTTGAGAAATACGGCATTGACCTGCTCTGTCTTTCCGCACATAAAATCTATGGGCCCAAAGGTTCAGGTGCCTTATATGTAAGGAGGAAAGATCCGCGTGTAAGGCTTATCCCTCAGACAGATGGCGGGGGTCATGAAAAAGGAATGCGCAGCGGTACCCTGAATGTACCCGGAATCGTAGCTCTTGGAAAAGCCTGTGAAATATGCAAGCTGAAGATGGATACAGAAGCTCTTCATATAAACACATTACGCAATAAACTGGAAGCAGGGCTGACAACATTACAACATATATATATCAATGGTGCAAATACCCAGCGTTTACCCAATGTCACCAATATTTCCTTTGATCAGATAAAAGGCAATGGTTTACTAACAGAAATCAGCAAAACAATTGCAGTATCATCCGGATCGGCATGTACCTCTGCCAATCCCGAACCTTCTTATGTGCTCAAGGCAATGGGTGTCAGCAATGAACTCGCTAAAAATTCCATCCGATTTGGATTAGGAAGATTTACCACAGAAGAAGATATTGCATATACTATTGACACCGTTACACAAATTGTAGCATCCCTGCGTAAATAGTTACCAGTTCAACTCCAGCTTATTATTTTTCCTGTCAGTATCTGCCATTCGCCATGTGGGATCTATTTCTATCGAACTGATGTTCATCAGGCGTTGATTCACCTCGAGGGTATATGTAGGATGTGTCCATTTCCAGGGGGCATATACCTTGCGTGGGATTGAATCTTCCCGTGGTTTTTGCCCAAACATAATCAATTGAGGAATATAAGCTATCTCCTTTGCACCATCTTTATACTTCAACTGCACATCTATTGGCATAGGCATTTTACCAATCATACGCAAACGAATATTGGTTTTGCCATCTTGTTCCCACAAACTATCAATGGCATAATCAATAGTTTTAGTAGTATTTACCCAATATTCTTTATACCAGTCAAGCTGAATACCGCTAACTTTTTCAGCTACACGAACAAAGTCGTTGGCATTGGGATGCTTAAACCTCCATAGGCTGTAATATTCCAGTAATGTTTTATCCCTGAGGGAATCACTGATAATATAACCCAGTTGACAAAGGAACACAGCACCTTTTGAGTAAGCTGCCTGGCTATAGGCATAATTCGTATTAAAATGATCTGCATGAGTAGTCAAAGGTTCTTCCAACCCGCTTTTTACAAGATTAAAATAACCTGCATAAGAATCGGCTTCATATAAAGGAAGGTCACCGGCATTTCCTGATACCGGAATATCAGTACGGAGATCATATCCGGTCACTTCATTATTCTTTCTTTGATTATAATAAGCCGATACAAGTGCTTCTGCGTAGCTGGTAAACCCTTCATCCATCCAGGCATATAGCGATTCATTTGTAGCAAGCATCATCTGGTACCAGCTATGCATCCATTCATGAAAAGCTGTACCGAGCCCAGGTCCGCTCACCAAAGTTGCCATTGGGTACTCCATACCACCATCACCCCCATGTATAAACGAATATTGTTTATAAGGATATTTCCCAAAATGCTTTTCTATAAAAGGTAAAACAATTACTGCAGCATCTGCTACTTCCTTCCATGCGGCATCATTGGCAGTATCATTGGGTTTGTATTTATATAAAACATGAATTGTTGGTCCATTCGGGATATTCCGGACAAGGTGTTTGAACTGGGGATCTGCTGCCCACACAAAATCATGTACATTAGGCGCCATGAAACGCCACGTAAGTGTATTGCCGGAAGAACGCACGACTTTTGTGCCCGGGGCTTCGTAGCCAAAACCAATTTGTCCTGCATTTTGCAAATAACCGGTTCCTCCTATGATATATGATTTATCAATAGTAATATTCACATCATAATCGCCCCACACGCCGTAAAACTCCCTGGCCACATAAGGTGTAGGATGCCAGCCCTCATAGTCATATTCACAGATCTTAGGATACCACTGGCTCATTGAGTAACGTACCCCTGTCTTAGGATTATCACGCCCCGACCTGCGTATTTGCAGGGGTACCTGGGCTTCAAACTCCATATCAAAAACCACTTTCGATTTAGGTAAAATAGGTTTTGTTAATTTTACTTCAAGAATTGTTTCGTAAACGGTAAATTGTTGTGCTGCACCGTTCATCTTCAGAGAAATGATTTTTTGGTATCCTATTTCATCATCATTAAGATGGAGAATACGATCCTGCACCCTTGCATCCCAATCACCAACAGATTTCCCATCTCTTGTCCTGAATAATATTTTCCCCAATTCACGGCTTCTTGTGTCCATCATGCTGTTGGGCTGAAAAGCATTCCAGTATAAGTGATAAAATACTTTATCTAAAGTATCAGGACTATTGTTCCAGTATTCCAGCTTTTGCTTACCGGTAAATCGGTTGGTATGTACATTCATATTGATATCCATCACATATTTTACCCGTTGCTGCCAGCGGTCTGGCTGTGCAAATAAAAAAGTTGTTCCGGAAAAAATCATTGCCAACAAAAAAAATAGTCGCTGCATCTTCGTTAGGTTTTTAAAAAAATATCGCCAAAGGTAGGGAAACAGAAGTTGTAAGGAGCTAGCAATCGTCAGCCAAACCTAAACTTATTAAAAAAACTGCCGGGAGCAAAAAGTACTCCCGGCCGGCTTTTGACTGATTTAAGAATATATTTATTATTAAATATTCGATACCTACAGTGTCAGATTATCTTTCAATAGTTTCCCCTCCTGATTAAACAAAAGTATTTTTTTCTGAATACTGCTTTTTGCTACATGCACCCTGTAGTTTACGTTGTCGTCGGGCAAATCAATACGGTACACATTTTTTGTTTCCCAATCACTATATTTACTTTTATCAAAACCGTCTTTTACCTCTCGGGGTAAATCGTTCATATCTATTTCTTTGTCGGTACTAAGCCATTCTCCTTTCTTGTTGAAATGAGCTTCATATTGTTCGTCTTTCCACTCGAAACCTGCTGAGAAATTGCTAAGCTTATCTTTCCATTCCACATTTTTTGCATCAGGATATTTTTGTGAAAAGCTGTTCGTAACATCTGCAGGTAGTTTCCTGATCTGAGCACCGGCAGTATACACAAAACCTGCTGATAGCAGTAACATTATTACAAGAATTTTTTTCATCTCTTTATAAATTGAATATTTACAATGAATCATGCAATTTCGTACCAGTTCCGTAGATTTTTCAGGAACGACGTTGTAAAAAAAACTTAAAACTGTGAGGGCATTCTAAAGTCCGTTTACTTTCTATACGAATTAATGCATCACTATTTCATGAATTTCTGAAGTTTCAAATTGTTTATGCTTTATTTTTTATTTTCCCTGGTATCCTTCCACCACCACCACTATTTCACCTTTCACTGTCTTCGCCGCAAAATAGTCGTGAACTTCGCTAAGTGTGCCCCGCTTGTTTTCTTCAAACATTTTAGAGAGCTCACGGCTTACGCAGCATTGTCTTTCAGCGCCGAAATATTGAATACATTCCTCCAGGGTCTTTACCAACCGCATAGGCGATTCATAAAAAACAATAGTCCGTTCTTCTTCAGCAAGTTTATTAAACAGGGTTTGTCTTCCTTTTTTCAAGGGTAAAAAGCCTTCGAAACAAAAACGGTTGATGGGTAGTCCGCTGTTGACCAAAGCAGGCACAAATGCTGTAGCCCCCGGCAAACATTCTACACGTATATTATTTCTCACACATTCACGTACCAGCAGAAAAGCAGGATCGGAAATACCCGGTGTACCTGCATCGGTAAGCAGGGCCATAGTTTTACCCGACTGCAACTGATCTGCAAGATGGGCTACTACTTTATGTTCGTTGTGCTGATGATAAGGAGTAATGGGTTTTTGAATATCGTAATGTTTCAGCAAAATGGATGAGGTACGTGTATCTTCGGCCAGTATTAAATCCACTTGCTTTAATGTTTCTATCGCCCTGAAACTGATGTCAGCAAGATTGCCGATGGGTGATGGAACAATATAAAGCATTCATTGCTTAGTTAACTGTGATTTCAAAATATTCCATTACCTGGTTGGCCAGTAACTTCTGAGCAGCTTCTTCTGCAATCTTTTGTGCAGCTTCTTTGGAGTCAGCCTCAACCTGGAGTATAATATGTTTGCCTATACGTACATCATTAATACCTTTTAGACCGAGATTGCTCAATCCACTCATTACTGCTTTTCCCTGCGGATCAAGCAATTCTTTTAACGGCATAATATTGATATGTACTGCGTAGGTCATGATGTGATCTTATTTTTGAGCAGCAAAGATAAAAGAATGTAAGCGATAAAAATAAGCGGAATGGCCGCCCATTTAAACAGAACTACCAGCACAATTCCAGTTGCCAGTAATATCAGTTTGGGTATATTATCTTTTAGCGAATAATTTTTAAACTTCAGGCTCATTATAGGAATATCTGAAATCATCAGATAGCTTAGCAGCAGTACAATAGCATACCATAACCATTTATTCAAAAAAAGGTCAATAAACCCGGGGTCAATACTCCAGAATATCAGAGGAAAAGAAGCTACCAGCAATCCTGCTGCAGGTGTTGGTACGCCCCGGAATGAAAAGTGCTGCGTATCATCAATATTAAATTTTGCCAGTCTCCAGGCGGCTGCACAAGGTAATATAAGTGCAGGAAGCAACCACACCGCACTTGCATCCAAACCGTCTTCCTGACGGGCTACAGATAAGCGAAGAAACTGGTAAATAATCATACCGGGCGCAACCCCAAAGCTAACCACATCTGCCAGTGAGTCAAGTTCTTTACCCATTGCCGACTGCGCTTTGAATAAACGGGCGACAAATCCATCAAAAAAATCAACCACTGCGGCGATACCAATATAAAGTGATGCCATAAATATAGCTTCAGGCATATTCATCATCTGTGTTCCGTCGGCAGTATTTATCAGGCTGATACCAGACTGTAGTACTACAATAATGGCAAGACATCCAAAAAACAGATTCAGCAATGTAAAAATGTTGGGTATATTTTTCATTAGAATATTTTCGACTTTTTATTGATTGAATGGAACCTTCAATGAATTTATTTTTTCATAAGGGCTTCAATCTCTTCAGCGGTAATGGGGATATTTTTCATCAGGTCTTTGTTACCTTTTTTATTTATCCAAAAATTATTCTCAATACGAATACCCATTTGTTCTTCTTCAATATATATACCCGGTTCTATGGTAAATACCATACCCTCACAAATGGGAGCAGTGCGGGTTCCAAGATCGTGTACATCTATACCAAGATGATGCGAAATGCCATGATATAAATATTTACGATAAGCCCGGTTGTCTTTGTCTTCGTTTTTAATATCCGCTTTTTTGATTAATCCCAGCTTCACAAATTGCTTGGTTGCCTCTTCACCTACTTTGTCGGTATACTCTATTATTGTAATACCCGGACTTAAAATAGATGCAGCATACCGGTGTAAGTGCAGGCAGGCATTGTATACATCCTTTTGCCGCCTGGTGAACTTACCGTTTACAGGCACTGTGCGGGTCAGATCAGCGCAATAACCTCCGTATTCTGCACCGAAGTCCATCAGCACCAGTTCCCCGTCTTTACACTCCTCGTTATTGGATACGTAATGCAGAGTTCTTGCCCGGTCTCCACTGGCAATAATCGAGTGATAGGCCGGACCTGTGGCTCTGTTGCGTAAAAATTCATGGTAGATTTCCGCTTCAATCTCATATTCCATAACTCCTGGACGAATGAATGACAGCAGGCGGCGAAAAGCTTTTTCAGTTATATCTATTGCCGTTTGCATTACTGCCACTTCCTCTTTTGTTTTTACGGACCGCAATGTTTTCATAATTTTTGCACTCCGTCTGTATTGATGTAAAGGATATCGTTTCCGTATTTCTTCCGCATACCGGTAATCCCGTACAGGCACCAGGTTAGCTTTCCTGTCGTTTTCATTGCTGTTGAGATATATGGTATCAGCAAGATGTATCCAGGGTTGGAGCATTCCACCCAGCGTATCGAGCCAGATAATTGTATCAATACCCGATATAGCCTGAGCCTCTTTAATTCTCAAACGGCGACCATCCCATTTTTCCTTTAATTCATTGGGACGTACAAGCACTAATACTTCCCGGTATTGCTTGTCAGTATTATCCGGAAAAAGTATGAGCATAGTATCTTCCTGCTCTATACCGGTAAGCCAGTATAAATCTGAGTTTTGTTTAAAAGTATACAGGGCATCCCCATTTGTGGGCAACTCATCATTGCTGTTGAAGATGGCAATAGCATTTTTCTCCATTGCCGCAATAAACCTTTTACGGTTTTGGATAAATAATTTGGGGTTCAACGGAAGATACTTCATTTTCTCCTGCTTTTATTGCTGAATAATGCTGCAATATCTGTATTAAATGGCGTCTTACAAAACAGGACAATATTTAGGAAAATTTCGGGTATTTTTGCTCTTATGGAATATACCATTCCCCACGATACTATATCCGAAGAGAAACTTTCCTTCGAACGTTTTCGCCAGGAAGTATTAGACGACTACCGTCTTGCCTGCGAAAGCAGGGAAGCGAGTTTACTTGGAAGGAAAGAAGTACTTACAGGGAAAGCCAAGTTTGGCATTTTTGGCGACGGGAAAGAAGTACCACAGGTGGCACTCTCAAAATTTTTTAAACCGGGTGATTTCTATGCAGGTTATTACCGCGATCAAACAATCGCCTTTGCCACAGGCATAGCCACTTTAGAAGATTTTTTTGCACAGCTATATGCAAATCCTGACGAGGAAGAAGAGCCGCATAGTGCAGGCAGGCAAATGAACGCGCACTTCTCATCAGCATTCATGGACAAGAATGGTGAATTCCTCGAATTGGTTAAACTGAAAAATTTTACAAATGGAATAGCACCTACAGCAGGGCAAATGCCAAGAGCTTTCGGACTGGCTTTTGCCTCCAAAGCATTCAGGGAAATTGAATTGCTGCACCAGTTCAAAACTCTTTCGGACAATGGAAACGAAATCTGTTTTTGCACTATTGGTGATGCCTCAGCTGCTGAAGGACATTTTTGGGAAGCCGTGAATGCAGCAGGTGTGCTGCAGGTGCCCCTTGCTATTTTTATATGGGATGACGGGTATGGGATATCTGTTCCTTCAGGAGATCAGATTGTAAAAGGGTCTATTTCTGAAGCGCTTAGAGGGTTTCAGAAAAAAAACGGCTCAACAGGAATAGACATCTACAAAGTGAAATGCTGGGATTATGCGGGCACATGTGAGGTTTTTGAACAGGGGCTGCAAAAATTAAGAGATACACACACTCCGGCTATATTTCACGTAGAAGAAGTAACCCAACCACAGGGACATTCCACTTCGGGTAGCCATGAGAGATATAAGTCGCAGGAAAGGCTGGAATGGGAAAGGGAGTGGGACTGCAATAAAAAAATGAGAGAATGGATACTCGCTAATGCACTGGCAAATGAAGAAGAACTGAATGCAATTGAGATCACCGCAAAAACCTTGGTAAAACAATGTAAAGAACTGGCCTGGGAAAAATATAATATACCATTAAAAAAAATGGTAGATAATAGTCTTAAACTTTTGCAGTCAGCACTCAATCAATATGGCGATAGTACGGGCAGAATCAATACCGCTATTAAAAGCCTTAAAAACAACAGGGAACCCCTGAGAAAAGATATTCTCAAAGCGCTGGCAACCGGTGCTCATTTCAGTGAATCAGTTGAAGTGCAGGATTATTACAATCAATTATATAATGAGCAAAGCAACCTTTACCGCACTCATTTATATAATGAAGGCACAAAAAGTCTTGCCCATGTACAGGCTTCAGCACCGGTATATGATGACAATGCGCCTTCTCTGAACGGCTATCAGATATTAAACAGGTATTTTGATAACCTGTTTAAACATAATCCCAAAGTACTGGCGTTTGGAGAAGATATGGGATTGATTGGGGATGTGAACCAGGCCTTTGCAGGTCTTCAGCAAAAACATGGCAGCAACAGGATATTTGATACCGGTATACGTGAACTGACCATTGTAGGGCAGGGTATCGGCCTTGCCATGCGCGGACTAAGACCAATAGCCGAAATACAATATGTGGATTATGTCCTCTATGGATTGGAACCTCTAAGCGATGATGTAGCCTGCCTCCATTATCGTACAAAAGGCAAACAGGGCTGTCCGATCATTATACGCACAAGGGGACACCGGCTGGAAGGTATCTGGCACAGCGGATCGCCAATGGCGGTGCTGGTAAATGCATTGCGTGGTTTTCATGTATGCGTGCCCCGTAATATGGTGCAGGCAGCCGGCATGTACAATACACTGCTTGAAATCAACGATCCGGCTATAATGATCGAATGCCTGAATGCTTACCGGCTAAAAGAAAAATTACCTTCAAATCTTTTAGATTACAGGGTACAACTGGGTATCCCCGAAATCATTAAAACAGGCGAGGATATTACCATTGTATCTTATGGCGCCACATTGCGTATCGTTTACGAAGCAGCACTTATATTGAAAGACCTTGGCATAGACTGCGAAGTAATAGATGTACAAACGCTGCTGCCATTCGATGTGCATCACAGCATTGTGGAATCATTAAAGAAAACCAATCGCATCATTTTTGCCGATGAAGATATGCCCGGAGGCACCACCGCATATATGTTTAATAAAGTAATGGAAGAACAGGGAGGATACCGGTGGCTGGATGTGGCCCCGAGGACCATAACGGCACAGGCCAACCGCCCGGCTTACGGAACGGATGGCGACTATTTCAGCAAACCTAATGCAGAAGATATCATTAAGGCTGCAAAAGAAATGATGAAAGAATAATGCTGCTATATTTTAATACAACAGACGATTATATCCCGTCGAAGATTGCCCATATAATTTTTTTTTTAAGCAAAAAAGTACATCGTGAGTAAACAGGTTACAAAAGAAGACCTTCGTTTTATAGAATTTTGGCAGGAGCAGCGTACCGGGTCAAAGCTCAAATACTATATCCTGTATACGATAGCCTACGGGGCTATCGTAGGGTTGTTCACCTTCTTTATTGTCATCTTTCTTGGCGGTATTAGTATTATTCCTATAGCACAGGATAATGGGAAAGTTGCAGTAATAGTCTTGCTTGGGTTACTCGCCGGCTTTGCAATCGCCTTTACTGGTCGTTATATCAATGAAAAAAGATATCAGAAGATTCTTAGAAAAGCTAGAGAAAACTAATCCATCAGTCAATTCAATTTTTTGAAACTGCATTTATATTATAACAATGCAAATTTTACAAACTGCAGAAAGAGTCTCTCAGAAAGACCATTCAGACAATTACGTTTTCCAACGTTCATTGCTTGCCTATCTTGAGGCAGCTAAGCGCATTTCGGGGAAAGTGCTTGAAATAGGAACAGGAAGCGGATATGGTGTAGAAATTATAGCACCACATACTCAGGAGTTTGTTACCATAGACAAATACGAGACCGATATTACAAATACCCCGGCTTTTAAAAAACACAATGTAAAATTTGTACAGTTAAATATTCCGCCACTAAGTGGTATAGAATCTGGTGTTTACGATTATGTAATTACTTTTCAGGTGATTGAGCATATACCCAGGGATCATTTTTTTCTGCAGGAAATTTCGAGGGTGCTGAAACCTGGAGGAAAACTTATTGTGACGACACCCAACAAAAAAATGTCTATCACAAGAAATCCCTGGCATGTACGTGAATATACTTTTGATGAGTTAAAGCAATTACTGTCAGTTTACTTTGGAAAAGTAGAGGCACTTGGGGTATTTGGTAATGAAAAGATCAGGGATTATTATCAAAAGAATAAAGAATCAGTAGATCGAATCACCAGGTTCGACATATTCAACCTTCAGTACAGGCTGCCCCGTCAATTGCTGCAAATACCTTACGACATCCTGAACCGTATGAACAGGAAAAAACTGCTAAAACAAAACCAGCAGCTTACTACAGGTATCACCCATGCAGATTATTATATTGGTCAGGCAGACGATGAATGTTTTGACTTGTTTTATGTAGCAACAAAACCCTGATATATTTGAATAAATTAATAAGCCGCTTCGTAATGGGGAAGCGGCTTATTCAATTGACTTGTCGAAGTCATAACTACCGTCCAAAGTATTTGTTTACTGCCTCCACTCTATTGTTGACGTGAAGTTTCTCATAAATATGATAAACATGTTTTCGCACGGTTTCCTGTGCGATATTAAGCTTAGCAGAGATTTCTTTATATAAAAGTCCTTTAGCCAGCAATTCCAAAATCTCATGTTCCCTGTTGGACAATATATCCAGTACTCCGGTTGATTGCGTATTTTTTTCCCTGAACGCGGCCACAACCTTTCGGGCAATCTGGCTGCTCATAGGGGCTCCCCCTTCTGCCAGTTCTTTTATGGCTTCAAGCAGTTTTGATGGTGCAGTCTTTTTTAAAATATAGCCATTAGCGCCGGCGGCAAGTGCTTCAAATATTTTTTCATCCTCTTCATATACAGTACACATCATAAATAAAGTATTCGGAAAACGTGGCTTCAGTTCCCTAACACAATCAATACCACTCATTCCGCCAAGATTAATATCCATGAGCACAACATTTGGCTTTATCCTGGGAATACCGATAACCGCACTCTCAGCACTTACGAAAGATCCGCTAAACTGATATCCGTCAGCCATCATGATAATTTGTTCAAGCGCCTGACGTATATCATTATTATCTTCTACTATACAAACAGAAATATTACTCATGATATTTTCTATACTACAGTCTGCAAATTTATGCTATATCACCAATATATATGCTACCCCAAAGTGGGTACTACTGAAGTGGGATATTTAATTTTATCTGCGTTCCTTTACTATTAATAATTTGACAAGTGCCGCCAATAACATTCAGACGTTCTTTCATATTTCTTATACCATTACTTAAAATACGGGTATCACCGGCATTAAAACCAATACCATTGTCTACAATAGAAATAGTAAATGCTTCGCTAATGGTGAATGTTATATTCACTTCCGTGGCATGTGCATGTTTAACAATGTTGTGAAGTGCTTCATTTACCGCAAGGGTTATATTTCTTCTGGCTTTGCCACCAATTGTTGTTTCCGGTATATTTTCGGGAACGTTAAGTTGCAAGTTCACAGGCAGTGGTTCAAAAAATTCAACTACCTGGTGACGCAGGTGGGCGATTAAGTTAGGAAGTATATCATTTCTCGAATTTAATGTCCATATTATTTCATTCATCTTCTCCATCAGCATATTTGATGTAGCAGATATTTTTTCAAGCTCCTTGCTTTCCTGAGGGTTCATTTTCACTTTAGCGATTTCGCTTAGTAGTCGGATTGAAGTTAAACCGGAACCTATATCATCATGAATTTCCTGTGAAATACGGTTTCTTTCCGTATCTTTTGCATCTATAATTGCCCGGTATTTATCCAGTTCTTTCCGGTCATTTTCAAGTTGCAATTGTTCAAAGGCTCTGATCCGTTTAGCTTCCCGCATTCGCTGGCGATAGCCAAATGCCTGAAGAAAAATAATCATCTGAAAAACTACTCCTATCATGAAGATGAGCACCGATAATCCGCTATACCTCAACAGCAAGTCATCAAAATCACCCCATCTGTCCACATACAATGCTATGCATGCCATGACAATAGAAAGAAGGGACCCTATGCCCAGATATCGCGCTTCTTTTTTCTTTTCCTTCAAAATTAATACTACTGCTATATAGACAGAAAACAATAACGCAAAAACCCTTACGATATCAAAAGCAATATTTGCAACATAGTTGAAACGGTTGGTAAAAGTAAATGGCAGATTTGCTATCAGAAAAAATATCATCAGATATATCAGCCAATTAATCTGCCTGTAAAGTCCCGGTATTTGAGTTTTGAGCTTTAAAAAATAAATAATGAACTTAAGTATCAGCATTAATCCAAACAACTGTAAAAACTGATACCTCAGGTCATAAAAAGAGAAATACAATTCGCTGAAGGAAAAAACATTCATCAGGCGAAGCCCGAAATACAGCATGAAAACGAATATGGCTAAGGCGTAATAAAAATACTCCCAGGCAGACTCTCTAATAAATATTGTAAAAGTATAAGCAAGCATACTGAACATTACCCCCAGCAGAAAAAGAGTTATATACATGTAAATACGGCTGGGATGCAGAATATGGTTAAAAGCAAAATAGTTTGCTGCCGCAGGAGTTAAAATTACAGGATCAAAAAGATACCAGTTGAAATAATTAATATCAGCATCTAAATAAAAAATTTTATGCTCCCCTTTTTTTACAACAAAATATACATAAGGTACATAATTAAACAAAGCAGGTGAAAATTCAGAAATATGGTTATTCAGCAATTTCTTTTGTTTTGAGGCACTGTCATATTCATACATTGATAAATGTTGTGCCTTACCAGCATAAAAATAGAAAGTGTCTGAAGAGCTACCGGTATTGATAGCATTCAATCTGATAAAATTATTTGCCTTAAGAAATTTCTGATCAAAAACAGCTTTACCGGTGGGAGGTTTGAACTTCGAATCATCAACTTCATTGATGGAGTAGCTTTGGGAATAATCAATAAAGTAGCTGAGGCTGCCTTTCACCATATCATAATCCCTAATGCTTCCTAAATCTATAATATCATGTAAAACTTGTGCTATAGACGCAGTATAGCAAGAGAAAAACAGGAATAGTATCGTTAATTTTTTAAATAACAAATAGTTACTTTAAACCTTAAGCATATTGTAATATAAAAAAAAGATACAATAAATGCTGAGTCAGCACAAACTATTTGATAATCATTCAATCAGATTGGTGAGTATAGTAAATATTTTTCTTTGAAATACTCCCTGTCAAACACTTCGTTCAGGTTCCAGATTTTAGGATTCAGCCTGCTTTCTGCAATCTCAGTAGCCATATCCCCGCCCTTCAGGCAAACAAGGCCATTTTTAAATGATTCCATAGTTCTTTGATTCCTCAAAAGAGGTTTACTCCACCTCCAGAGATCTTTCAGGGGAGCTAC
This sequence comes from Bacteroidota bacterium, assembly GCA_018268105.1. Lineage (GTDB taxonomy): Bacteria > Bacteroidota > Bacteroidia > Chitinophagales > Chitinophagaceae > Agriterribacter. Next base: position 51,856 of record JAFDXG010000143.1, on the reverse strand, counting down.
CGCCCTGCTTATTGCAAAATCAAATTTTCGTCCGGTGATATCTTCTGCCCGGGTATGCTGTGTAGTGATGTTTTTGAGTTGTAGCGCAGTCGCAACTTCATTAACCACTTTTATTTTTTTGCCAATAGAATCAACAAGATGAAATGAAATATCCGGGTACGTGATTGCCAATGGGATCCCCGGGAAACCACCTCCGGTGCCAATATCAATAATTTCAGGACTGCCGGTAAAATCCATTACTGCGGCGATAGCCAGCGAGTGCAAAACATGTCGTTCGTAAAGCTGATCAATATCTTTTCGGCTGATGACGTTAATCTTTTCATTCCAGTATCTATATACCTCATCCAACTGCTGTAACTGCTGCAATTGTACTTCAGAAAAATCAGAGAAGTATTGTGTAATTACTTCCAGTCTTTTTGGGGTTTCTTCCATAAAGCAGGTGCAAAAATGAGGTAATACAAAAACAAAAAGATATCAAATGCCCAGTACCACTTTCCAAGATCCTGTTCATTTAATTTTTCCATAGCGTTGTACCATATTACACCCTGTACAATGCTGCGCAAAACAAAAACACCAATAGCAATTTCCCAGCTAAAGAAAATTGCTGAAATTATAATTAAAGGGAAAAAAAGGAAATGCGAAGCCGCATATAAACCAAGTAAGAATTTATGCCTGGGTTTATAATATTTTGAAGTAGTGAAATGACGCTGCTTTTGCTTTATCCAATCACCCCAGCTAGATTTTGGTTCCGACAGTGTAAATGCATCTTTGTCAATAACTACTTCAGTATTACGGGGAGTGGCTGCTGCATTAATAAATAAATCATCATCTCCACCAGGCAAATGATTGTGTGCAGAAAATCCTTTATTACGGAGAAAAACAGCCTTTTTATATGCCAGATTCCTGCCTGTGCCCATATAAGGAATACCCGCAAGGGCATAAGAAAAATACTGAAGGGCCGTATGAAAAGTTTCAAACCGGATAATTTTATTGAGCAGCCCGCTCTTTTTATAGTAAGCACCATAGCCCAGCACAATCTCAGCCCCATGCTGAAACCTTGATACCATTTTCTGCATCCAGAATTCACTGGCCGGAACACAATCCGCATCAGTCAGCAGCACGGTATCATATTTAGCCGACTTTATACCCATTGATAAAGGAAATTTTTTGCCGGTAATAAATTTAGCCTCCTGTTTCAGCTCTAACATCTGCAATTGGGGAAAATCTTTTTGAAGCGCTTCTATCAGGTATTTCGATTCATCAACAGAATTATCGTTCACCAAGATCAACTCATGTTTATCCACATATTCCTGTACCAGTACTCCGGGAAGATTTTTAGCTAAATTTGCGGCCTCATCGCGGGCGCATATCACTACCGACACAGGCTGCTGGTGATACAAACCCTCGGGAGCCAGTCGGTAAAAGGCTAATCTCCTGAAAAAATAGAGATAATAAATAACCTGGATGATCGTAACCAGGCAAAGAACACCAAAAATAACTAAACGCCAGTCCAGCTTTTCAATCATGGCGGCGAAGGTAAGAAATACAGGGATTTGTTATTGTGGATTTTTTGTAATGTGAAAATTTTTTGAGAATTATGACTATGCTTCAATTCGGAGTAGAACAAACAGATAAATGGTCTAAAGCAAGAGCAGGGAAAATCACTACCGGTCATGGAGAAATTCCTACACCAATATTTATGCCAGTGGGTACAGCAGGCAGCGTAAAAGCAGTAACTCAACAACAGTTGGCTGAAGAAGTGAAAGCAAAAATTATTTTAGGAAATACCTATCATTTATTCCTCCGGCCGGGTACCGATATACTGGAAGACTCCGGGGGCTTGCACAAATTCATTCATTGGGACCGGCCCATACTTACAGATAGTGGCGGGTACCAGGTGTTCTCCCTGGCAGGTACCCGAAAAATAACTGAAGAAGGTGTAATGTTTCAAAGCCATATTGATGGAAGCAGGCACCTCTTTTCTCCCGAAAAAGTGATGGATATCCAAAGGAGTATAGGCGCTGATATTATCATGGCTTTTGATGAATGCCCACCCTATCCCAGTGATTTTTCTTATGCGGAAAAATCAATGCATCTCACTCATCGCTGGCTCGACAGGAGTGTTGCCCGTATTAATGAGACAGTTGACAAATATGGCTATATTCAGAACCTCTTTCCCATTGTTCAGGGTGGTACCTATACCGAACTTAGAAAGAAATCATGTGAGTACATCAGTTCAAAAAATGCTGCGGGTAATGCCATTGGCGGACTGAGTGTAGGAGAACCCGAAAACATGATGTATGATCTTTGCGGTATATGTTGCGAAAATTTACCGGATAACAAACCCCGCTACCTGATGGGAGTAGGTACGCCCTGGAATATTTTAGAATGTATTGCATTGGGTATTGATATGTTTGATTGTGTAATGCCTACCCGCAATGGACGTAATGCCATGCTGTTCACTTCCGCCGGTGTAATCAACATAGACAATAAAAAATGGGAAAAAGACCACAGCCCGATAGATAGTGGTATTGATTGTACAATAAGCAACTATTACAGCAAAGCCTACCTGCGGCACCTGATTAAATCTAAAGAGATCCTTGGGTTGACAATTGCAAGTGTACATAACCTTGCATTTTATATGCACGTAGTCAACATGGCAAGAAAGCATATTATAATTGGAGATTACGCTTCCTGGATGAAAAGCAGCATTGATCTTTTTAAGCAAAGGCTTTAAACAGTGATCTGCAGAAAAATCCATGAATAAGCATAAGTTTACCCGGTAGTACTCATTTACCCCCGGTTTTAGTTGACATATATCAATGAATAGTCATGTACATATTAATGGCAGCGTTTTTGCGATTAATATTACCCGGACGATTATGTTTCCGGTAAGTATCCAATAATCCAATGCAATATCCATGGACAGACGCACTTTTTTTTCCGCAGGAAAAATAAAAAAGAAAAGCTATTCAAATAATAATATTACCGGAGCCAGAACAAATAGTGGCATTTCCCCTTATTCCGGGTCATGGACCAGGAACGAAGTGATACACCTGCTGAAAAGAACTATGTTTGGAGCAGCTCCAATTGATATAGAGTATTTTCTCACTAAAACCATGGATCAGTCTGTAGAGGAACTACTAACCATTGTTTCTCCTCTTCCTTCTCCTCCGTTAAAAGATTATGATACTTCAGAAGCACAGAAGCCAGATAATAATATTGATACCGGCACCACCTGGGTGAATGATCATAATACAGATGATATTATTGGTGAGCGCCGTAAATCTTCATTTAAAAAATGGTGGATTGGGGTAATGCTCAATCAGCCCCGCAATATCAGGGAAAAAATGACGCTGTTCTGGCATAATCATTTCGCAACAGAAATGGCTTCTACACAACAAGCACGCTTTGCATACAAGCATCATACATTATTGAGGAGCAATTGTCTTGGCAGTTTTAAAACATTGGCCCGCGCAATATCAATTGACCCCCTTATGCTGGTTTACCAGAATGGTGAGCTTAATCAAAAAGGGGAACCCGATGAAAATTTTGCCCGGGAATTGCAGGAGCTCTTTACATTGGGCAAAGAAAATAATCCCAACTATACAGAAAATGATGTGAAAGCTGCAGCAAGAGTGCTTACCGGCTGGCAAAATGATGAGAAAACCAATACTTCTTATTTCACACCCGAAAGACACGATACCACAAATAAAACATTCTCCTCTTTTTATAATAATACAATAATTGCAGGAGTAAGTGGCGAAACAGGTGGAGATGCCGAACTGGATGCACTGATCAATATGATTTTCAGCAAGGGTGCTGAAGCTTCAAAATATATTGTCAAGGAATTATACCGGTGGTTTGTGTATTATGAAGTGGATGAAGCTTCAGAGCAAAATGTAATTCTTCCCCTGGCACAAATGTTACAGGATCATGACTGGGATATCAAACCGGTTTTAATGACACTGCTTAAGAGTGAACACTTTTTTGACGTTGCCAACCAGGGATGCCTCATAAAAAGCCCTGTAGATTTTGTAATAGGTGTATGCAGGGAAATGCAGGTAAAATTTCCTGACAACAGTGATTATGCAACAACATACGGGCTTTGGGGTAGTTTATTATACAACTGCTATTTATTACAGCAGGACCCTGGTGATCCGCCAAGTGTATCAGGGTGGCCGGCATACTATCAGATGCCATCCTTTCATGAGCTCTGGATCAACAACAACACTTATCCGCTCCGTACACAACTTACAGACGCCCTGATTCATTATGGTTTTACCATAAATGGCTTTCAATTAAAAATTGATGTTATTGAATTTGCAAAATCGCTTAGCAACCCCGGCGATGCCAAATCATTGCTTGAAGATTCGCTTTCAATTTTATACAGGATTGAATTGTCTGACACCATCAAAGAACAATTAAAAAGAGAAATCCTGCTCACAGGGCAAACCAATGATTATTATTGGACCAATGCGTGGAACACATATATTGCCAACCCATCCGATATGATGGCCTATCAAACGGTTTCTTCACGCCTGAACGAGTTATACCGCTACCTGCTTGCTTTACCAGAATTTCAATTATCTTAAATCCAGTTACTATGAAAAGAAGAGATTTTTTGCGCAATACTCTGCCGGCAACCATACTGCCTGCTTTTGTTAATGGGCATACTGTTACAGCACTGTCTTCTTCGCCCTGGCTTAGTGCTCTTACAAATTTTGCTGCTGATACAGATCATGTACTTGTGATTATACAGATGAATGGTGGAAATGATGGCTTGAATATGGTTATACCCCTGGACAATTACGCTAACTATCATCATGCCCGAACAAATATCGCCATCCCCGAAAATAAAATTTTAAAGTTGAACGGGAATAGTAAAACCGGTTTTCATCCGGCCATGACCGGTATTCAGGAACTCTTCAACAACGGGAAAATGGCGGTAGTACAATCTGCTGGGTATCCCCAGCCCAATCTTTCTCATTTCAGAGCAACAGATATATGGATGAGTGGATCCGAAAGTAATGAAGTAGTCAATACCGGATGGGTTGGAAGATATCTGAATTATGAATTTCCAAATTTTCCTTCAGGCTACCCCAACACTTCTATGCCCGATCCCCTTGCTATACAAATCGGATCAGTATCTTCACTTACTTTTCACGGGCCGGCAATGGGTATGGCAATGAGCATTACCAACCCCACATCTTTTTACAATATTGTAGATGATGTGCAGGATCCGGCGCCAGCTACCAGGGCTGGCAAAGAACTTACTTTTGTTCGCGAAATAGCGAGACAAACCGAACTCTTTGCCGGATCAATCAAAAAAGCTGCCGGAAATGCTGCTCAGCAACTACCTTACCCTGACAATAATATACTTGCAGACCAGCTCAAAATTGTGGCAAGACTTGTTAAAGGAGGACTTAAGACAAGAGTATATATGGTCAGCTATACTGGTTTCGACACACATTCCATGCAAACCGAACAAAACGATCCTACTATTGGAAAACATGCTAATTTATTGAAGGAACTATCAGACGCTGTAAAAGCATTCCAGGATGATCTTGCTTTCCTTGGTATTGAAGACCGGGTGATATCTTTTACATTCTCTGAGTTTGGGCGTCGTATTAAATCCAACTTCAGTATTGGAACTGATCATGGAGCTGCAGCTCCTATGCTGGTCTTTGGCAGTAAAGTGCAATCCGGCATATTGGGAAACAATCCATCTATTCCATCAAACATTGATGTCAATATCAATATTCCGCATCAATACGATTACCGAAGTGTGTATGCTTCTATTCTGGAAAAATGGTTTTGTGCAGATAGTACTGCACTCCAAACGGTACTTCTCAAAAACTTTCAATCACTCCCTATTATACAAGACGGGCTTTGCAATGGCATTGATGACATTAATAAAAAATCAAGCAATAATCTTATTTCAGCTTATCCCAATCCATTCACAACACAAACGAATGTGAAATACATCACCCAGGGCGGCCATACACTTGTGCAGGTTATTGATTGCATGGGCCGGGTAATAAAATATCTGGTGGACAAAGAACAAATTGGTAACACCTATACTATTCCATTCGACAGTCATGGATTGGCAGCGGGGGTATACTATCTGCGTTTGCAAAACGGACCTTTGCAACAGGTGATACCAGTACTTAAAACAAAATAGTGAGGACAATCAGAAAACTTATCACGGGATTTGCAACTGCAGTTGTTATCAAATTATTCCTGAATATAACTATTACTTTCTTTTCTTATCTTTATCAACATTAATACTAACAATATTTTCTGTTGATTGACTTGTCCCTGATTTGTTTATAGTCTCCATTATGAAATTTTTTGTTCATGGCATATCGGTACTCCTGTTTTGTGTCTTTTGTCAGGACTTATTTTCTCAAACAGATACTACTTCATTAAAATCAATGTATGACCGTGCTCTGGATTTTGATGAAACAAAATCCGACTCTGTGGGTTATTTTGCCCGGTATATTGAAGATGAATCAAGAACTCTTGATTTTAAAAAAGGAAATGTACTTTCCTTTCGTCTCAAAGGGATATTTTTTGAGATGAGAAATGATTATGATTCAGCAATCAATTATTATTATAAATCGTTAGAAGAAGCAAGACGATTACAATATCCCGAATATGAAACATCTGCACTCGGTGATCTTGCCATGGCGTACAGCAATATTAATCAACCTGAAAAAACCAGGCAATTCTTTAAACAGGCCCTTGCTATAGCATGGCAACGCAAGGAAATATTTTCCATATTTACTAACTGTACTAACCTGGGTTCTGTTTTTAATAAACTAAATCAACCGGACAGTGCATTGTACTACCTTACCGAAGCTCAAAACATCGCTCAGAAGTATAAGGTAGGGTTGCCTATGAACTCGTTGTACAACAACTTAGGTAATGCCTGGTTTTACAAGAAACAATGGGATAAAGCACTTGGCTACTTTATGACAAATTATAATACAGACAGTATTAATGCGGATAAAGAAATGTTATGGTACGACTGTCTGAATATAGGTGACACCTATTTAGAAAAAAAGAAACTCGATTCTGCAAAAAAATATATTGATCTTTCTTTGCAACTCGCCCATTTTTTAGGTTCCAAAGATAAAGAGGCGGATGTATATGCCTTGTATTCCAAATTTTTTGCACGAAAAGAAGATTATAAGTCGGCTTATGAATATTATACCAAATGGCACCTGCTTGATACGGCATTGGTATCCCGACAACTTCTGAAAACCGTTGCCGACCTTCAGGAAAAATACAACCTTAAGCAAAAAGTTCAGCAAAACAAATTGTTGTCTCTGGAAATTGACCACCAGAAATCCCAGGAAAGAAATATGCTCTTTTTAATATCAGGCATAGCTTTACTGGCTATTTTGGCGATTGTCATTCTTGTACTCATCAAAAGAAAAAATGATCAGCTTACCAGACAAAACCAGATAATACAAAAACAAAACAGTAAACTGGCAAAGGCTAACAGTGATAAAAACTCAATGATCAGTATAGTGTCCCATGATTTGAATGCCCCCTTTACCAGTATTAAAATGTGGACTCAAATCCTGCAATCCAATATTTCTAATTTTACCGAAGACCAAAAAAGAGCATTATACCGCATACAGTCTTCTGCTGACAATGGCGAAATACTTATCAGAAATATCCTGCATATAGAAAAAGAAGAGATAAACCATCCGCTCAATCTTCAGTTTCTCGACGTTGCTGCATTTCTCGAAGATGTCATTAATATACACAGACCTCAGGCCCGGCAGAAAGAAATTGAAATCATCTATACCCACAATGGCAAACCCGTTGAGTTTATGTGCGACAGGTACATGCTTAATCGTATCTTTGAAAACCTACTTTCCAACGCCATTAAATTTTCCCCACGTGGTAATAATGTCTTTGTACAACTTGAGTATACACCTGACAACATTGTCATAAAAGTAATTGATGAAGGAGTTGGCATAGCTCCTGAAGATGTTCCCTATATTTTCAGTAAATACAGTAAAATTTCTTCCATGCCTACAGAAGGAGAATACTCCACAGGACTTGGATTATCTATAGTTAAACGATTGGTAGACGAACTTAATGGCAAAATCCTTTGTGAAAGCCAGTTGAATAAAGGAAGTATTTTTACAGTTACATTTCCAAAATAGCTATCAGTGGTCAGCTTTGAGCTATGAGCTTTGGGCTTTGGGCTATCAGCAGTCAGCTTTGAGCTTTGGGTTTTGGGCTATCAGTTATCAGCGATCCCAAACCTCAAACCCAAAACCTGAAACCCAAAACCTGAAACCCAAAACCTGAAACCCGAAACCTGAAACCCGAAACCTGAAACCTGAAACCTGAAACCTGAAACCTGAAACCTAATTCCTGACAACTAACCGCTAACTGCCTGTTGTGTTTCTGATTTTTTTCTTTCGCCTATTTGCTGGCGCCACATGGCATAATACAAACCCTTTGCGTCTACCAGCGAATCATGTGTACCGGTCTCTTCTATTTCCCCTCTTTCCAATACATAAATCCTGTCGGCATGCATTATTGTAGACAACCGGTGTGCAATAAGAATAGTGATCTGGTTGCTATGCGAGGATACTTTCTTAATTGTATTGGTTACTTCCTGTTCGGTGAGGGAATCAAGGGCTGAAGTAGCTTCATCAAATATCAGTAACCTTGGCTGCCTTAACAGGGCACGGGCGATTGAAAGCCGCTGTTTTTCTCCACCCGACAATTTTAGTCCCCCCTCTCCTATCATGGTATCAAGTCCCTTTTCTGCTCTGGCAAGCAGGTTATTGCAGGAAGATTTGTTTAGCGCATCAGATATTTCAGCTTCTGTTGCTGCCGGGTTTACAAATACCAGGTTTTCTTTGATAGAACCCGAAAACAACTGGGTATCCTGTGTGACAAAACCGATTTGATTGCGCAGGTCTTCATAGTTAATAGAATTTTCGTCAATGTTATTGTACAATATTTTCCCGTCCTGTGGACGATACAATCCTACCAGCAACTTCATTAGCGTGGATTTGCCGGCGCCGGAAGGTCCTACAAATGCAATGGTTTCTCCGGCTTCTGCGGTAAAACATATTTTATCAATCGCATTTTGCTTTGCGGTTTGATGCTTAAAAGAAACATTATTGAATTCAAGTTTTCTGATCTCGCCGAGATGTATGGGTTCTGTCGGTTGTTTTTCCGGCTTCTTCTGCATCAAGTTTTTGAAGTTGATAAGTGATGCTTCCGCTTCCCGGTACGAAAGAATGATATTTCCTATCTCCTGTAAAGGACCAAATACAAAAAAAGAAAATATTTGCATAGTAACTAACTGACCTGCATCCATCTTATCTCCGAATATCAGCCACATCAGCATAAAAAGGATAACCTGCCGAAGAGTGTTCACAAAAGTACCCTGGATAAAACTTATACTGCGGATGCGTTTTACTTTGGTTAACTCCAACCCGAGAATCTTATATGTATTTTTGTTTAGGCGGTTAACTTCCTGTTGTGTAAGCCCCAGGCTTTTCACAAGCTCTATATTTCTCAGCGACTCTGTGGTAGCGCCCGCCAGTGCATTGGTTTGAGACACAATATTTTTTTGAATGACCTTAACTTTCCGGCTCAGCACATTGGTTACTATTACCAGCAAAAATATTCCACCAAAATATATAGGTGGCAGTGACCAGTGAATGCTAAATGCAAAAACTCCAACAAATACAATTCCTACAATTACTGAAAAAAGAATATTAACAAAGTAAGTCATGAAACGCTCGGTATCTGTTCTCACCTTTTGCAGTACACTTAGTGTTTCACCACTACGCTGATCTTCAAATTCCTGGTAAGGCAATTTCATGGCATGCTGCAAACCATCGGTAAACACTTTCGCACCGAATTTCTGGATTACGACGTTTAAAAAATAATCCTGGAAGTTTTTTGCAATTCTGCTTACCATTGCTACCCCGATAGAAGCGAGCAATAACCAAAGTACACTATCATAACGCTGAGTAAAAAAACGGGATGAAGTATATTCTGCAGGATTTTTAAGGTAATTATTACTTAATGTAACCAATTTACCAAAAATGATAGGATCAAAAAGTGAGAAGCCGGTATTAGTGGCAGACAGCACCAATACCAAAACTATCAACCATTTAAATGGCTTAAGATAGGTAAATAAAATCTTCATATTTTATTTGGAATAAGTCGAATTAAAAAAATGTTTAACCAACAAATTACGTACAAATTCTGATTTATGACAGTATGTCTGATGGATAGAAAACAGGGGCAATTATTGTCCTGATGTAAAAGTTATTCTCTCTCACAGATTATTTTTCTGTGCGAATCCGTGGCATCTGTGAGAAACTTTCTCTAATTTCTCAGTTCAAAAGCCTGTTCTGCTGCCCTTTTAGAAGGATACCAGGAAGCAGATACAGCTATAATGAATACAGTAATACACACTACCAGAAAATCAGTAGCTACCATTTTTACAGGGTAATAATTGATGATAAATGAAGCGCCTTCGATAGGGACAAGCTTAAACTTTATTTGTGCATAACAAAGTATTAATGCCATTAGCATACCGGCTCCTGCTCCTATAAAAGCCAGCAATATACCTTCGCTGAGAAATACTTTTCTGATCCAGCTTTTGTTTGCCCCCATAGACTGCAGTACCTGTATATCTTTCTGTTTCTCCAGCACCAGCATACTCAGCGACCCAATCATATTGAATGCCGCCACAATGAGTACCAGAATAAAAATGCAAAAAATTGCATATTTCTCAAACCGCATTACATTATACAGGCTGCTGTTTTGTTCATACCGCGTTTGGATGGTATAATCTTTACCCAGTAAATTTTTAATTTCTTTTTTAATCCTGTCTTCATTTCCCTGTTGCGTCACGGCAAGCTCCACTTCAGAATATTCATCGGCTTTGAAATCCATATGCGTTTTTACAAAATCAATATTAGTAATCACATATTTATTATCAAATTCTTCCTGCACGGCAAAGGCGCCAAAAGGCATGATAGTTCCTTCATTAAAGGCGGTGAGGGGATCGGCAAGGTTTACGTCCCCCCTTTTGGGTAAAACAATTCGCAAGCCACCAATACTTCTGTCACTTAATACTGCTAATGCATTTTCAACTCCCACACCCAGTACTGCGCCAGGATTTTCAGCATCTCCTGTATAGTATTTCCCCCTCATTATATTCTGACTGATATTGGTAACTGCGGTATAGTTGGAGTCCACACCTTTCAGGTCAACGATAGCTGTATAGTCGTCGTTTTGCAAAAGTGCTTTTTCTTCCACAGTCAGCGAAACTGCTTTTATACCCTCTAAATTTTTGAGTTGCTGTACCTGAGAGGGAGTGAGTATAAGTGTCTTACCCGTAGCTGCATTTATCTTCAGGTCAGGATAAAAAGTGGTGTATAATGATTTCACAAGGTCTTCAAACCCATTAAATGCACTCCACAATACCAGCAGAGCAGCCGTAGCAAATGCTATAGCCGTAACACTTACCCATGCTATAATATTAATAGCGTTGGTTGATTTTTTGGCTTTGAAATAGCGCCATGCAAAAATGAGATACAATACGCCTGTTTTTTTGATTGATAGTAAAGGAGACTTATGAGCACTTATTCCCCACTGCCTGTTATTTGCCCGTCACTTTTTTCTTCATTAATTTTTTTAAACAACTCTTCCATCCTGAAAACATGCTCCAGGGTATCATCAATAAAAAACTTCAGTTCCGGCATACGGCGCAACTGGTGTTTTACACGCATCGTAAGTTCTCTTTTGATCTCCCAGGCCTTATCTTCTATTTTCTTCAGGGCGGTTTTGGGATCAGCCACCTTAAAAAAGCTCAGGTATATCCTCGCCTCCAGCAAATCGGGAGTAACCTTCACCGAAGCAATGGAAACCATTCCACCATCCATCATTCCCAGCCCAAGTTTCCGGAAGATTTCGTTAAATTCTTCGTACAACAACCCGGCTACCTGTTTCTGTCGTTTACCTTCCAGCATTTCATTCCGTTTTAATGGCTGTAAATTTAGTTACTTTGCCGCTCAATCTGATGATAAAAAAGAATGAAGAAATATTCGCGGATCTTTCGATACTTAGGTGCCTTTAAAGGTAAAATCGTATTATACTTTATTACCACTGTACTTTCCATCGTTTTTTCTATTGTTTCCCTGGGAATGCTTATGCCTTTTTTTGACCTGATATTTAAAGGGGATAATGCCGGGCTGATGCCCAAAATGGACAGTCCCCTTACTGTATATATCCGCAAGCTGCTGATACTATGGGTGGGCAACCTCAACCCGATAGGAGCGCTGGGCTTTATCTGTGTTATTATTGTAGTGTCTATTTTACTCAAAAATCTATTTTTATACCTGTCTTTTGTTATACTCAATCCTTTAAAAAATAAGATCGTACATAAACTAAGAGCGGAATTGTATGATAAAATTCTTAGGCTTCCCATTGGTTATTTTACAGAAAGAAGAAAGGGCGACCTTATCAGCAGGATAACCAACGATGTATCGGAAGTGGAAGTATCCCTGATAGGCGCGCTGGAAGGCTGGATACGCGACCCTCTCACGATACTGGTTAACTTTGTCGTCTTATTTTATATCAGCCCACAACTTACGATTGCTATTTTAATATGCATACCTATAGTAGGATTCATTCTTGGCCGTATTTCCCGGTCATTGAAACGACAGTCTAATGAAGCAGCCATTAAACTCGGTGAGTCGCTCTCTATTCTGGATGAAACTTTGAATGGCCTCAGAGTAATAAAAGCATTTAATATTGAGGGGTTATTACGGGGGAGGTTTGGCAAAATCAATGACGAATTGTATGAAACCAAAAATAAGATTACAAAGCGGCGTGATCTTGCATCGCCAATGTCGGAATTTTTAGGGGTGCTGGTATTTACAGGAATACTTTGGTTTGGCGGACAATTAGTGCTTGGCGGCAAACTGTCACTCACGCCTTCCATGTTTATCGGCTACCTTGCCCTGTTTTATAATATCATCAACCCGGTAAAAACACTTTCCACCTCTTTCAGCAATATGCAGAAAGGATCGTCAGCCATAGTGCGTATTGAAGAAATTTTGAAAACAAAGATTACCGTAGATGACAATCCTAATGGTAAGCAACTCCTTTCCTTCGAAAATAAGATTGAATTCAGAAATGCCAAGTTTGCTTACGAAGATGCAGTAATACTCAACAATATTAATCTCACCATTGAAAAAGGAAAAACAATAGCACTGGTGGGATCATCCGGTGCAGGTAAATCCACCCTTGCAGACCTTGTACCCAGGTTTCATGATGTTACGGGCGGGGAAGTTTTGATTGACGGTATAAATATCAAAGATTATTCATTGCAATCCGTCAGGAAACTGATGAGCATTGTTACCCAGGAGCCCATTCTATTCAATGATACTATTGCGGAAAATATCGCACTTGGCTATCCGGAGGCCACAGAAAAGGAAATAATACACGCTGCCAAGATTGCCAATGCCCATGAATTCATTGTAAAAAAAGAGTTGGGTTATAATAGCAATATCGGTGACCGAGGTTCCAAGCTCAGCGGCGGTGAACGACAAAGGCTGACCATCGCGAGGGCAGTGCTGAAAAACCCTCCTATACTCATTTTAGATGAAGCCACCTCCTCCCTCGATACCGAAAGTGAAAGACTGGTACAGGATGCTATTAATAATTTAATGGAAGACCGTACTTCCATTGTAATTGCCCATCGCCTTTCTACAGTACGGCATGCCGATGAAATTCTGGTTTTGCAAAAAGGAGAAATAGCTGAGCGTGGTACACATGAGCAACTGCTTGCCCTGAATGGAATATACAAAAGACTGGTAGATATGCAGGAGGTGAAATAATTTTCAATTATTCAGCTTTCCGGTCAACTCCCTGGCGCTCCAGCATCCAACCCGGATATTCCGGAGACAGTTTGCTGATATCATCAAGCTGCTTAAATTCATCAGCGGTAAACTTCACCTCAACGGCTTTCAGATTATCCTCTAACTGGTCAGATTTTCTGGCTCCAATGATTACGGTAGTAACCACCTGCTGATGAAGCAGCCATGCCAGCGCCAATTGTGCTACACTACTGTTTTTTGCTTTGGCCATTCCCTGCAATAATTCAACAATATTATATACCTTTTCTTTGTTAACGGGAGGAAAATCAAATGTAGTTCGTCTTGAACCTTTTTCATTCTCCCCGCTTCGGGTATACTTACCAGAGAGCATGCCGCCTGCAAGCGGACTCCATACCATCAATCCAACCTTTTGATCTTTTAATAAAGGGACAACCTCACGTTCAAGATCACGGCCTGCTAAAGTATAGTACGACTGAATGGAGACAAATTTTGAGCGCCGGTTATAATGTGAATAGGACAAGGCTTTCATCAGTTGCCATGCCGTAAGGTTGCTGCAACCGGTATATCTTACTTTCCCCGACTGTACAAGACTATCCAACACATCCACCGTTTCTTCCAGCGGTGTGAGCGCATCAAAACCATGAATCTGGTAAAGATCAATATAATCCGTATTCAACCGGCGAAGGCTTTCTTCTGCCTGGTGAAGTATATGCTTCCGGGTAAGTCCCTGATCATTGGGTCCACTTCCCATTTTACCCCTCACTTTGGTAGCAATCACCAGGTCGTTTCTGTTCAGACCAAGATTTCGTATAGCCTTGCCCGTCACTTCTTCTGACAAACCCTCCGAGTACACATTCGCCGTATCAATAAAATTAATACCGGCATCCACCGCTGTTTTTAAAAGTTTATCTACTGGCTCCTGCCGTAATGAACCAATGGAGGAATATATCCCCCCTTCAATTCCTCCAAAAGTCATAGTGCCGAGACAAAGCTCCGATACTTTTAAACCGGTACTACCTAACAAATTATATTTCATACATTGTCATTATTGAAAAATCAATCCCTGCGATACTTTTTTAACAATAACAATACTCCGTCACATTTACCTTCACGCCATAACATTTCATTAATTGCATGCTTCACCCGGAGTACATGTTGATCCGTTTGCAACCAGTATCTGCAACTCATTATCCTTTTGCCAGTCTGTATAGGATTGTTGCAATACCTGAAGAAAGGTCGCCGCCGGCTGTGCGCCGGATACCGCATATTTACGGTTGAACACAAAAAAAGGAACACTCCGTATACCAAGATGTGCAGCTTCTGCAATATCTTCTTTGACCCTGTAGGCATAAATATCTTCATCCAGTGCAACCTTTACCTGGCCTGGGGTAAATCCGATATCTGCTACTAATTCAATTAATACTTTGTGATCGCTAATATCTTTCCCTTCGGTAAAATATGCTCGGAACAATCGTTCCTCCGTCTCATCTCCCTTCCCTACAGTATTTGCAAACTGAATAAGCCGATGGGCATCAAAGGAATTAGCTACAACGGCTTTTTCAAAATGATATACCAGCCCCGCATCTGTGGCCATTTGAGTTACATACCGGTGCATCTCAACAGACTCTTCTATAGATATCCCTTTTCTTTCGCTAAGATATTCATATAAATTTTTGCCATGATCAGGTTGTATATCGGGATCAAGCTGAAAGCTATGCCAAATTACCGCTACTTTATCAGCATGTTTGAAAACTGCCATTGCTTCTTCAAATCTTCTTTTACCAATATAGCAGAAGGGACACATGACATCACTCCATATTTCCACTTTCATATTTGATTGCATATAGCTTTCATTAAAAAAGTAGTACAAGGTATGAAACAAAATCAAGAAACCGGTTTCACTGAATTAATGAATTACACAATAGCGTTTTAATATCCCTATTCCATACCCGGCAAAAATAAAAGACTAAATTATAAAACAGTTAAATGCTTCATCACAAAAGAAATCATTAAAATTGAATGCCGGTATAGTTAATATCCGTTTCAATTTTTTATAAAATTCATCACCTCTTCTAAATAAGCATTCTCATCTATTGCGAAAAGAATGTGCGTAAACCTTACCCTTAAATTTTTAGATTAGACGTTGTTTTAACATATAAGCTTCAAAATGAGCCAACCCTTTTTATAAAAATGGTTGTCTAAGTATTGTAATTAATCTAATAACAGAAAACGGAATGATCGTCCTCTATTAACATGAATAAAGAGTATTTATTTATTTATCTGTTACTGTGTGTAAGTTTTATTTACTTGATTATTTTTCCCAGGAGCAGTATATCTAAAAATGTGCAGAACTACAATTCAGTTAACCGGTACAAGAAACTAAACCTGCTTAACGGAACAATTTCAGAACTGACGAGTGAAAAAATGCAAAGCGATGTCTCAGCGCTATTGGATGAGGGTTATGAACTGACAACTCTACAGGAGTTATTTGATTTGGTTGAAAACAAAAATAAAATCAGTAAAAGGTTTCTTTTAATATTAAATAATGAAATAGCGAAATCATTTATTGAAACCATTTCTTATCAATTAACCGTTTTGAATACTGATGTTATAATTTATAAACTGTTAAAAATTAAACATAAATAAGAGCAACACTATTAATGTCCTTCTAATTCATTTAAAAACTTTCAAAATATACAACTATGACAGCAGGAACAATAACATTTAACAAATGTATTTCTCTATTTTTCTTACCCGCAGTAATTTTTATTTTAAGCATAGCATTTACTTCCTGTTCAAAAGAAAAAAATAAAGACAAAGAGAAGGAAAATCTTTGTCCTGTTGTAGCAGCAAACGTCGTACCTCAAGTTGTAAAAGATTCTTTTTCTGTTCGCTATCCGTCTTTAGTCGTAAATACCTGGTTCCGAAAAGATAGTATTGGTTACTGTGCATATTTCATTCAACCTGTCAATCAAAAAAAGCTGGCACAGTTCACTGCAGCCGGTGTATTTGTAAAGGAAGAGATAGATAATGATCACGATGAAAATTCAGAAGATTCCCCGGATACTTCAAATCACAAAATTACCGGGTCATGTGAATGTGAAATACCGTAATATTTTTCAAATATAGGATTAGGTTTTAGGGTATTGCTCCTGGATACATCCGGGAGCTTTTTATATATTTCCCCTACCGGGGTGTCTTCGCCATAGTCGTTAAGCTAAGCAGAAGAGAATATCTAACTTATTGATAATGAACAACTCACCGTGTGGAGTTGTTTTTTTTCTCCTCATTGTAGTATTATTTAAGGGCATAGGGTAAAGAATATTTGTATAATACATAACCGTTGCAGAATTAAGACTTAACGGGTTAAGAGGAGAAACAAATTACCAATTCGGGAAAAAATTTTATTGGAAGAACATGCAACAGATATTTCTGCCAACATTAAAGGCTTCCTTTGTTCTGTACAGGCAGAGAAAACAGGGAGGCTATCAGGATTTATTAAAAGAAGTAGTGACAAAATAACAGCACAGGGTTTTCTGGCTACACTAATGGTAAGTGATAGCCCACAGGAACATATAAGCCTGCCGGACCTGACGGCAGAACTGCGACAGACTCATGGCATAGAAGTAACCAAAGAAGCTCTGCATCAACGTTTCAGTACTCAGGCGGTTAACTTTCTTGAACACATCATACAGCAGGCGTTGAAACAACATTTCGGCAGAGAGAACGGAAGGTTAAACACACATTTTTCACGTATCAAAGTAAAAGATTCTACTAAGTTTAAATTACCTACTGATTATAATGGTGCCTACAGAGGGTATGGTAATTTCAGCAAGACCAATGGCATAATAAGTCTGCAATTTCAATATGACCTGGTAAGTGGCAACTGGTTGTCTGTAAAGCTAACGATGGTTTACGCAATAACTTCAAAGATGCAGAGCAAACCATATCGGTTATAACTACAGGCAATCTGCATATTCGTGATCTGGGATATGTTTCTCCCACTTATCTGAAGGCAGTCATACAATCTGAAGCATTCTCCCTGAACAGGTTACCTCCTCAGGCGGGCGTATACAACCCGAATGGAAAGCCTCTGAACTGGAATAAGGTACTCAGGCAGGCAAATCAGCAACAACATCTGCAACAGGACGTGCTGGTATATGATAAGGAGCGGCTTGCATGCAGGATGATCATTGAGAAAGTACCTGATCATGAGTTTAAACGGAGATGGCGCAATGCGCAGGCGCAGGCTAAAAGCAAGGGTGTTGGCGTATCAAAAGAGTATAAGGAAAAGCTGAATTACAATATTTATATCACCAATGTTGAAGCTAAGATATTGCCTGCACCTGATATCAGAAAAACCTATCAACTACGCTGAAGCCCTAATTAAAAAAGATAGTAAATTTTTGCTGGACTTTTTAATATTGCTTCCGGTATACTTTTATCCCGGCATAGCATAATACCTGAACAAATAATACATTGCCCATCCGGCAAATCCTATTATCAGTATCCACACCCATGCAGGAATACTCTGGGGCGTTTCGCTGCCTTCAATCAGGAATGATTTCTGATCACCTTTCCCATACGCATTGATCATAAGCGGCAGCACGCCGTCTACGATGGCATTTTCGCTGATCCCTTCAACCGCTATAGCGGGCCCGTTGCGTACTACAAAAGGGATCTTACGAATTCCCTCCTTGCCGGTGGGATCTTTGCTCACTATCTTTAGCGTATGTTCACCATCAGTAAGTTTACGGGTATCCAGTTCAAAACTTACCGGCGACAATACTTGTGCTACAGGCTTTGTTTCATCGTCAATGAATATAAATATGGTACTTTTATCACTCATGTTACTGATTATTTAGGATCATCCTTTTAATGTGAGTACCGGATTTCTCTCCCGGACGTATCATCCATTTTACAGAAAAAAACAGGGTGAGCAAAACAATGGCTACTGTTATCCATACAATCAGGTAATCCCAGCGGCTATCGGGGCCCACACCATGAGTTAAACCACTTAGTACAGAACTCTTGTTCCTTTCGCATACCGGGCAACTAATTACAGGCGCTACCGCACCTATCAGAAGCATTAAGCTAAGCAACTTTTTTTCAATGTATTTTAATTTCATAATCATCTGTTTTTATGATCTGGAGACGAGGATTAGTTAGCTATGCTGAGATTCATGGACGAATGATAAGAAGTGAATAGCGAATAATCAATTACTATTGTTATTGTCATCACCCTTTACTTTCCCCCATCGTCTATCGTTCACCACTTAAAGTTGTACATTGCTTATTGCCCACTACTCATTGCTCAAAGCCCAACGCTCACCACACTTCGCCCCTCTCTCCTATTTAGCTGTCTTCTGTTTCAGCACATCCATAATCTTCTTTATTTCTTCCGGTGTAACTTCTTTTCCGGTATTACCCCAACTGGTTCTTTCATAATTCATAATAGCAGCCACTTCATTTTCGGTAAATCCTGCATTAGTACCTACCGGAGCCATTGCTCCATATTCAGGTCGTGCATCATACCCGTTCATTATAATATCTACATAAAGTTCCAGGTTTTCGTTGCCATTCACTATCGGGCTTCCCTTTAATGGCGGAAAAGCACCCGGCAAACCCTCACCGCTGGACTGATGGCAGGCCTGGCAATTGGCAACAAACAATTCCTGACCGTTGGGCAGGGCGTTAGTTGCATTTGCTGCTGCTTTTTGTTCTTCGCGTTTATATAAGAATCCTGGGGGTGGAGTGCCATCAGGAAGTTTAACCTGTTTGAGTGATTGCAGATAAGCAATTAAATTTAATGCTTCCCGGGTGGCTACTATAGTATCTCCGGGTGCAGGCAAATACTTAGCAGGCACATTTACTACAACATCATTTTTTGAAATGCTTTTCTTTACGGTAAACAACCAGGGATATGCCGGCATTACCGATTCCTTTACTACGATGCGCGGATTAAAAAGGTGCACGAGGTTCCAGTCCTTAGAAGGCTGGCGGGTTCCGATATTCGTGAGATCGGGACCTGTACGTTCCGTACCCATAAGTGTAGCTGTATTGCGCCAAAAATCAGTGCGGGTCACTCCGGCATAGTCTGCCGCCACACTGGGGCGGCTTCCCCACACTTTATCCATATCTACATTCCTCACCTGTTGGGTATGACATGCCACACAACCATTGGCCATAAATATCGCTTTACCTTTTGTTTCCTCAGCGCTAAGAGGTTTTGCATCAGGTAATGGCCTGTTATTATTCTGATTACGTATCGCCGGTATTATAGCCACCAATATAGTCAGCCCCACAAACATGAAAGTGGCAGCCCCGAAAAGTTTCTTATGATTATCAAAAAATTCCATTTTTACAATTAAATAGTATTAAGCAATAGAGGCAGATGCAGAACCCATATTTCTTTCCAACTGCTGAATAGCGGTTTCGCTGACATCCGGCACTTCTTTTTCTGCAATCATCTTATACATGTTATAAGCGAAGATCAAATGCGATAACCACATCAGGCTACCGCCAATAGCGCGCCACAACCAGTAAGGTGCCATTTCCACCACACCATCCATAAAGGGCTTTCCGCTCATCCACAGCAACCCTTTCATAGTGCCTCCATACATTAGTGGTATGGAATAAAACATTAACCCTATTAATGCCAGCCAAAAATGTGTACCCACCGTAATATGAGGCGCCTCCTTACCAGTGAGCCTTGGCACTACCGCATATATACATGCCCAAAGAAAAAAGGAGATGATGCCATACATCGTAAGATGTGAATGTGCAACAGTAAAATCAGTAAAATGCCATACGAGATTCGTAAACCGAAATGCTTCTGCCGTCCCCTGCAGGGATCCTGTAAAATAGAAAATAATACCTACCAGGAAAAAAGGGAGCGTATAACTATCACTGACTTTATACCAAGCACCTTTAAATGTCATCAGAAAATTGGTAGTGCCCGCTATTACCGGAATAGCCATACCCATGCTGCCTACAATAGCTACGGTTTGCAACCACCAGGGTATTGAACTGAATACAAAATGGTGGCTGCCGATAAGGGTATAAAATAATATTTGTGTCCAGAAGGCCAGTATACCAAGGCTGTAAGAGTAAATAGGTTTATTGAGTTGCTGTGGAAGAAAGTAATATACAATTCCCAGTGTAAACAACATAAACCACATCCCAACACCCTGGTGCATATAGTAACCCTGGATGATGGTTTCGCCCAGTCCATTTTGCCAGGTAGGTATATAAGCAGCCAATGAAATAACAATAGTGAAGATGATTGCTGAAACCATATACCAGTTGGATATATAAATTTCCCTTGTAGTGCGGGCTGCAATAGTTTTAATATAGTTATAAAGACTAAGCGCAAGACCTATACCAAATAACAACATCACCGGCCATATATATTCACGATATTCACCACCACCGTTATTGATACCTGCCATCAGGCACAAACTACCTATGATAACAGAAGCGTTGATCAGGTAAAGGGCATACCAGCCCAATTTTATGCTAAACAATTTTGTGTTGCTCACACGGGGAACTATATAATATCCCAGCCCGAGCATACCCAAAGAAGCCCAACCCCAGAATACCGAATTGGTATGTACGGGACGCAGCCTTCCAAAACTCAGCCAGCTTAAGTGGTCTGCATCGGGTGCAACAAATTTTATTCCTACATATTCGCCCACAGTAGTTCCAAACAAAAGCCATAGGGTGGCACACACCAGGTACCAAAGTACAAGTTTCGACAATGAGGGATCAATATTAGGACGCGGAAGCGCTTTCTTTTTTATCGCTACAATCGGATACCCTGTCGCCTGGTTTATACTCAACATCCCTTTAGTATCTTCAGCAGGTTCTGTGCCCGACAACTCATGATGAGTAAGAGAATATTCCAGCGCAGTCTTTCTTTTCTTTAAAATTGTATCTACTTCATCATCAGGTAGGCCCTGAAGATATTTTGCAAGCTTTGATGCTTCCTCCTGGTGCAACCGGTTTTTCTGCTGGTTCAATGCATTCCTGATTTTTACAATCAATAGCACCAGTCCGGCCAGTATAGGTATCAGTACCAGCACAATAGTTATAATAACACCACTTTCACTCAGCAGAGATCCATTTCCCGGACCCTGAGGAGTTTGTGCATTTACAGAGCCGAACGTCAATAAAGTAAATACTACCATTAACAAAAAAGCCGGGAGCATACCGCTGGATTTTGTTTTGCTTCTATACCGGAGTAATCTTTCAATCTGTACACTGTTCAGTCGCAATGTTTGCTCTTTGAGAATCTCCGCCTGTTCCTCCGCATTTTTTCTTTTAGATTCCTTTCTCAGGTTTGCTACTTTATTTTTAAGTGTAAACGTTGCTGCAAGCAATATAAAAGCTACTATGAATATGAAGCATATTCCGGTGCTTGTAGAGCTAAAAGAAAACTCAGAGGGCTTCATATTTTGTGCCTGCACAGTAATAACATAGAACAAACCTGTAATAGCCATCAGGAACCTGGCGGTTGAAAATTTAAACGATTTCATATTTAAGATATAAATACTTTATCCTTCGAAACAAAAAATGGAGTGTTGTCGGCTAATGAAACTAAGATTGTCATTTTAATGACAGCTTAGCAAAACTAAGGATTTTCAAATTAATAAAAGATACAAATATCTTTTATGACGGTTTACTTTAATTTAAAAGCAACAACATTTACTAAGCGCCTAATAGAGCTTTGCCTTCTTCAGTGATCCTTTCAAAACTCCATGGTGGGTCAAAGGTTAGATTAATTTCTACTTTTTTCCCGGGAAAAGTTTGTTCCAAAGTGGTACGGACATTATTGGTAATTGCTTCGCCCATTGGGCAAAAGGATGTAGTAAGCGTCATTGTTACTACGATAGTATCCTCTTCTCCGAAAGTTATTTCATATATCAGTCCGAGGTCTATTACATTCACCAGGAGCTCGGGGTCTATAACACTGTAGAGCGCCTGTTGCGCCTGAAGTTTTTCGTTGGAATATGGTTGCGTTAAGGAAATGATCATGATAATTGTTTTGCCGCCAAAACAAACAACCCTGTTTGTCCGGCACAACGGTATAACTCATCCACTCTCAAAAATCTCTATAAAGGTATAAAAAAAACAATATGCCCCGAATGAATAAATGATTGATTTCATTTTACAGATGAAAGGATTGCGACGCAACGAAGATGCCATGAAAAACTGAAGCTGGTATCCAAAAAATATTATTCTATATCTCCCGTCTATTTACTACCCAATGCATCCATTGCTTTCTTCACACTACCATTTTTAAGTAAAATATTTTTCGCTTCATCGTAGTTGGCTATACCGGCTTTATTCATTAATATTTTTACTGCGCGGTCGGTGATCTTATCGTTGATCAGGAGCACATTCACCATGCTGTTATCTTCCACCCTTCCAAGCTGTATCATTGTACTGGTGCTGATCATATCAAATATCATTTTCTGGGCGGTTCCGCATTTCATGCGGGTGCTCCCTGTAACAAATTCGGGACCGGTAATTACTTCTACAGGAATTGCAGTTACTGCAGCTATCGGAGAGCCGGGATTGCTTACAATACAGCCTGCAGTGATATTATTTTCACTGCACTTTTTTAGAGCTGCAAGCACAAAAGGAGTGGTGCCGCTTGCAGAAATACCTATAACAATATCTTTAGAGGAAATTTTATACTCCAGCAAAGCATTCCATCCCGCTTCGGTATCATCCTCTTTTTCTTCGGGAGCTTCAATAAGATGTTCAAGACCACCTGCAAGGATCACATTCACCAGCCCTTTCTCAATGCCATAAGTAGTGGGAAGTTCTATCACATCAAGTACCGATAATCTCCCTCCACTACCGGCGCCAAGATAAAACATCCTGCCCCCGCTTTTCAGTTTCTCTACAATGGTTTTAATTAGAATATTAAGTTGCGGCAAAGCCTTCTCAATAGCGATTGCCACTTTTTTATCTTCATTATTAATATTGGCAGTCAGTTCTTCTACTGTCATCTTTTCGAGATGCCGGAACAGTGAGGGTTGTTCAGTAATCCTGGTCATGGCTTTTATTTTATTTATTGTTTGTCAAAAGCGAATTGTGAAACCTGAATCGAGGGCAGTCAAACGTCAAACCCAAAACCCCAAACTCCAAACCCTAAACTTGAAACCTGAAACCTGAAACCCAAAACCTCAAATCAAAACAACTCCGGCTGATTATCACCATCGCTTTTGCGTTTCTCCCATTCCATTTCAGTGCTTTTCGAATAGTCTGCAAGTTTTGCCCCTACAGCCTTCCAGCCCATTACCTCTACCATTTTAGTTACTTTAATTTTCGCCTTTCTTACCTGGGCGCCTCTTCCGCTCTGAATGGCCAAAATAGGTTCAGTATCCGTGGTTACTGTCTCTAATTGATTTCCTTCTCCTTCCTTAATAAATAAAAACTTATTGCGCAGCGTAGTAGTTTCTATCTTAAACCGCTTGATGTTGTACTGCAATTTTTCTTTATCCAGGTACACTGCACTGATTATTTTTTCAGGATTGAATTTTTCAATCAGCATTACTTTGTCGCTATCAAAACGCTGAGTAAGTTCAGTATCCGTTATTTCATAATTCCCGTCACTGTATATCACCAGCAGTTTATCTTCCGCGGGGTCAAAGCTGCCAAGATAGTTTCCCTTTTCTTCGGTATTGAGCCTTCCAAAAGTAGTATCAAACCATAGCTTCACACCACTGAGCGTAGATCGTCCGGCTTCTTTAAACTTCACCGACTTTACCGGGTATTTAGTTACCTGGTTGCCCATACTGCTACGCCCCTTAATTTCCATTTCCTCAAAATAAAATTCCAGCTCTTTATTTCTTGCCGATGAATTGGGGCTTAGTATCACTTTCACCACTTCCGCTTCACCATTAGGATTTACGGAGAAATAATGCACTTTACTTTTTTCTGAGCCTTTTGTAAGATCATATTCCTTATCGCGGGTAACACCGGTAACGTTGAATCGCTTGGCGTAAGTAACACCGGATTTACCGTCTACATATATCATATTGTAGGTAGTGCGGTCATCCGTTTTCTTAAATACCGCTACATGCAGTATATCTTTTCCAATAAATACCTTATCGGCCACTTTCACCACTTTCATCTTACCCGCCCGGGTAAAAGCAATAACATCATCAAGGTCGGAGCAGTCTTCCACAAATTCATCTTTCTTCAACCCGGTGCCAACAAATCCTTCCGCCCGGTTTACATACAATTTAGCATTGGCAATGGCTACCTGCTTTGCCTGTATGGCTTCAAATAATTTTATTTCTGTTTTGCGTCCTCTTTCTTTACCGTATTTTTTGAGCAGGTTTTCATAATAGGCCACCGTATAATCCACCAGATTGGCAAGGTCGTATTTTACCTGCTTTATCTCTTTCTCTATTCCTTTGATCTGCTCGTTCAGTTCATCAATATCAAGCCGGTAAATGCGGCGTACAGGCTTCTCCGTGAGTTTAATTATATCTTCTTTGGTAATATCCCGTTTTAATTGTTTCTTAAAAGGATTAAATGCCTTATCAATAGCTTCCAGCACCTTCTCCCAGGACTCATGTTTTTTCTCCAGTTCCTTATATATCTTTTCTTCGAAGAATATTTTCTCAAGCGAAGTATAATGCCATTTTTCCTGCAGCTCTCCAAGCTTGATTTCAAGTTCCTGGCGCAGCAGGTCTTTGGTATAATCGGCAGAAGTACGCAACAGTTCATGCACTGACATAAACTTCGGCTTATCTTCTGCAATTACACAGGCATTGGGGGAAATGCTGATTTCACAATCGGTAAAAGCATAGAGGGCGTCAATAGTGATATCTGTAGAAATACCCGGCGCCAGGTCTACCTGTATTTCTACCTCTGCAGCCGTATTGTCCGTTACTTTTTTAATTTTGATCTTTCCCTGATCATTAGCTTTTACGATAGAATCCATTAGAGATGTGGTAGTAACGCCATAGGGTACATCACGTATAACTAATGTTTTTTTATCCAGTTCCTCTATATGTGCCCGCACCCTTACTTTACCACCGCGCTTTCCTTCATTATAGTTGGTCACATCTATCATGCCGCTCGTCTGAAAGTCGGGATACAGTTCAAATTTTTTACCACGCAGATATTTAATGGAGGCATCTATAAGTTCACAAAAGTTGTGAGGGAGTATTTTGGTAGCAAGTCCCACAGCAATGCCTTCTGCCCCCTGCGCCAGCAACAACGGAAATTTTACGGGAAGGGTTACGGGTTCATTTTTTCTACCGTCATAACTGAGTTGCCAGGTAGTTGTTTTTGCATTAAATGCTATTTCCAGGGCAAACTTGCTCAGTCTTGCCTCAATGTATCTCGAAGCTGCAGCATCATCTCCGGTGCGTACATCGCCCCAATTGCCCTGGGTGTCTATCAGCAAATCTTTCTGTCCCAAATTTACCAGCGCATCGCCAATAGATGCATCTCCATGAGGATGGTACTGCATGGATTGCCCGATAATATTGGCCACTTTATTAAACCGTCCGTCGTCCATTTCCTTCATGGCATGAAGGATACGCCGTTGCACAGGCTTTAATCCATCCTCTACTGCCGGCACGGCACGTTCCAGAATTACATAAGAGGCATAATCAAGAAACCAGGATTTATATTGTCCCTGCACTCCGGTTCCCTGGCCTGAATGTTGGTCATTGCTCATAATTATTCACTTACCGTTTCAGTTACTGTCGCTTTAGTTTTTATCTCAAAATCTTTCATGTTCTTCAGCTCACCCTGCACATCATATTTATCTTCGCCCAATATTGTTTTCAACCGCCATAGCAAATATGCATCACCGGTAGTATGTTTGTTCTTTGATAAAAATTGTGAAATGATTTTATTGGCTTTCTGCCAGTCTTTGGTGATAAACTTTTTCAGGTCGGCGTCATAAAAGTCATAATCATATTGCACCAGTTTTTTCCCGCCTTCCAGTATACGTACACCCTTATTATCATTACATAACTTAGTCCACTCATCCGGATCAATTTCAAACTCGCTAAGTGTTATTGGTCTTGCCAGTTTTTTGGCTTTCAAAAACTCTTTGGGAGGTATCGTATGCATCCATTCGGGGTAAAAAATGCTTCCCTTTTCATTGATAAAAGGCAGGTTGTTGAGATATAATATATATACCCGGCTCTGAAATTCCTTCATATATTGCAACAGCCAGTAATACCCGCTAACATCATGCTTGTTCTGTGCTGCCCATATCCACACTATTTCTTCAGGATTACGGCGCATAGTGCCAACAATTTCAGCTACGGTTTTGGTATCATCCACGGATCCGTCATCAGCCTTTCCGTTGTAGTCTCCGCCAGCCAGTACAGTGCTCCACCAGGCTCTGCGGGCAGTCATTCCATCGCCAGTATATATATTGAGCAAAGGACCAACAGCATAATCATCCTTTATCTGTATCACCTTACCGGTAATAGATTCATCCATGTCAATCGCTTTTTGCAATACCTCTGTGTCAGCTTCATTAAAAACGATGTGTATCATTCCTGACTTTTTTTAATTTTCAAAAATATTATTCCTTTTTCAAAATGGTTTTAAGACGCTGTGGCAGTTGCTTCGGCCAGGTCTATTTCCACCCGCAGGTTATCAATTATAAATTCCTGCCGTTCCTGGGTGTTCTTACCCATATAATATTCGAGCAATTGCTGAAGGTGTGTTTCGGGCATCACCAGCACCGGCTCCTTGCGCATGTCCGAACTGATGAATCTTACAAATTCTTCAGGTGAAATTTCACCCAATCCTTTAAAGCGGGTAATTTCCGGTTTGCTTCCCAGTTTTTTGGCTGCTTCCTGCTTTTCACTTTCATCATAACAATAAATAGTTTCCTGTTTGTTTCGTACCCTGAAAAGCGGAGTTTCTAATATATACACATGACCGTTCTTCACCAGGTCAGGGAAAAACTGCAGGAAAAACGTCAATAACAATAAGCGGATATGCATACCATCCACATCGGCATCCGTTGCAATCACTACATTATTATACCGCAGTCCTTCAATTCCTTCTTCAATATTCAGGGCATGCTGCAGCAAATTAAACTCTTCATTTTCATACACTATTTTTTTGGTGAGTCCAAAACAGTTTAATGGCTTTCCCCGCAGGCTAAACACCGCCTGTGTTTCTACGTTTCTCGCTTTGGTAATGGAGCCGCTGGCAGAATCTCCTTCTGTAATGAAAATAGTGCTCTCTAATTGTTTTTCATGAAATTCTTCTTTGCCTTTGGCCGGGGGGTCGTCATTGAAATGTATCCGGCAATCCCTGAGTTTTTTGTTGTGCAGGTTAGCTTTTTTTGCTCTTTCGTTCGCCAGCTTTTTTATACCCGACAATTCCTTTCTTTCTCTTTCGCTTTGCTCTATTCGTTTTTTGAGCGCCTCTGCTACAGTGGGATTTTTATGCAGAAAATTATCCAACTCTTTGGAAAGAAATTCCTGCACAAAATTTTTCATACTTACCCCGCCCTCTTCTATATACTGGGAACCAAGTTTTGTTTTGGTCTGGCTTTCAAAAACAGGTTCCACCACCCTTACTGCAACAGCCGCTACAATGCTTTGACGAATATCCGTAACGTCATAATCCTTTTTATAAAAATCCCGGACAACTTTTACAAAAGCTTCGCGAAATGCCTGCTGGTGTGTTCCACCCTGCGTGGTATATTGTCCGTTTACAAAACTGAATATTTCTTCTCCGTATTCATTATTATGCGTGAGCGCCAGCTCAATATCGTCTCCTTTGAGATGAATGATATCATAGCGCAGCTCATCTTCATTGGTCCTGCGCCGCAACAGGTCGAGCAGCCCGTTTTTACTAACATATTTTTTGTCGTTGAAAGTAATGACCAGTCCCGCATTCAGATAGCAATAGTTCCACAACAGGTTTTCGATATATTCCTGTTTGAAATGGAAGTTCCTGAAAACGGTATCATCAGGTATAAAGGTTACTAAAGTGCCATTATTCTCATCAGACTTTGTTTCTTTATATTCTTTTATGAGTACGCCCCTTTCAAACTCTGCTGTTTTTTGTTTTGCGTCTCTTACCGCCATTACTTTAAAATAACTGCTCAGCGCGTTTACGGCTTTGGTACCCACACCGTTCAACCCCACAGATTTTTGAAACGCTTTGCTGTCATACTTGGCGCCGGTGTTAATTTTACTCACGACATCCACCACTTTGCCAAGGGGGATACCTCTGCCGTAGTCGCGTACGGTTACGGTTTTACCTTCCACTTTTATATCAATCTGTTTCCCATAGCCCATCATGTGCTCGTCAATACAATTGTCCAGCACTTCTTTCAATAACACATAAATACCATCATCGGGGCTATTGCCATCTCCCAGTTTACCAATATACATTCCGGGGCGGAGCCGGATATGCTCCTTCCAGTCGAGCGACTTTATGGAATCTTCCGTGTAGTCAAATAAATTTTGCTTTGCTTCTGCCATAATCTGATTATTCATTCAATACTGACCCTTTTTGCTGCAAATATGCTAATAATTTTAGTATTACTGAAACGCGGCAAATATAATAAAACGAATGCACAGACAAAGGAGAGGATTTGCACCCCTGTGAATAACGGGAGAAACTATCCCCAAAATTTACCTGACAAAAATCATTTATATAACGTTAATGCATATACGAAAATAGAATTTTGTGTCTGCATATTTTCCGTATCTGTCAAACCGGATTTTCACTTTCAGGGAAATTATTTTCAACATCATCATCTTTTTTGGCATAGTCCTTGCCTTAAGGTGTTTATCCCTCCAATCTCTCTCACTCTGGAAAGATTAATTAACACTTATTTTTTGGACAAATCAAAAATTCCAGCAGTATGAAAAAAGCAAAATTGACATTGGCGGCATTAGGTATTCTTGCCGCAGGTCTGTTCGCATTTAGTGTGATCACAAACGGTTCAGTAAAAGGTACGGTTTCCCCGGCAGACGCAGCAGTAAGGGCATGGGCAATTTCAGGTACAGACACCCTCAAAGCAGATGTAACCAACGGCGCATTTGAGATAGGAGAAGCAAAACCTGGCGCCTACAAGGTAATTATTGAAGCTAAAGCTCCTTACAAAAATTCCGTAAAAGACGGCGTTGAAGTAAAAGAAGGAGAAGCTACTGATTTAGGTGAAATCAAACTGGAACAATAAGCTCCGTTTTCTACCGGCAATTTCAGTAAAGCTGTAAAAGGCTTAGCCTTTCATTACTTTTGGGTACACCAAATGGCGGGCAGTGCTATAAGCGCTGCTTTCGCCGTATATAGCATTACCATCACTTTACGTTCGAAAATCTCCGCGGTACTACATTACCGCATGCACCATCTTGTGTCCCCCGGAGTTACAATAAAAAAAATGGCTGAAACCGGTTTAGGTTTTATTTTTGAGAACTTCTTTAACAGAAAACTTTTAGAATATTAAACCATTAAAAAAAAATCTACAGGAATGAAAAAAATTATTGCTATACTCGCTGCGGGCATAGTTGCCGTATGTATTATTTCTGCAAACACAAAAGAAACTAAGATGCTCAGACACGTTGTAATGTTTAAATTTAAAGACAATGCTACCCCGGCACAGGTAAAAGAAGTAGAAGACGCCTTTCGTGCGCTGCCTTCAAAAATAAAAGAAATCAAAAGTTTTGAATGGGGCATCAACAACAGTCCCGAAAACCTGAACGAGGGACTTACTCATTGTTTCTACCTCAGTTTTGCCAGTGAAAAAGACCGCGACATATATCTGCCCCACCCTGCACATAAAGCTTTTGGTGCCGTACTTAAGCCATATTTAGATAAAGTGGTTGTAGTAGATTATTGGGCTAAAGATTAATACCGGTTAAATATTGCCTGCAATGGATATACAAAATAACAAGAACGAGGATACACAACGCCTTGCACTGAGCCAGGTAAAGATGAAGCTGGAGAAAATATATGCAGGTGGAGGAAAGAAAGCCATAGAAAAACAAAAAGAGAAAAACAAGCTCACGGCAAGGGAACGTATAGCTTACCTGTGTGATGAGGGCAAACCATTTATAGAAATCGGCGCATTTGCAGGCTATGATATGTATGAAGAATATGGCGGTTGCCCTGCAGCAGGAACGGTTGCCGGAATTGGCTACATAAGCGGCAGGCAATGTGTTGTTGTGGCCAACGATCAGACTGTAAAGGCAGGCGCCTGGTTTCCTATTACAGGCAAAAAAAACCTGCGTATGCAGGAAATTGCAATGGAGAATAACCTGCCCGTCGTTTATATCGTTGACAGTGCGGGTGTATTCCTTCCCATGCAGGACGAAATTTTTCCGGATAAAGAACATTTTGGAAGAATTTTCCGCAACAACGCCCGCATGAGCGCCATGGGTATCGTGCAGATAGCAGCCGTAATGGGTGCCTGTGTTGCAGGCGGCGCATATCTTCCTATTATGAGCGATGAAACCCTGATGGTGAAACATAACGGCTCTATTTTTTTGGCAGGACCCTATCTGGTTAAAGCTGCTATAGGAGAAGATGTGGATGCGGAAACGCTTGGTGGTGCAACAACACATACAGAAATCAGCGGCATTGCAGATTATAAATTTGATACGGAACAGGAATGTCTGGACCAGGTAAAAAAAATATGTGCAAAACTTGGTGAGCGTGAAACCGCCGGCTTTAGCAGGATAAAAGCCCAACTGCCACTAAAAAATCCCGTTGATATCTTTGGATTACTGCCTGCTGATTCGGGCAAGCCCTATGATATGCTTGAGATAATTGAAAGAATAGTAGATGGTTCAGAATTTGATCAGTTTAAAAAAGATTACGGGCAAACTATATTGTGCGGATATGCACGAATTGATGGCTGGGCTGTGGGGATAGTAGCCAATCAAAGAAAAGTGATCAAAACTAAAAAAGGCGAAATTCAACTTGGCGGCGTGATCTATAACGATAGTGCAGATAAGGCTGCCCGTTTTATTATGAACTGCAGCCAGAAGAATATCCCACTTGTGTTTTTGCAGGACGTAACAGGCTTTATGGTGGGTAGCAGGAGCGAACATTCCGGTATCATTAAAGACGGAGCTAAAATGGTGAATGCAGTTGCCAATGCCTCGGTTCCCAAATTCACAATCATTATTGGTAATTCTTATGGGGCGGGCAATTATGCCATGTGTGGCAAAGCATATGACCCGCGCTTTATCTATGCCTGGCCTTCAGCGAAGATTGCAGTGATGGGTGGTGAACAGGCAGCAAAAACTTTGTTGCAGATACAGGTAAGTTCACTTAAAGCTAAAGGAAAAACGATTGACCCCGAAGAAGAAAAGAAGCTACTTGGAGAAATAACACAACGCTACGAACAGCAAACTACTCCGTATTATGCAGCGGCACGGTTATGGGTAGACGCAATCATTGATCCATTGGAAACCAGACAACTAATTTCTGAAGGTATTGTTGCAGCCAATCACAAAAAAACAGCAGAACAGTTTGGGCTTGGTGTATTTCAGGTATAGGGGGAGAATGGCGGCGGGCGATGGGCTATGAGCCAGCTATCAACTATCAGCAGTTTGCAAAAGCTGTTAAATTTTTCGGTACAATTTTCAATATTCATTCATCATTCACTTTAACCATCAATAACGCACCCAACTTTACTATAAAAAGATGACAACAAAAGAACTGACCATATATACAGATGGTGCTGCAAGAGGTAATCCGGGACCCGGTGGTTATGGCGCTATACTAAAATGGGGCGAGGTTGAAAAAGAATTGTCAGGAGGCTACCGGCTTACTACCAACAACAGGATGGAAATAATGGCCGTAATAGCTGCACTTGAAGCCCTGACAAAAACGAATCTGCACATCAGGATATATTCGGATAGTCAGTATGTAGTAAAAGCGGTGCAACAGGGCTGGCTCAGCAATTGGATAAAAACCGATTTTAAGGGGGGGAAGAAAAATAAAGACCTATGGAAAAGGTATTATCAATTGTCACAAAAACACAATATTCAATTTGTATGGGTAAAGGGACATGCAGACAATCCCTATAATAATCGTTGTGATGAATTAGCTACAGAAGCAGCAGACCGGAGCAACCTGCCGGCAGATGTACCTTATGAATCTGATATAGACTGATTAAAATCAAAAAACTTTAAAATGTATAAACTAACAGGCAAAGTACAGCATTACGCATGGGGTGGCACAGCGTTTATCCCTGCCTTATTAGGATCAGATAATGCGACGCAAAAACCTTTTGCAGAATATTGGATGGGGGCACATGCCAGTAGTCCGTCTGTTATAGAAAAAGATAATAATTTTACGGTACCCCTCAATGAGCTTATTCAACAACACCCGTCGCAATATCTTGGAGAAAATGTTGCTAACCGGTTTGGCGTTCTGCCTTTTTTATTTAAAGTGCTTGATGTAAAAGAAATGCTTTCTATACAGGTTCACCCCACTAAGGAAGAAGCTATAAAAGGCTTCGCCAGGGAGAATAAAGCCGGTATACCATTAACAGCATCACACCGCAACTATAAAGATGATAATCACAAACCGGAGATTATGGTGGCGTTAAGTGAATTCTGGTTGCTACATGGATTCAAAGAAAAATCATTACTGCTGAAAACACTACAACAAATTTCAGCATTAAATACCCTGGTTCCCGTCTTTGAAAAAGAAGGTTATTATGGACTATATAAATATGTAATGGAACTATCGCAGGAAAAAGTGGATGATATCCTGATTCCGCTGTTGAAGAAAATCTTGCCCGAATATACCGCCAATAGATTAAAGAAATCCGATCCTGCCTATTGGGCTTGCAAAGCAATAGCATCCCATCACGACAGTTTTCAAAATATTGACCGGGGCATATTTTCCATTTACTTTTTCAATATAGTGCAGCTACACCCCGGGCAGGCAATATTCCAGGGGGCAGGGGTACCACATGCTTACCTGGAAGGTCAGAATATTGAACTGATGTCTAATTCGGATAATGTGCTGAGAGGGGGACTTACTCCAAAACATATTGATGTACCCGAGTTGCTGAAGCATACTGCATTTGAAGGTATTACACCTCAGATTATGAACGGAGAAATGCGGGGAGTAGAAACTATCTATCATTGCCCGGTACCAGATTTTATAGTCAGCAGAATTGAATTTTCGAATACCCAAACCTATACCCATCGCACCCACTCTGCAGAAATATTAATTGTTACCAAAGGAGAAACATTATGCAATTCAAATGGAAATTCATTATTACTAAAAAAAGGAGAATCTGCATTTGCTGTTGCAGGTGAAGCATATACATTGACCTCTTCAACAGGGGCTGTGCTGTACAAAGCCGGAGTGCCTGAGTGAATAATTATTCTGATAAACTGAATATATTGTAAAACAGAGATAATCCTGTTTAAAAATATCTCTTCAACAGCAGGTAAAACATCATTATTAAAAATAGAATAATAATAGTTGTTACAACCGGAATCATAAGACTGAGCCCCGGTTTATTCAGTGAATGTTTTCTTCTTTTCGATAATTTTTTTATAAGCCTGCGGTTAAGTTCACTCATTACTAAAGGCAGTCTTTTTTTATTTTTTATCTGTGATAAACCTTCGGCAGCGTCACTTTCAAAATCAGCATCTATCAACAGTCTTTCAATTTCATACCGCTCTTCCGGAGAAAGTTTATCCTGCATATAATCAAGCAACTTCTGCTGATCTATATCTTTAGCCTTTGATAATATGTTAAATAAATCATTATTCATATCAGGTATTCCCGTTATAGGGATTTTTCTCCATCATTCTTTTCTTCATAATAATTTTTAAATTTCGTTTACCATTCTGTATGTAACTTTTAACCAGGGCCGGGGTATATCCTGTCATTCCGGCTATCTCATTGTAAGATTTTTTCTGCAGATAAAATAAAGTAATACAGTTTCGTTGCTCCTCATTCAGTTCTTTAAGCGATTCCTGCATTATTTCGAGAGCTTCGTCTTTTTGCCTCAGATGCAGGAGGTTATCAGTTTCGTCAGGTTCCGTCACCATCATTTTTTCAGTCACCTGAATCGGCACTTTCGCCTTATCCCGAAGCTGCATTAAACAGTAGTTTCGGGCAACCATATACAACCAGCTTTTAAAATAGGTTACCGGGTATTTTCGCATTTCGGAAATAGCTTTCAGAAATATTTGCTGAACAGCGTCTTTTGCAGTTTCTTCATTTTTCAAATATTTCATACATACCCCAAACAACAGCAAAGTATACCGCTGCATCAGCATCCCCATCCATTCGTTATTACCATCGTGGTAATAATGCTCCAGCAGGGCAGCATCTGTCATATCGTTGTATTGCGAAGCAGTCAAAGAATAAAAACTATGTTTTATACCAGCTTAGATGCATAGCATAATTTTTTCCATAAATAGATGATATTCCCCTGGAATTACTTCTTTGATCCGAAATTCTCTTTATAGAAATGAATAGCTTCTTCCACAATCTTAAGGGCAGTAGCTTTATCCTGAAATTCATTTACACTCACAGATTTATTTTCGAGCTTTTTATATTCTTCAAAGAATTGCCTCAGTTCACTAAAGAAATGTTTGGGCAGTTCTTCAATATTGTTGATATAATTTACTCCCGGGTCGTTATTTGCAACAGCTATTATCTTATCATCTGCATCACCGCCATCAATCATCTGCATTACACCAATCACTTTTGCCTGAACCAGGCATAGCGGCTGAATACTTACACTTGAGATTACCAGGATATCCAACGGATCATGATCGCCGCCATAAGTTTGAGAGATAAATCCATAATTGACCGGATAATAGAAAGAAGAGTAGATAACCCGATCGAGCTTTAATAAACCACTTGCTTTATCAATTTCATATTTTTGTCTTGAACCCTGTGGTATTTCAATAACTGCATTTACAATACGGGGGGCATTTTCACCTGATTCCACACCATGCCAGGGATGTACAACTGTCATCATATTAAAATGAAAAATTAAATTATATAATAAGGAAAGTTAATAAAAGGAAGGGATAACAAAGATTATTTTTCCAAAGTAGTATCTCCGGTAAAAGTATATTTAAAATCAACCCACCATTCACCACCGGTTTTCAGAAGTTTTATTTCATCATCTTCTTTTTTATAGGAATTGGAATATTTAATAACAGCAGTTGAATCATTTAGTTTTTGAAAATTAATTATTCGGATACTTGCACTTTTATAAGCGTCCTTTTCAGTTTTGGAAGATGCGTCATATTTTTTTGAAATTTTATCAAACAATGCATTGTTTGTGGCGTCATTCAGGATGAATGTTTTAGCCTCCCGCATATTTCCGTCAAGGGCAAACCTTATAAAATCGCTGCCTGCCTCAAGCGCATCATCCGGTTTTTGATAGGTATCTCCTTCACCACAACCCATCAGAAATGCTGTTAAAAAAAAGAAACCAGCTAAATATTTTTTCATATTGTAAATTAATTCCCGTCAAAAATAGAAATAAATACTTCCCGACTAATATAGAGTAGTGCCATCTCTTACTTTTACTTTTTTTCTGCCTGAATTCTTTTTCTCCCAGTCCTGTACGGCTTTCGGTTTTTCTTTCTCTGTTTTTCTGGCAGCAACAGCAGCACTGTCATTTGAGTTTTTGTTTCCTTTTTCTTTCTGACCAAAGAAAAATGTTTCTTGCCGAACAATGAATCCGGTTGAGGGATCATAAAACTTCCATGTACCATGCTCCACAGAAGCTACTTCCATTTTAATGATTTTAGTTTCCCATTTATTGGGGATCACAGGATCCGGAACTTCCACAGTGTCATAAGGATTATCGGGGTTGGCGGCATACCAGCTCTCTTCCCTCAGCAAATCACCCATTTTTGTATAATACTCCTGTTTCCCATCTTTCTCTCCCCATTTATAATTTTCCCTTGCAATCATATCTCCGGACAATGTATACCTTCGCCAGTTCCCTTCTTTCTTGCCATTTTTAAAATATCCTTCCTCCTCATAGCCAGGTTCCCCACGCAGATCATCCACATGCACAACCCAGGGACCCTGTTTTTTCCCGTTATTATCCACCCTGTTTAAAGTATCTCCTTTTACAGAAATAATATAACTCTTTAATTGCGCCTGGCAATCAAAAGAAAAAAAAGCCAGCATGGCGAGAATAAGAAAGCGCATGATAAAATGCATTTAATCAATAAAACGATATTACAAAGATAAGCGCAACAACAATGCCATGCTGTGCATAAAAGTTAAATAGAATGCATAATGAAACTTTTAGCTTACTATCATAATACTGTTGGGTCATTGGTATTGTAATTTAAGAAAAGAAAAATTACCATTTGATAAATATCCTCTTCGCAGTGTTTGCGTTAAAAGGCAAACATTTTATGCTATGAAAATAAATCCGGGAATTCTTTCTGCATTTGTGATAATATTATTCTTTGTCTCATGCAAAAAGTCTGGAACACCTGATGAAGGCTCACATGCTGAACTTCCTACAGAAGTTCAAAAACCGGATTTTGTCTATAATGTAAAAGCCGGGACACTGCTGGATATGGTAAACCAGGTACGAACAAATGGATGCAATTGCGGAAATACATTTATGCCTCCGGTAGCTGCATTGGTGTGGAATGACAAATTAGCCCGGGCTGCATATCGCCATAGTGAAGATATGAAGAGCAATAATTTTTTTTCGCATACCGGCAGCGATAACAGCAGTGTTGGGGAACGGACAACATTAGAGGGTTATATATGGAGCAGTGTGGGCGAAAATATAGCCTGGGGACAAACAACTGAACAGCTTGTAATAAACAGTTGGCTGAAAAGCGAAATGCATTGTAAGAATATTATGAATAAGAATTTTAAAGAAATGGGCGCCGGGCGCTCTGATAATTACTGGACTCAGGTGTTTGGGGTAAAAAAATAAAAAAAGCAATAGCCACGAATTCCAGTGCCATGCGTTCCGCGGGATGATTGATAAATTCAAGGACCACGAATTCACGAATATAAAATGCATTTTGATCCTTTGTTCGTGCAGTAGTGACGTACTTTGCGCTTTACACCGGGTTGAGCGGATGCACAAATTCATTTTCACTTTTCGAGATAACAAGTGTTGCCACCCCATTACCAATAATATTTGTAATGGCCCTTGCTTCACTCATAAATTTGTCAATTGCCAGCAAGAAAGCCAATCCCTCAAGAGGGATACGATGGATAGCAGTTAATGTAGACGCCAGTATAATGAATCCACTCCCCGTAACCCCGGCTGCCCCTTTAGAGGTCACCATTAGTATCCCAATAATGGAAAGCATTTCAAACACAGACAATTCAACATTATAAAGCTGGGCCAGGAAAATAATAGCCATAGAGAGATATATAGATGTTCCATCCAGGTTGAAAGAATAGCCGGTAGGCACTACCAGCCCAACAACCGGTTTGCTACAACCCATCTTTTCCAGTTTGTTCATCAATGAAGGAAGTGCTGACTCTGAAGATGAGGTTGCCAAAACAATGAGTAATTCTTCTTTTATGGCAGAGAGAAATTTCCAGATGCTCAGCTTATAGTACCGAAGAATGGTTCCAAGTACTATGAAAATAAACACGATCATTGTGCCATACATTGTCAACATTAGCTTACCCAGGGGTATAAGTGTCTTTATTCCAAACTTACCTACCGTAAAAGCCATTCCCCCAAAAGCGCCAACGGGTGCCAGGTACATTACATATTTTAAAGCTTTAAATACCCATTTAGAGGCAATGCCCAGATAAAGCATAACTTTACCGTTGTGTTTACTTAGGCTCAATACTATTCCCGAAATTATAGCTACGATCAATACTTGCAAAGTAAAATTGTCCTTCACAAATTGCAGCCAGCTAAAATCTGCATGCCCGCCTCTTTCGTATTTAGATGCATCCTGTACAGGCAACCCCGTTTTATTAATTTTCCCGGGTTCAAAAAAATGCGCAAAGGCAATCCCGATCAATAGCGCAAAAGTGGTTACTATTTCAAAATATATTACTGCCTTTAGTCCTATACGCCCAACTTTTTTGAGATTTCCCATACCAACTATACCGGTAACAATAGTGAGGAAAATAATAGGACCAATAAAAAGTTTAATAAGATCAACAAATCCCTTTCCCATCCATTCAGTTTGTATGGCTAGGGATGGGGAAAAATATCCCAGCAAAACTGCGAAGATTATAGCGATTAAAACCCAAAAACTCAGATGACTGATAACTTTCTCAAAGCTGCTTTTATGTTTCATCCGGGCGATATCAAAATCATTAAGAATAAAAAATTAAATGTAATATAAAATATAGTTATGCAAGCGTTTTAAATTGCATCTTATATTATTAAACCACACTCTGTAACTACATTATTAATACTATGAACATAGACATAAGCAATTGCAACCATTTCTTTTTTATTGGTGTTGGAGGAAGTGGAATGAGTGCGCTCGCACAATATCTTGTCGGAACCGGCAAACTGGTTTCAGGTTCAGACCGTGGTTTTGAATCACAAAGCTTAGACGATATTAAATCCAAACTTGAAGCAGCAGGCATTCGATGTTTTTTACAAAACGGAGCAGGCATTACAGAGGATACCGATGTAGTTGTAGTATCAACTGCTATTGAAGATACCGTACCTGAAGTGCAGAAAGCCAGGTCCCTGAAAATACCAATAATCCGCAGGTCTGAATTACTGGCTTTAATTGCAGCAACCCGAAAAACTATTGCCATCGGTGGTACATCAGGTAAAAGCACTACAAGTGCTATGCTGTTTGAGATACTGCAGTATGCCGGTCTTGAACCTGGAATCATCAGCGGTGCCGGACTGGTAAACCTCATAAAACAAGGTAAAATAGGTAATGCCGAAACCGGAAGTGGTGACTGGCTGATAATTGAAGCAGATGAAAGTGATGGTTCTATAGTACAGTATCATCCGGAAATAGGCGTACTCCTCAATGTTGATAAAGACCATAAGGAAATAGATGTGTTGATGGATATTTTCGAAGTATTCAAAAAAAACTGTTGTGGTGCATTTGTAGTAAATCAGTCTCATCCACTGGCATCCAAACTTTCTCAGGATATAGCTTATAACTTTTCTACTAATCCGGAATCAGATGCTGCATATATCGCTTCCTCGTTCAGACAGGATGGATTGGAAATTCATTTTCAGATAAACAATTACCCATTTTTATTGCATACAATAGGCAGGCACAATATGGAAAACGCGCTTGCCGCTACAGCGGTTGCCGGACTCCTTAAAATTCCTTTAGAAATATGTGCAAAGGCACTTGAAAATTATTCAGGGATTTACAGAAGGCATCAGGTATTAGGCATAAAGAATGGAGTCATGCTTATAGATGATTATGCTCACAACCCGGCCAAATGTGCTGCGTCTATTGCAGCATGCCAGGATATTGCCCCAAAAGTCATTGCCTGGTTTCAGCCGCATGGATATGGACCTACCAGGTTTTTGCGATACGATTTTGTACATGAAATTGCTAACATACTTCGCCCACTGGATGAAATATGGATGAGTGAAATATTTTATGCCGGAGGTACTGCTACAAAAGATATTTCAGCGAATGACCTGATATATGATCTTCAGCAATTGAACAAATCTGCTTTTTTTGTAGAGTACCGCGAAAACTTTTTGCAGGCAGTACGCAGCCATTTCACCAATAACTGTGTTTTACTGTTAATGGGCGCCAGGGATCCTTCATTAGAAGCTTTTGCCCAAAATATATGGAAAGAATTATAGCCTGAATAAACTTAAGCGTTGTATGTATTGTTAGTCTTTTTTGTTTTGATATTCCAAAGTATCGCTTTCAGAAAAGAAAAGAGATGCCCAAATTTTCTGGTCAAACTAAACCTGAATAAATTAAAAGGGAAAACAACGAGTGTAAAGAACAAGGCAAATACAAAAAACTGAAAAAAGTTACAATTGCGCCTCATGTACAAAATTCTGTTGCGGGTGGTATAGTAAACCTGCATAGCAGTTTTGCCTGAGCTATTTAGCGCTGTTCTGCTATAAACCAGGGCTTTGGGCTGATATAAAATTTTAAATCCTTTTTTCTTAATACGGGCACTGAGATCAGCATCGTCAAAATAGATAAAGAAATTTTGAGGAAACATCCCTACTTTTTCGATAACGGTTTTTCGCAACATCATAGCTCCTGTATATGCACCATGTGTATATGCGAGTTTATCGTACTGCCCATTATCCCTTTGATTATTGCCGATAAGGCTGCTTCTGCCTGTAACTATATTTAAAGGTTTATATCCTGCAAATTCAATAATGTCTTTTTGGTGATAAGAACGGATTTTTGGACAGGTTACGCCAAGTGCATTATCATTTAAGAAAGGGGAAAGTAAATCTTCTATCAATGTCTCAGTTACTTCTGTATGGTTGTTGATAAAAAGAATAAAATCACCTTTAGCTTGCTTCACAGCCCAGTTTACCCCACCAGAAGCACGCCCGGCGTTATCCATTTTCAGTAAGCGGGTATTCGGAAATTTTCCGCTAAATATTGCCGGACCAGGGTCCACTGCTGAACCCATATCACATACCAACACTTCGTAGTTTGCATATTTCAGCTTTTTTGTTGACTCTAAAAACTGGCAGGTTTGAACTGTTTGATTCCAGTTCAGGGTTATTACAGATACCAACGGCGAAGCCTTGATTGCTATGTAATTCTTATGTTGCATAGTAAGCATTGTTGTTTTTAACAAAATACCAATCTGCTAATAAGGGATTTAAAACCTGACTTCCTTAGAAGAGTTACAGGAAGACGAAATGATTCAAAGGAGTTGGAGTGCTTTAATAAAGATTAAAAATACATTAAACCATGGATTTAAGTTTATCTCATAGAGCTAAAAACAATAATTTATCAAATGATAATTTTTTAAAAATATACTTTTAAATGCCGGGATATTGTGCAGGATTCAAAAAAAATAATGGTAAACTATTGATTATTAGCATCATTTACAAACTTCCTCTTATTCAAAATTTGAGTTAACAACTATTCTAAAAAAATTGAGACTAAAGTTTTCCACTTAAATACCTCAAATCGGGTATTTGGTACAATCCTTGCTTTTCAGAATTAACATTTTCAAAACTTTCTAAATCCAACGATTATGAGTAAAATCTACATAGAATTTGGCTCAGGAAATGAAATTTACCTGGTCAAAGAAGCAATACTTATTTGATAATCATTTGAACTCTATCGTATACCACCCTATTATTCAGTAAGTATTTTTTAAACTTCAATAATTTCCTGAAAATCATGAATCAGAACCTAATAATCGGTAACAGACCGATTTCTATTATCCGAAACCTTGCCATTACAAGTACTTTCCTTCTTTGTTGCATTTTTAGCTCTTTAAATACTTTTTCTCAATCCTATCAAAGTTCTTATAATCCGGTAACGACCAATATATACAGTAATGTTGGCGGATATATGGAATCTTTGCCAAATGATTATGCTGCCAACCCATCAAAAAGATATCCATTAATTATATTTCTTCACGGCTCAGGTGAATTAGGCAATGGCTCCGCATCATCATTAACTATTCTTAATCGCATTGGAATTGCCCGTCTGCTGGCAAACAAACTATTCCCTTCATCTTTTTCGTATGGAGGTACAAACTATTCATTTATAGTAGTAACACCTCAAATGAAAACAGCCAATGACTGGACAAACTCCATTCAGGCAGTTATAGACTATTGTAAAAAAACATACAGGGTAGATGAAAACCGAATTTATTTAACCGGTTTAAGCCTGGGCGGTGTTACTGCCTGGGAATATAGCGCCAATTCTGTTGATCGCGGAAAGGGATTAGCTGCTTCTTTGCTGGTTTGCCCCGGAGCTTATCCCACCTCCTGGCAATTATCAAATATTAGCCAGTCGCAGTTGCCGATTTGGGTTACCAATAATTCCAATGACCCTATCAATGCTGCAAGCGGTGCACAAGAATTGGTGAATGCCATAAACAACACTGTCCCAAAACCACCCACAGCTTTGTTGACTATCTTTAACCAAAGCGGACACGATGCCTGGACAAAGACTTATGATCCTGCATTTACTCAAAATGGATTAAATGTATATCAATGGATGCTTTCTCATTCACGATCTACAGGACAAACCAACACACCTCCTGCTCTTACCGCTAATGCCGGAGCAAATCAGGTAATTATGCTGCCAACCAATAGTGTTACCCTTGATGCCAGTGGTTCCAGTGTTTCTTCAGGTTCTATAACTTCGTATACCTGGACAAAAGTCTCTGGACCAACTTCAGGAACTATTTCCAGCCCTTCAAGTGCTAAAACCTCAGTAACTAATTTAGATGCAGGCACCTATACATTCCAGGTTTCAATAAAAGACAGTTATGGAAGTACTGCAACTGCAAATGTTACAGTAACCGTTAATGTTTCCACAGATCCGCCGTATGTAAACGCAGGCATTGGTGGAACCATAACATTACCAGTTAATACTTTCACCCTTGATGGTTCTACTTCAAAAGCTTCTGCAGGCAATACTATTGTTTCCTACAAATGGGTGAAGACATCTGGCCCAGCCGGTGGCAATATCACCAGCCCGTCAAATGTGATTACTACTGTTACTAATCTTCAGGAAGGAACTTATGTATATGATTTGTATGTTACAGACAGCAGGGGGGCTTCCCGGAGTGGAGGAACAACTATTTATGTAAAACCTGCACAATCAACAGCTTCTACAGATCCACCAACGGCAGTTCCAAGTAAAGCGGGTGATATTACGCTACCTACTAATACTTACACATTTGATGCTTCTGCCTCTACAGCTTCATCTGGAAATACTATTGTTTCTTATTTGTGGACTAAAAGATCCGGCCCTGCAGGCGGCAATATCACAAGTCCAAATAGTGCAAAAACCACTATTACCAATCTACAGGAAGGATACTATATTTTTGATATTAAAGTTACTGATAATAATGGCAGGTCAGCAATTCATGGCACTTATATTATCGTACGGGCTGCAACTTCTTCAACAGTACCTCCAACAGCAGTACCGAGCAAAGCTGGCGATATTACGCTGCCTACTAATACCTATACCTTTGACGCCTATGCATCAACTGCAGCTCCGGGTAATACTATTGCATCTTATTTATGGACCAAAAGATCCGGTCCTGCAGGTGGAAATATCTCAACCCCCAATAGTGTAAATACTACTATCACAGATCTGCAGGAAGGATATTATATCTTTGATATCACAGTTACTGATAATTGGGGTAATTCTTCTAAGACAGGTACATACATTATTGTACGTGGCGCACCAACAGCTAAACGTACCATGGCCGCATCAGATACAACTCAAATTGCTACAAATCAGGAGATAAGATCAACATCGGCTCTTCTGGATAAATTTAGCCCATTGAGTGTAACTGTCAGTCCCAATCCTGTAGCCTCTGATATGAACATCCTGATAAAGGGTGGAGGTAGTGGTAAGACTAATATAGCCATCTACAATATTGCAGGCAAGCTGCTTCAGCAACAGG
Source organism: Bacteroidota bacterium (assembly GCA_018268105.1). Lineage (GTDB taxonomy): Bacteria > Bacteroidota > Bacteroidia > Chitinophagales > Chitinophagaceae > Agriterribacter. Next base: position 7,400 of record JAFDXG010000143.1, on the reverse strand, counting down.
AGTTTAACAAGGAGGACTCTGGTTCAATGAATAAGAGATTTAATATATCTAAATTACCTTCCGGAATTTATATTGTTCAGGTAATGGTTGATGGAAAATATAGACAAGTGACAAGAGTTGTAAAACAATAATATTAGAGATTTCAGTTAAGAAAAACCGCTCTATGAGCGGTTTTTCTTTTATTATTCTTCACAGAAAACCCCAAAAATATTTAATTCCTTACAGGTTTTCCTCCCTTCAACACACTTTGTATTCTCTCTAATGTCTTTTTTTCTCCGCAAAGACTCAAAAAAGCTTCGCGCTCCAGGTCAAGAAGATACTGCTCACTTACTAAAGCAGGCTCACTCAAATCTCCTCCACACATCACATAAGCAAGCTTTCTGGCTACGAGTGCATCGTGTTCTGTAGCATAATTTGCTTTTTGCATCCCATTTATACCTGCATATAAAGCTCCTAATACTGATCTGCCTGCCACACGTATATCTGTTCTTGGTACCGGTTGAGTATAGCCATTGTCAAACAATTCTATCACCGCAGATTTTGCTGCAGCTATCCTCCGGTCCTGGTTCATAATAACTTCATCATGTCCCTTTCTTAAAATACCCAGGTCAAAAGCTTCAAAAGCGCTGGTGGAAACTTTAGCTGTGGCGATAGTCAGGAATCTGTTTTTCAATGTAATGGTATCCGGCTCATCTTCATGCATCTCGTCTGCAGCCCGGAGTGTAAATTCTTTGGTTCCGCCACCGCCTGGTATCAATCCAACCCCCAATTCTACCAACCCAATATAGGTTTCTGCTGCCGGCATTACTTTATCACTATGCAGGCTAAGTTCGCAAGCCCCGCCAAGGGAAAGCGCATGAGGTGCTACTACCACAGGTATACTGGAATATCTTGCACGCATCATTGTATTCTGAAACGCTCTTATTGCCATGTCCAATTCATCATATTCCTGCTCCACCGCAAACATAAAGATCATCCCTACGTTTGCACCGGCAGAAAAATTTTGAGAATCATTGGCAATTACCACACCTTTATATTTTTCCTCAGCAATTGTAATAGCTTTCTGAATCCCATCCAGCACTTCGCCACCAATAGTTCCCATCTTTGTATTCCATTCCAATCCAAGTACATCATCACCCAGATGATATACATTGGCTGCACTGTTTTTCCATACTGTTTGCCCGGCAAAATTCTTCATTACTATAAATGCGTTTGAAGCGCTTTCACCAACTGTGGAAAGATATGTTCCAGCTTGAGGGGAGTAACATAATTTTCTTCCCTGGTCAACCTTATAGAATGATGTAATACCTTTTGCAATCATTTCAAGTACCCACGGTGCTATTGCAAACCCGGCTTCCTGCATCGCTTTCACAGTTTTTTCAACACCCAAAACATCCCAGGTTTCAAAAGCTCCGATTTCCCAACCAAATCCTGCTTTCATGGCATCATCAATCCTGTAAACTTCATCTGAAATTTCAGGTATACGATGAGATATGTAAGAAAATAAACCATAATTGAACTGCCTGTAAAATTCACCTGCTTTATCTTTTCCTGCTATTAGTGCTTTTACCCGGGTAGGAATATCTTCAATCGGTTTCGCCGTTTCAATAGTCGCAAATTTTGGTTTCTTTCTTGCCTCATACTCCATACTGGTCAGATTCAGCACTAAAATTTCGGAAGCACCTCCTGCAGCCTTAGTTTTTTTAAAGAATCCCTGACCCGTTTTATCACCCAGCCAATTATTGGCTACTATTTTATCTAGCCATGCCGGAATTACAAAAGAATCTCTTGCTTCATCTTTGGTGCAATTGTCATATACACCTTTGGCTACTTTTACAAGAGTATCAATACCTACTACATCAGCGGTTCTGAATGTAGCTGATTTTGGCCTCCCAAATACTGGTCCGGTCAATGCTTCAATTTCATCAATAGTAAAACCCAGTTTTTCTATCAATTGAAATATATACATAATCCCAAACACTCCTATCCGGTTTGCTATAAAAGCCGGTGTATCCTTACACAATACTGTAGTCTTTCCAAGATATAAGTCACCATAATGCATCAAAAAATCTACAACTTCAGTATCGGTGTCTTTTGCTGGAATAATTTCTAACAACCGCAGGTAGCGGGGTGGATTAAAAAAATGTGTCCCGCAAAAATGTTTTTTGAAATCTTCACTCCTTCCTTCTGTCATCATCTGTATAGGGATCCCAGAGGTATTGGAGGTAATTAACGTGCCGGGTTTACGGAATTTATCAACCTCGCTAAGAACAGACTGCTTTATGTCCAATCGTTCCACTACTACTTCAATCACCCAGTCACAACCGGCAATATCTTTCATATTATCAGTAAAATTTCCTGTCTTTATCTTTTTCGGTACTTCTTTTGTATACACAGGAGAAGGATTTGACTTCAATGCTGTGGATAGTGCATCATTCACAATCCTGTTTTTTACAGAAGGATGATCCAAAGTCAATCCTTTTGATTGTTCGGCAGATGACAATTCTTTAGGTGCAATATCAAGCAATAATACCTGCACACCAATTCCGGCAAAATGACAAGCTATTCGGGAACCCATAACGCCTGAACCTAACACTGCTACATTTTTGATGATGCGTTTCATCCGTATATTTTTTATTTTTTGGGGAATGGGAAAAATAGTTAGTTAAACAACTAAACCAATTTCGAAGATAATATAAAATCAGATGAACTGATAAAGGTTTTTGCCTTTAAAAACTAATGCTACTTTCGGGTTATGTCTAAAGTTGATGCCACATCCATTTTCCTTGCCGGAATAGAAGCTGTCAAACCAGAGCATTTCATTCCCAAGTATATCAAAGTGGAGAAAAAAAATATTTCAATTGCAGGTTATAAAATTGATACCACATCAATCCACCATATTATAGTAGTAGCTGTTGGGAAAGCTGCCGCATCAATGGCTCAAGAAACTGAAAAAATTATTGGCGACTTTATTAAAGAAGGTATTGTAATTACCAAATATCAACACGCTCTTCCTTTGCGCATTTGTAAAACTTTAGAATCGGGGCACCCGGTTCCCGATGAAAACAGTATTGAAGCTGGTAAGTCAGTGATTGAAATTTTCAAAAAGACATCGGCTAAGGATCATATAATTCTGCTGATTAGTGGTGGAGCTTCTGCATTGATGGCCGATTGCCCTCCGGGCTGTACTTTAGAAGATATTCAATTTACTGTTCAAGCTTTACTCAATTGTGGCGCAGCTATTGATGAAATAAATACCATTAGAAAACATCTTTCTCTGATAAAGGGGGGAAAACTAATGCAATATACTGCTGCAACAGTTACCGCTTTGGTAATAAGTGACGCTCCCGGTGATGATCTTTCAGTAATTGCCAGCGGTTTAACAGTGCCGGATGATACCCGGTTTGAAGACGCATGGTCTATTGTACAGCATTACCGGTTGATGGATACTCTGCCTGAATCAATAATTCACTGGCTGCGTCAGGGCTTAGAAAATAAAATACAGGGTGCACCCGGCAAAGGGTTTCAAAGTTTTGAAAGAGTTTTTAACAAAATTGTAGCTACTAACAATATTGCAATCCGGGCAGCTGCCCAAAAAGCATCTTTGCTTGGCTATGAAACACATGTGCTGTCACCATCCATGTCGGGAGAAGCCTCAATCCAGGCAAAATATTTCACTGAACAATTAAGAAAATTATCGCCGGGGAAACCCGCATGTCTTTTATGGGGCGGCGAAACCACTGTTACTATCAAGGGTTTTGGCAAAGGTGGCCGCAACCAGGAATTTGCATTAGCTGCACTTTGCCATCTGCAAAAGTATCCCATGTTGCCACATACTCAGGTAGCTATTCTTGCCGGAGGCACTGACGGCACAGATGGTCCTACCGATGCAGCCGGCGCCGTTGCAGATAATGAACTGCTAATGGTTTTAAAACAAAATAATCTTAAGGCTGATGAATTTCTTCTTAACAATGATGCCTATACTTTCTTCAAACAAACGGGCAACCTGATCACTACCGGACCAACCCAAACCAATGTGATGGATATTGTCATTGGCTTAATATATACCGAAAGTATTTCCGAAAATTAATTGTCAATCCGACTAAAACTTAATTTTGCAGCGTTTAATAATTATGGCTACAAAACATCAACAAACTATTGCTGGTTGGGGCAATTTTCCAACTTCAAAATCATTTGTATCATTTCCCAGAAATGCCGAAGAATGGATATCCCAGATCAGTGAAAAAAATTTTATTGCCAGGGGCCTGGGCAGGAGCTACGGCGACCAGGCAACCAATCAAAACAAAAATATTGGTATATCCACTGCCATGCATTGCTTCCTGGCATGGGACGAAGCTGCAGGTATATTAGAATGCGAATCCGGTACAAGCCTCGACGAAATAATTACTCATTTTGCCCCAAGAGGCTGGTTACCCATGATCTGTCCGGGAACAAAATTCGTAACTATTGGTGGCGCTATCGCCAACGATATTCATGGCAAAGCACATCATGCAGATGGTTCTTTTATTAATTGTGTGGTTTCATTTACCATACTTTTAGCAGACGGAAATATAATAACAGCTTCCAGAACTGAAAATCCGGATTTATTTGCAGCAAATTTTGGCGGACTGGGGTTATTAGGAGTTATTCTAACGGCTAAGATCAAACTAAGAAAGGTTGAAACTACATATTTCAGACAAAAGTCGGTAAAGGTGAACAACCTTACCGAAATGCTTGAAGCAGTAGAGAAATATCAAAACTACAACTATTCGGTAGCCTGGATAGACCCTCTGGCAAAAGGCAAAAAATTGGGCAGCGGCGTACTAACAGTCGGCAATTCGGCAACTTTTGAAGAATTGCCTGAAAAGCTGAAAAGAGAACCGCTTAGGGTACATCAATTATCCAAACTTACAGTACCATTTTTCCTTCCTGCTTTTGTATTGAATAATTTTACCGTGCGCATCCTCAACCGTCTGATCGCTTTTGTCCAAAATTCCCCAAAAGAATTTGTGCATTATGAAAAATTTTTCTTCCCGCTGGATATGATCAATCACTGGAATCGCGGCTATGGCAAGAGAGGCTTTATCCAATATCAGTTTGTTATTCCTGAAGAAAACGGATCCGCTATTCTTGTCCAAATTCTAGAAATGATTGCTTCAAGCGGTTGCACTCCCTTCCTGAATGTATTCAAAAAAATGGGTGATGGACAGGGAATATTATCCTTTCCTTTCAAAGGATATACACTAGCCATTGATTTCCCGGTAACTAAACACCTCGGTGCTTTTACAAAGCAACTTGATGAGGTAGTTCTGAAAGCAGGTGGCAGGTTGTATCTTGGAAAAGATGCAATGCTCAACAAAGAAATGTTTCACCAAATGTATCCCCGTTATACCGACTGGCTTGTAGTAAAAAAGAAATACGATCCCACTAATACTTTCAGTTCAGATATTTCACGGCGTCTTGGGCTTGAAAGTGAAGCATAGAAAATATTATTATGCCAATTATGAATAATGAGATTTGATGTGGTTATAAAAACAAAAGCCGAACATTGCTGTCCGGCTTTAAAATTTTTTAATCATCAGAGGTTGTCTTAGCATCTACCGGGTTAACGGGTTATAAAATCCATACTAGGTCTGGTGTTTTACAGTTGACTTTATTGGTTTTCTTAGGTATTAGAATGGGTTAAGGGTAATAATTCTTTCTCAGGATTTGGATTATCATAAAGGGGTGGTTTTGGGATTAAGGATTTTTTTAGTTTTCATAGTTTCGGGTACGTGTCAAAAACGGGCCGGTTTTTCAGAGATTAGGTTTAATTTTTCAAGGATTGGATTTTTGTATCAGCGTTGACAATACAAAGATGGTCAAAATACTTCCCGGGTTAAACTTAATTCGCTGCAAAGCCCGATTCATTCGATTTTCAGCCCTATTCTCCCGATAATCAACTTTGAAGCAGGGAGGATTACAATGCTTCAATTGATATAAGGTAATTGATTATACGAGAGGGTTCTCACTGTTATGTCTTAATCTGTAGATTTGCGGCATGAAGCAATACAAAACGGAACTTGAAGAACTAATAAAAAATGCGCTTGAAGAAGATATTGGTGACGGAGACCATTCTACATTAAGTTGTATAAATCCGGATGAAGAAGGCAGGGCTGTATTAAATATAAAACAGGATGGTATTCTTGCCGGAATGCAGGTTGCCAAAGCAATTTTCAGTTTTATACAATCTGACTTCAAATTCAATGCTCTAAAAAAAGATGGCGACCCAATGAAGTTTGGAGAAATTGCCTTTGAAGTAGAAGCAAAAGTTCATACCATCCTTAAATGTGAAAGACTGGTACTTAACTGTATGCAACGAATGAGCGGTATTGCCACACTTACGAAAAAATATACCGATAAACTTTCAGGATGTCATACCCGGTTATTAGACACAAGAAAAACTACACCCAATTTTCGTTTACTTGAAAAAGAAGCGGTACGTATAGGTGGTGGGTTAAACCATCGTATGGGATTGTATGATATGATAATGCTGAAAGATAATCATATTGACTATTGTGGCGGTATTGAAAAAGCCATTGACAAAGCAAGGCAATATGTACAACAAATAAAGCCTGGTTTAAAAATAGAAATAGAAACAAGAAACCTTGAAGATGTAAAAAAAGTAGTAACACACGGCAAAATAGATCGCATTATGCTTGATAATTTCACTCCGGATATGTTGAAGGTTGCGCTGAAAATAATAGACAAAAAATTTGAAACTGAAGCCAGTGGCGGCATCAATCTGGATAATATCAGCGACTATGCTGCAACCGGTGTGGACTATGTAAGTATAGGGGCTGTTACACATCATGCAGTAAGTGCTGACCTGAGCCTCAAAGCAGTATTAAGATAAAATTTCAAATTATGCCAAAAAAGATTAAACCCGATAACCGGGGTTATATATATAGCACAGATCCCACCTTTGCATTTGAAGAAGAAGAAAAGAATATATCTACACTACCACCGGATCAACAAGTGCTTCGGGTGGTTTTGGATACCAAACATAGGGCAGGTAAGTCCGTTACACTCGTTTATGGCTTCAGGGGAAATACAGATGATCTGGAAGAGCTCGGCAGGAAACTTAAAAACTTTTGTGGCACCGGCGGGTCTGTAAAAGACGGAGAAATTATTATCCAGGGCGACCATCGGAATAAAGTACTGCAATGGCTGCAAAAAAACGGATTTAAAAAAGCGGTTAGAGTGTAAGTGATTCACAATCCTCATTCACAATCTCCAACACTTGAACACACAGATAAACAGCCATCTGTCAGCCCACTTTAATTCCGTAAAGGTGATGGATTCTACAGAGTTTAAACTACCTGATTATTTTGCTGAAGCATTTCCGGGTTATAGTGCCT
>JAFDXG010000142.1 GCA_018268105.1 Bacteroidota bacterium | reverse complement strand
AATTCTTGAACTTGCCTAAGTTTTCTTTCAATAGTTCTTGTTCTAACGCCAGTGTTGTCAAGTTCTTTAGTAGCTGCAATAAGTTTATCTCTTGTTTTTTCAATAATGCCTCCAAATTTTCCAAACTCTGTTTTCACTGCACCCAATAAGTCCCACACTTCACTGCTGCGTTTTTCGATGGCCAAGGTTCTAAAGCCCATTTGCAAGCTATTGAGTAATGCACTTAAAGTAGTTGGGCCGGTTATCGTGATTTTAAAATCTTTCTGTAATTGCTCAAAAAGTCCGGGAACTCTCAACACTTCACCAAACAAACTTTCATAAGGTAAAAACATAATGCCGTATTCGGTTGTATTCGGTGGGTCAATGTATTTTTCTTTAATGTCTCTGGCGTTCTTTTTAATTCCGTTGATGAATGCTTTGCGGTATTCTTCAATTTTATCTGCATCGCCTTTGTCATAAGCATCCACCAGGGCTTCATAATCTTCTTTGGGAAACTTGGAATCTATGGGCATCCACAAGGTTTTTTCAAGGTCATTGCCATGTGGCATTTTGATGGCAAACTCCACAACCGCACCGCTGCCGACTTTTGTTTTTACATTCTTATCGTATTGCTCATTGGTCAGCAAATCTTCAATGATATTTTGCAACTGGTATTCACCTAAAACCCCTCTTGATTTTACGTTGCTCATTACCTTTTTCAAATCGCCTACGCTTACCGCCAAAGTTTGCATTTCCCCCAAACCTTTATGAACGGCTTCCAATCGGTCGCTTACTTGTTTAAAGGATTCACCCAGGCGTTTTTCCAAAGTTTCGTTGAGTTTTTCATCCACGGTTTTACGCATCTCTTCCAACTTCTTCTCGTTGCCTTCCTGCATGGTTTTCACCGATTTCTCCAAACTCGTTTTGAGTTCAGCAATTTTCTCGCTGTTGGCATCATGCTGCGTTTTCTGACTTCTTTCAAAATCTGAAAACTGCTCTCTCATGCGTTCTTTGTAATCTTTCAGGGCTTCGTTTAATTCCTTTTTGAATACTTCGAGATTTTCTTTCAGTTCGGTTCTGCTCTCTTTGCTGTTGGCATCTATGCTTTTTTGAAAGTCAAATAATTTTTCTTCAAAGGTTTTTCGTATGGCTTCCAACTTTTCCTCATTAGATTTGGTAAGGTTGCCCAATTGCTCTGAAAATGTTTGAGTGAATTTGTTGAGTTGGTTTCCGATTTCCGTTCTTAAACCTGTTGCCGTTTCTGCACTTTCTTTTCTATTGGTTACAAATTCATCTTTGAGGTTTTTCTCAGTGTCTTTCAGGTTAGAAGTGAGCGTTCCTATTGAGGATTTGATTTCTGTTAGTTCATTGCCTGCTTCTTTCTTACCTGCCTTGAGGGTGAGAATAATGTTTACGATTAGGAGTATCGCAAGGAGTGATAGAAATATGTAAATTATTGTCATTTGATTAAAATTTCTTGGTCTAACCCTTTTCTCCTTAAATGTATTGTCTCTATCAATTTCAAAAGTTTTGTTTTGCAGAAAATTTATCCAAAGGTTAGTGTCTATAATTATTCTATGTTTAGTTTTTGCCGGCATATCTTTTTGACCTTACACTTTCTACCTCTTTAGTTATTTCTTCTAAAGTTGGTGGTTTGGGTACAGCTTTTTTTCGAATTCGCTTGACTACCATCAAAAATGGATCATCATTTGTCTTTTTTGATAATGATATTAATTTCATATCTGCGAGGTCATGAAGTAATTTGTTAGCCTTCGGGTTCAATATGTCAACTTGATAAGTCATCTTAGATCAAATTTAAAATAATGTTTGGTTTTGCAAAGGTATGTTAGAGTTGCCGCTGCCTGGAGAAACTCGCCACTTGAGGGAGTAAGATTGTATGTTCAATATTTAAAGAATCTGCGTTATCACTTAAACAGATTCAACTGCGCCGGTAAACATTGAAAACTTTTCCGGTGATGTTCGCACAAACCATAACTCATTATTGCCTTACGGTGTGCAGGTGTTCCGTAGCCTTTATTAGCATCCCAGCCATACTGTGGATATTGTTCATGCAGGCGCAACATATATGCATCGCGGTAGGTTTTTGCCAGTACACTTGCAGCTGCGATAGAAGCATATATGCCATCCCCTTTAATGATACATTCATGCCGCAGGTTTTTGTAGGTATTAAAACGGTTGCCGTCTATCAGCAACAGTCCGGGTACTATGTTTAGTTTGTCCAGTGCAAGATGCATTGCTTTAAAAGATGCATTCAGAATATTGATGGTATCAATCTCTTGTACTTCTACCATGGCAACACTGTAAGCTATAGCATTCTTTTCTATATAAATCCTCATCTCTTCACGTGCAGCAGCAGTCAGTTGCTTGGAGTCGTTAAGACCAGGATGAGAAAAATTGCGGGATAAAATAACTGCGGCAGCAAATACAGGACCCGCAAAACATCCGCGGCCGGCTTCGTCGCAACCGGCTTCCACAAGTATATCCTGGTGAAATGCTTTTAGCATAATATAGCGCAATGATAAGCATAAAAATCAAACTGTATTTTTGCAGCTATGAACAATTCTATCTCGGGAAACTCCGGTAAAGCGGTAGGTATTTGGCTGCTCACAGGTGTAGGCATGATTATGATACAGGTATTATTAGGCGGCATCACCCGCCTTACTGAGTCGGGGCTTTCTATTACAGAGTGGAAACCCATTACCGGGATGCTCCCGCCCTTAAGTACACAGGCATGGATAAACGAATTTGAACTTTATAAACATACTGACCAGTTCAGATATATTCATTCGGATTTTACCCTATCCGATTTCAAGTTCATTTTTTTCTGGGAGTGGTTTCATCGTTTTTGGGCAAGACTCATGGGAATTGTCTTTGCCGTAGGCTTTATTTATTTTCTTTGGAAAAGAAGGTTTAAAAAAGAAATGATTTTGCCATTGATTATTCTTTTTGTGCTGGGCGGAGTTCAGGGAGCTATTGGCTGGATTATGGTGAAAAGCGGGCTTGTTCCCGAAAAATATTTCGTGGGACATGTAGAACTCGCTACACATTTTGTTGCTGCACTTTGTCTGCTGGTGTATACGCTTTGGTTTGCATTGAAGCTGCTGGTTCCTTCTGCTCAACTATTGTATCATTCTGCTTTGAAGCGGTTTTTGGTTTTGACTATTGTTTTGTTGTTTATCCAGCTTACTTATGGCGGCTTTATGGCAGGTTTACATGCTGCAACCTCGGCACCTACCTGGCCTACTCTCAATGGAGACTGGTTCCCCGCTACGTTATTTGCCATGCGGGGGGGGGAGAATTATGTCAGCAACCCCATCATGGTACAGTTTATTCACAGGGGCATGGCTTATATTATCACCCTGCTTATTGTTATTTGGTATATAAAATCTTCTGCTGTTAATGCTACTGCGCTCTTCAAACGGGCAAGACCTATTCCATTGGTATTAGTAGGTTGCCAGGTAATACTTGGGATTCTTACGGTATTATTATCTGCTTACAATAATGTGTTTATATGGCTGGGTGTGGCGCATCAATTTGTCGCTATGCTGTTATTGATGTCGCTTATCTGTCTTGCATATCTCGTAAGGAAAGCTTAATATCAGACTGATATATTTCAAATAATTCAGTTCATCTCAATGATCCTGCCTTAACACCATATTATAAATGGCCTCTTTTACGTTAGTTATCAAAATCTTATATTGCAGTGATGCCAACCGCCACTTCTATAAAAGTGTTCATAAGAGGTTTCTATTACTCCTTTCCTGTGCAACTTCTCCTATTACACCTGCGCAGATACCAGGTGTTCCTGGTGTTTTGGTTTATACTGGTTAGTGCTATAGATGGAAATTTTATGAGTTCATTCGGAGCCGACTCGCTTTTTCTCGCACCGGAATACCTGGGCAAAGTAAATGGCTGGGGAATGATTATTGTAGGCGCTGCGACCGGGATATTTATAATGAGCTGGAATATCACCACATTTATTTTGCACAGCAGTCAGTTCAAGTTCCTGGCAACCACATCGAGGCCTTTCCTAAAATATTGTATCAACAATGCTGTTATACCCCTCGTTTTTCTTTTTTTTTATATGGGTAAAAGCATTTATTTCTATATACACAATGAATTACTTCCCTGGCTCAAAATCTTTTTTTTAATCTTCGGCTTAATTACTGGTATTGTATTAACTGTAGTTGTTGCATTCCTGTATTTTTTTCGTACCGAAAAATCAATGATGCGCACTATGGAACCTATATTAAGGGATCCAAAAGCATTTGCAAAGCAATTTGGTGCAGGCCGCAGGTACTTTCACGGGAAGGGGTTGCCGGTCAAATGGTTTTTCAATACAAAGTTTCAGTTGAAAATGCCACGTAATGTATCTCATTACTCAGAGGAATTCATTGATACGGTTTTTAAGCGGCACCATTTTAGTGCTGTTATTTCAATCATACTGGCATTTTTATTTCTTGCTCTTATAGGAATGTTGATGGATAAGCCTTTTTTTATCATTCCTGCTGCTGCGGCAATATTTTTATTTTTTTCAATTTTAATAGCAGCCTCTGGGGCATTGGCTTATTGGTTAGGAAGCTGGGGGTTCCCTGTAATGCTGCTGTTTGTACTGTTGTTTAATTTTTTATTTCAAAAAGAGATCATTGACCCGCGTAATAAAGCCTATGGTATTGATTATGTAAACCGAAAAGAGCGGCCCAAATATGACCAGGAAAGTATTAGGGCACTCTGTAGTATTGATAAAATGGAGGCTGACAAACAAAAAATGATTGCGGTACTCGAAAACTGGAAAGCACGACAGAAAGAAGCAAAGCCGCTTTTGTATCTTATCAATGTAAGTGGTGGAGGAACAAGGTCTGCAACGTTTACCCTCAATGTGATGCAGCAGCTTGATAAAATAATGCATAACGGATTGATGAAAAAAACACTCCTCATCAGTGGTGCATCAGGAGGGATGCTGGGTGCAGCTTACTACCGGGAGTTATACCGGTTGCAGCAGGAAGGAAAACCTATACAACCGGATGATCAGCAATATTCAGAAAATATTTCTAAAGATATATTGAACGCATTGTTTTCATCATTTGTTACCCGCGATCTCTTTGCACCGGCACAGCAGTTTACTGCTGGTAAATACAAGTTTGCCAAAGACCGGGGATATGCATTTGAGGAGCAATTCAACCGCAATACTGAAAATATACTCAACTATCCTATCAAAAATCTTATAGCTGATGAATATGCTGCTAAAATTCCACTCATGTTTTTTAATTCCACTATAACGAGAGACGGACGTAAAATGATAGTCAGCACACAGCCGATTAGTTTTATGATGCGCAATTGGCCCGATTCCACATCCGGATTGGTAACGGATGCCGATGCTGTTGACTTTGCAGCAATGTTCAAAAACCAGGATCCCTACGATATGCGTTTTTTATCTACACTTCGTATCAATGCTACTTTCCCTTATGTTTTGCCCAATGTCTGGCTCCCTTCTTCCCCTATTATTGATGTGATGGATGCAGGTATGCGCGACAATTTTGGACAGGAATCTTCTTTAAGGTTTCTTAATGTATTTAAAGACTGGATTACTGCAAATACCGGCGGTGTAGTATTTATACAAATTCGGGATCGGAAAACGGGAGAATGGGATGATCCCTACGAAGATGCCAGTATAGTGGGTATGTTTATAAAACCGGTTATGACCCTGCAATACAACTGGATGAAGATGCAGAATTATTACCAGGGTGAAATGCTGGAGTATGCCAATAACAGTTTCGGTTTCCCTTTCAGAAAAATTACTTTTGCTTATGAGCCACCCCCAAAGCAAAAAGGTGCAGCCCTGAATTTTCATTTAACAAGAGACGAGAAACTGGACCTCAGGAAAGCATTACATTCCGCCAATAATAGTTCTGCTTTTGCAGAGATCAGTGCGATTGAACATAAGGACGGATTAATCGAAAAGCACCGGGAATAACTTTTATTTCAAAAATATCACTGGTAGTTTTGGGGTCGCCATCTATATGTAGCGGGGCTAATTCCTTATTGTGAATGACTACCTGTGGTGTTTGAAAATACATTACACTTTTTTCATGCAGGAGTTCCTGTCTTACTTCCCCTTTCCTTACCTGGTACATTACATCAAAAAGCATTTGTAGTTTATTCATGCTCTTTACAATAACAATATCCAGCAATCCATCGTTCAGACTTGCTTTAGGGGCAATAGTAAATCTATTTCCAAATTGATTGCTATTGGCTATACTGATAAAAAAAGCATTTGCTGTAATTTTTTTTCCGGTAGTTTCTATGTCAAACCTGTAAGGTTTTGCTTTTATGAAGTTGAAGTAGGTTTGTTTAACATAAGTCAATAATCCCCTTGTTTTTTGTTTTGCAAAATCATGGGCTACCTGTGCGTCAAATCCAAGCCCGCTAAGCATGCACGAGAATTGATTATTAATATAAAAACCATCCGTCAAAACAGGCGTGCCGGCAAAAACAAGGTCAATAGCTTTTGATGGGTTTTTAGAAATGCCCGCACATAATGCCAGCCCGTTTCCTGAACCGCAGGGTATCAACCCAAATGAGATATGCGTATCCCGTAGATTTTCCACTACACTGCTGATGGTACCATCGCCACCTGCCACTACCACATCGGTTACCCCATTGTGCAGTATCTTTTCCCGGATATGATCATAATTCCCTTCCGCATTGGTGGGTAAAATACGATAGTCAATATTTTCTTTTGTGCATTTTAACTCAATCAACTGTCTGATATCAGAACGTTTTCCATTACCAGCTATGGGATTCAATAAAAAGATAATCTTTCGTTTCATGGTATCACAAACATGATAATCCTGCAAAAGTAACTGTATATTTCTCTTGGATATTTATCATAGTTTTTTAGCCAGGAGGAACTCCTATATAATTTTTCATTCATCCATTGTGTATTTTATGCTTCAAGAATTTCATATACGTTTAGCTGATATCCCTTCAATAAAAAAAGCCGCTACTTACTGTGCGGCTGATTCCTGCAATATTAAAAAAATAAGCAACAATTATTCTGTTTCAGCTACCACCTCCTTTACCTCGGGTACCATTCTTTTCATCATCCCTTCAATACCAGCTTTTAGTGTGATCATAGAAGAAGGACAGCCCGAACAGGACCCCTGCAGCATTAAATTTACCACACCGTCGTCATAACTTTTGAACTGTATAGCCCCACCATCCATTTCAACGGCAGGCTTAACATAATTGTCCAGTATTTCTTTAATGCGTTTTACCACATCATCATCATCGGCAGATATAGCATTTGAAGCTTCATTTTTAGTTACTACTATCTCATCTTCATTAATCACATTCTTGCCTTCCTCGAGGTATTCTTTCAAAAACTGGCGTATGGAGGGTATTACATCATCCCAGTCTGTTTCCGCAGTTTTTGTGAGGGTTACAAAATTGCTCGCAATGAACACCGACTTAATAAACGGAAAACCAAATATCTCCTGCGCCAGTGGAGAGGGTTTTGCAGCTTCCACATCAGGAAAATCTATACTCTTTCCGGGATATAATAATTTGTTGGCAACAAATTTCATGGTTTCAGGGTTGGGTGTCATTTCCGTGTAGATGCTTATTACGGGATTGCCTGTCCTTATCATACGCTTCAGATTTAGTGGGCAAAGATACAGAAATCCGGTTAACTGCTATGGTCAGCAATTATCTTCCACACCCCTTTTATCTTTCGGCAGAGTAGTGTAAAATGACCATCCAGGTCGCCTACAGATCTGTGAAGCGCCCATTTACCCACTACAAAATAGTATTCGGGTGAAAGCCTTTTTACATGCAGGATGGTAAATTTCAGTTTCCCCATTTGGGCAGTATCGCTATAGGTTGTTTTGTATCGTTGTAATGTATGCTGATAGCCGTACACTACTCCTTTGCTACCGATAAACATTACGGAATCATTGTTCCAATAACCTTTTACAAAATTGTCAAGATCGCCTTTGTTCCAGTACAAAGTTTGTTCTTCCAGTATTTTCAGTATAGCTCTTTCATCAGCGCTTTGAGCAAGCGCCCGGTGGTAAGTAAAAGATACGCATAACAGCAGCAGACAGATTTTTTGCATGTGATGTTAGATTTATTTGCTTAAAATTAAGCATTCGCCATACAATAATTTGGGATGGGGATTTCAATGATATACAGATGAACGGAGCGTCGCCCATGTCGCCCAATAGCAATACTGAAGCTGGTTTACAAAAAAATAAATTAGTGTGGCTTATATTTTGAATCCGCAAGTATTTGAGAAGGGCTCATTTTTAATAATGAGTCCAGAGTAGTGTCGGGAAATTTCTCCATAAATTTTTTTACAATTTGCCAGCCGATGAATAAAGCAATCTGTCCCGGGGAGCCTTCTCCGAGTTCCTGTGTCTGGGGGCCTTCTTCCACATAAGGCTGTATCCTGAGGGGATCAGAATTGAATATAAGTTCATTTTGATTAAGAAAACTCCAAATCAATCCTTCATTTTCATAACAACCCTTTAGTTGTTTAGCGGTGTACCCCGTTTTGAGTGAGTCAGGGGTATCGGGCATAAATTTGTCCAGCAGGTAAATGCGTTTCCCCTTATCTATGCACATATCAAGCAAGGTTTTATTCGCGGGGTTTGGCGGATAGATATCGTCTACAATATTTTTTATACAATTAACAGGAATATATTGCGGGCTAAACCTGAGCGATACATATTTGGGAAACAAAGCCTGTGCTGTCTGGCTTTGATACAGATCTGCATCGGCGCCTAAA
The DNA here is from genome assembly GCA_018268105.1 of Bacteroidota bacterium. Classification (GTDB taxonomy): domain Bacteria; phylum Bacteroidota; class Bacteroidia; order Chitinophagales; family Chitinophagaceae; genus Agriterribacter. The sequence goes on along the minus strand of JAFDXG010000142.1, from coordinate 4,189 downwards.
TGCAGTTGAAGTGCAACGGCAAGTGCGTCTCTTGTAATAACATCGCCGGTTTTACCGGTAGGCGTTTGAAAGATAGCATCAAGCGGACCTATAAATGTGATGAGTTTTTCGGGTGTATGATAAGCGGGGAAATAATATTTAACATAGCGAAGCCCTTTTTCTATTTCGTGCTGCCAGGGGTCAAAGCTTTTAAAACTGTTGTCAGCAGCTTTTTTAACGATGGTATAGTCGTTCAGAAAGAGCCTGATGGCTGAGTCTGATCGTGCAGCACTTTCAGACAATGATAAACCCAGTATATTCTGTACAAAGTCGGCTAAGAATACCGGATACTTTTGTTGCAATGCAGGAAGTGTAGCAGAAATATTATTGGTATCAATGGCAAAAAAATCCTGTTCGAAACGTTGCAGCTCAAGATTTACCCGGATACCGGATATATCAGGTGTACTGGTATGCCTGCAGGCTGTGGTCAGAATAATAATGGATAGAAAAAGAAAGTAAATTTTTCTCATGGCTCCTATTCGGGTTGATGATTAAAGTTGAAGGCTGGCAACATCAGTTTCCCCCGCCTTCAAAATGGAGAGAGAAAAGAATCATACTGGAATTCATTTTATCAATAACATTTGAATATTTAAAATTCGGATCTTTTACATGTACATTTCTCAATCCCTTACTGATTTTTATTTCGGGTGATACGATCACGTACTTGCTAAAAAACTGAAAACCAATACCGGCTTCCACGCCAAAATCTGTTTTATTTACTTTAACGAGGTTATCCGAATTAGAAGTGCCGGAGTTGGAAGCAAGGTCATAATCAAATTTTACTCCTGCCAGGGTATAAACCCTGAAGTTATGTATACGGTCGCTTTTCAACCGCACCTGCAATGGCCAACTCATCACGATGGATTCTACTTTTTGGGTTTTGACAAGAGCGTTATCTCCATTGTCGGGATATTTCAGATCATACTGAAACCGTTTTTCGCTAAATATCAGGTTGAGCGGGTAAAAGCGCAAATCCCAACGGGGCGAGAGTTGCAGGTTGGCCATAATGCCGAGGTGGATACGGCCGCTGTTTAAGCCATTTATAGCCTGGATGCTGTCTTGCTGCAGGAAATAATTGGAATGAGTGATGTTGTAATGAGAAGTATTATAGCCGAGCACAATACCAAAGTAATACCGTTTATTGTCGTGATTGGGAAGATTAAGATTATCCCTGAGTTGGGCAAATGACAATTGCACAAAACAACAGGCAAATAGAGTTGCAATGATTACTTTACCCCGCAATATATACTGCAAATTCCCAGGCTTAATTTTTTGCATGACGTGTTTCGGAATCCAACGTTATTTAATATCTCCACGAAAACTTTCCCTTCCGGAAACCCCAGCACAGACTTATTCAGATACTGGTAAGCCTTTTTGTTTTTTGATACCATTGAGGCTACCTGTGGCGCTACGATCTCCATGTACAAATAGTAAAGTTGTGCTATGCCTGCTAATTTAGGTTTTGAAAATTCTAAGATAACCAGTTTGCCTGAGGGTTTCAACACCCTTTTTATTTCTTTTAGTCCTTGTTCCAGGTTTTCAAAATTGCGAACGCCAAATGCTACGGTTACGGCATCAAACGTATTGTCGGGAAAGTTTATTGCCTCACTATCACCAGTTTGCAACTCAATCCGGTCTTCCAGCCCCAACTTTAACACTTTCTCTTTCCCCAGTTCCAGCATCTTCTCCGAAATGTCTATACCGGTAATTTTATCGGGCTTAAGCAATTCGCATGCCATGATGGCCACATCTCCAGTTCCGGTGGCAACATCCAGTATAGTTTTAGGATTTTCTTTCGCCAGCCGGAGTAATGCTTTTTTTCGCCAGCCTCTATCAATACCTGCCGACAAAAACCTGTTCATAAAATCGTACCTGAAAGCGATCCGGTTGAACATATCGGCAACCTGTTGCTTTTTTGTTAATCCGGAGTTTTGGTATGGAACTACTTTGTCGTGCTTATATACAGCCATCGGGTGGCAAAAATAAAGAATAAAAGGTATTGGTTTCAAAGAGATGAAAGGTTTGAGAATTACTTAACGTCTTGCCTGGGGAAGAAGCGGCTCTTTTGGTAAACAGTGGGGGTATTTCCCGAAAATGGCATTGATGATTTGAATAAGTTGAAGGCAATAGTGAGAACAACTGTCGCCCCGGTATTTATCACATGTACTATCAGCAAAAGTCTATTTAGGGCCAGCTGTTTAACTGTTCATATATTCAAACAATGCCAAGAAAGCACGAAAGCGCCTGCGGCGTGTTTGTGTTTTACATTCATGTAATTGTACTTTGTATCTAAAAACTGCAAACATTTTAGACCTAATCTTTGCAGCAGTGTTATTGGAAAATCAAATCCAATAAAGAAATAGCACACAGTCTGGTTAAAAACAATAATAAAAATTCAAGAGGAATTTATGAGGCATCGCTTGTTATTCAAAAAGCCCTATTTAATTTAAGACAACGACGACGGTGAAGACGCTCCACCAATAATGAATTTCATTACCGGAAGCACCGGTACCATTCCTTGGCTAATCAAATGATTTACTCCCTGTAAGCCAAAGAAATTTTTTATGTTTGAACGTTAATTGTTATGTTGCTGCCGGCTATCAGTTAAAAAACTTATTAAATTAAAGCTGTTGCTCAAAGAAATTATTATAGCACTGCAATCTTATTTTAAAGCTCACCGGTTTATTCGCAAGCACAAATTGTGGAAATGGATTATCATTCCGGGGCTGATATATGCATTGTTATTTGTGGTGAGCATGTATTTTTTTGGCAAAAGCGCGAGTTATGTAATAGAGCTACTGAGCATTAAGACCGGGCTGAAAGCCTGGGTAGATCAACTAAAAAACAGTTTTGTAGGTTTTCTTTTTGCTATTGGCGGAGTAATGCTGTGGATCATATTACTGCTGATGTATTTTTCGTGGTTTAAATATTTATGGCTCATTGTGGGTTCACCAATATTTGGTTACCTGAGCGAGAAAACCGAATCTATTATAGAAGAAAAAGAATACCCCTTCAGCTTTATCCAACTGCTGAAAGATATTACCAGGGGCATAAAACTCTCCCTGCGTAATATGCTCTGGCAAACCGTATATACTATTTCGATACTGATCGTTTCATTTATTCCTGTGGTGGGCTGGGTTACCCCAATGCTCGCACTTTTTGTGGAATGTTATTATTATGGCTTTTCGATGCTGGACTATAGCTGTGAAAGGCAAAGACTGTCTCCGGCGCAGAGTATGGAATTTATTGGGAAACATAAAGGGCTTGCCATTGGCAACGGACTTGTATTTTACCTGATGCATACTATTATAGTTGTGGGCTGGATACTGGCGCCGGCCTATGCAGTGATTGCAGCTACCATCAGCCTGTATGAACAGAAAGACAAATGAGAATCCTCAATCCTTTAACTTGCAACAGTATTCAAAATTGTAATCATGCCGGATGATTCCGCTACAGGAACTGTATATTTAATTCCTTCAGTTATTGAAGAAGATACTCTATCAGTTATACCACATTATATACTGGATTCAGTAAGGCTCTGCAATGTTTTTTTTGTAGAAAATGAACGAACTGCAAGGCGTTTTTTGAAATCGTTGTGGAAGGAAATGGTAATAGATGATTATGGATGGCATACTATCCATAAGGCAGAGTCAGAAGTGAAGCAGACATTTCTTACAGCAATAACTGCCGGAAAAAATGTAGGGATCATCAGTGAAGCCGGCTGCCCTGGTGTGGCCGATCCCGGGCAATTGCTGGTGGAAGCGGCTCACGAGGCTGGCGCTACAGTAAAACCTATGGTTGGCCCAAACTCTATTATCCTTGCTTTAATGGCAAGTGGTATGAATGGTCAGCATTTTTGTTTTAATGGTTATTTACCGGTAGATAATGCCGTGCGTATAAAAACAATTAAGCGACTTGAGGCAGAAGTAATTAAAAATAATTGCACCCAGATATTTATTGAAACGCCCTACCGCAACATCCAGTTGATTGATGCTATAGTACAGACCTGTCAGCCAGCCACCAGGCTTTGTATTGCAGCATCTATTACCTCTCCCGTTGAGTTTATTAAAACAAAAACCATAGGTGAATGGAAAAAATCAAAACCGGATATTCATAAAAAACCGGCAATTTTTTTATTAGGAAGCTGATT
>JAFDXG010000141.1 GCA_018268105.1 Bacteroidota bacterium | reverse complement strand
GACAGCAGACGAATAGCATTTGTCAGCAATTCAAAATAAGACTGGCAGATTAGTGCACCACTCCTGAATAGTATTCTGCTCAAATTATAATATCACCTGTTTAGGGTATTGACATAGCCATAAAGAATTTTGGATTATAGTGTTTATGACTTAACGACCTCAATTAAAACAAATCACAAGCAGTTTAAAACTGTATCCCGGCTAAAAAAGATTTACCGGACTGCTCAATACACCGTTTATATAGATGGTATTGTCAGAAAGGTGCTGTGGCTTGTAAAGGTTTTCACTATGGGATAACTTATATTAGCGTACCTGCTGAAGTGTATGTAATCAGAAATATTAAGGTCAAACCCGGAATAAAGGTATCAGGGTAGAATATTTTTTCCCTCATTGATTTTTATTGGTATAAATTGAATACTATATGCTTGCAGGTTTCGGGCTTAGTTTTATAGTTGATACAACCGGTTTCGGTTTATTCCTTTTTCTTTTCTTTTTCAGTTTATTAAGCCATATCATCGTTCCGGTAACGGGTAGGGTAGTGGCAATAAGACAGGATATAAAATAAAGCAATTTTGTAAATCCGCCATATACATTTCCTACGTGCAGGGCTTTGATAGAAGCAGCAATACGTTCATTTAAAGGTTTATCCCTGAAAATATCCAGCTTTACCGTAGCGCCGGTATGTTGATTCAACGATATCCTGTCTCCTGCTGCAGGTGCAAAAAAACCAATTTTTGTTTTGCTGATGTTTACCGGTGACCCCTGATCTGAGGGTAGTGTAATAGTGTAATTTCCTTCATAAGGCAATACCTTGTCGGCAGCGTCAATATATGCAGCAATAGCTAAACGGCGGAGGGCTTCATCTTTTACAACAGCATCTTTTTCAGATCCGGTCATCTGTATCCTGCCTTCACCTTTTCGTTCTACATTTCCTTTTGCTGCTGCCTGATCTCCCGGCTTAGCTCCTTTCTGTTCCGGCTTATATACACCGAGGGTCTTTTGCAAACCTTCCCGGTACCATTTAAATGACCATTGAGGACCAGTAAGTCCCATCAGCAATAAAAAAAACAAAGCATAGAAGGCAAGAGTATTATGAAGATCGTGGTTTACTCTTTTCCAGTTGCCACTCCATTTTATGGAAAGTCCTTGCCGCCAGGCTTTTATTTTTTGCGGAAACCAAATTACCAGCCCGGTTATGCAGCCAAGTGTAAATAATATTGTTGCCCAACCTGTGATCATACTTCCCAGTTCGCGGTTGGTCATGCTACTTAAAATCGGCTTTTCTATTTTATCTAAAAGCAGCCATCGGTGCAGGCTGAACATAGTACCCATAAATTCTTTCGTGCCGGTTTTTTCCTGTGAGTTGCCAGTGATTTCGCCGGAATAAGGGTTTACCATCCAGACGGTTCCAAAGCGTGACTTATCATCTTTGGTTCGGGTATTAAACTGGTAGGTTCTTTCCTCATCGGCGGGTATGGTCAAAGCGGTTACCTTTCCGCCGGATACCAGTTCAACTTTCGCTAATAAATCATCCGGGGATATCCTGGTTGGGGCTGTCTTTTCAACTTTGTATAAATGCGGGGCAGCCATTTCGGTGAGTTCGGTATTATAAGTATAAATGGTGCCGCTAAAGCATACTACTATAATGATCAAACCACTGGCTAAACCCAGCCAAAGATGTACATCATTAAAAAATTTTCTTGTCTTCTGCCACCGGGATTTATTGGTGTATGCCATTCAAATCAGTTTATTAAAATGATATTCTCTTAAAAACTGAAAAATAAAACTTACCCCGGTTCTTCATTTACGAATAAAGAAAAAAATAGTGAAACACGGAGAGTTAATGTAGCGCTTCCGTATTTCACTATTTCGAATTGATATCAGCAGGAAATTTTACTTCATTTTTTTTGCATCATCCAGAAACTTTGCAAGTCCAATATCAGTTAAAGGATGTTTTAATAAACCCAAAATAGATTCAAGCGGGCAGGTGCACACATCAGCGCCAAGCTCGGCAGCCCGCACTATATGCAGTGAACTGCGGATAGAAGCAGCAAGTATCTGGGTTTTGAAACCCTGTAAAGAATATATCTGGGCTATCTGTCCTACCAGTTCCATACCGTCCCAATTCCCGTCATCTATTCTTCCCACAAACGGTGAAACATAAGCAGCGCCTGCCTTTGCAGCAAGAATTGCCTGTCCGGCAGAGAATACCAGTGTACAATTGGTTTTAATACCATTGTCGGTAAACCATTTCATTGCTTTTACTCCATCTTTTATCATAGGAACTTTTACAACGATATTGGGGTGAATAGCCGCCAGTGTTTTACCCTCTGCTATAATATCATCGAAATTTGTAGAAAATACTTCAGCGCTCACGTCGCCGGACACCATTTCACAGATGGTTTTATAATGATTACGAATAGCTTCTTCTCCTTTAACACCTTCTTTTGCCATGAGAGAGGGGTTAGTAGTAACACCATCAAGTATACCAAGTTCATTGGCTTCTTTTATCTGATTAAGATTGGCCGTATCAATAAAAAATTTCATAATCTGTTTTTATTTCCTTTAGCTGTTTATAAAAATGAGATAGCGAATATAAATAAAAAAAGGCAAGTTACTTACATCGCACCGCTACAACCGCCTACCCTTGCTACCTTCCGGTCCTGGGGGAGTTCAGCAGGAGCTGGTCGTATAAGACTTGCCGCCGCAAATATACAAAAGAAAGCCTTTGATGAAAAAATTAAAACTGCCCGGGGCGGTTTTGTAAAGAATTTAGCGTGGTTACATTCACCAGTTGGTCGTATCTGCCACCCAGTTCACGGTAGTAAACAAATATGTTATATTCATTTTCTGCCTCCCAGATATTACCTTCTGTTTCGTCTGTGCTGAAACTCAGCCTGGCTGTTGAAGTGGGGCTCAGTGCATAAGCGTAATCGTAATATCCCTGCTTTAAAAACAATGTGGTTTCGTATTGTCCTTTTTCTTCGTTCCATTGCATTTTTGCTTTTTCATCTTTTCCATAGTTTGTCATTTGTCCAATGATATACAAATCTTTTCCCTGGTATGGGGTGCGTGAAGCTGTGATATAACTAAAGTGAACGGTTGCATAGTCGCCGCTCCAGTAGGGATTTACATTTTCGTTGGTGATGGCTGCATACCATCCATTGTAGTCCCTGTAATAGATATATCGTTGGGTATTGCGCGATACATCTGGTATTACAAATAAGTTATAAGATGTATTTGTATTTTGCTGACGGCTTACCCGATCACTTAAAAGTCGAAAACTTGTGAGATCAAGCCAGCGCCATTCTCTCATTGCCGGAAACAGACAATCGTTTTCCCCATTATATTCATAGCTGTTACCCCTGATAATATTCGGTTTGATATTCAGTATACAGTTATCCCACCGGTTGTTTTGCAGTACAACCACCTTTATTTGTTGTTGGGGGTAGCTTACATTCAGGTTGCCTGAATTGATGGTGAATTGTATTTTTTGATGGGTTCGGAAGAATTGCTGGTTGAATGGCTGCTGTATTTGTGCAGCAACGGTGGCTGACGGGTTTACCACCATAAAACGCCGGGTAAAAGCCAGCTTCGAGGAATCTCCGTTTATAAATACTTTGAGAAGATAGTTGCCGGCTTTCACAGGCATAATATCTCTGTTGGGAAAATTTAGCTGATAATGAGTGTAGCGGGTAAGCACCTGTGAAGCGCTTCTGTAAGTAGAGATGCGCTGATTGGTATATCCTTTTACATAGTCATAGTAACTCATTTGAACCGGCGACCAGTCGGCATTACGCATCTCAAAGTTGTAATAATAACTTTTGATATCACCATCCATATCGTCAAAGTCAAGCTGCAGCATATCATTGCTGTTAAGTTTAACAACAGGATAAGCCAGTTGATCTCCATACTTAGTCAACTGTACGGTTTTAATATTATCTATGAATATCTTATCCGGCTCGCGCTGTGCGGATACAGATACGTTGAAAAAAATCAAACACAAAAAAAACAATCCGGAAAAGTATAATTTGCACATCGGCTAATTCTTTTAACTTCACAAGTTAATAAAATAGCAGGATTGAATATAGCTTCATTTATAGCAGGAAGGATAGCATTTAACCGGCAGCAATCATTTTCACGTATCATCATCAGACTGGCCATTACTGCTACGGCCATAAGTGTGGCTGTTATGACGATGACGTTAGCTTTCGTCAATGGATTTCAGGAAGCGGTAAGCCAGAAAATATTCAGTTTTTGGGGGCATATACGCCTGCAGCATTATGAACAATACAAATCAGCTATTGCTGAAGAGTCTCCTATAGAAAAAAATGACAGCATTGCACATGCCATTTCCGGTATTCCTGGCGTAAAAAGGGTACAGCCTTTTGCCACCAAATATGCCATTCTTAAAACCAGTGAATCTATTGAAGGAATATTATTCAAAGGTGTAGATAGCGCTTATGATTTCAGTGCCATGCAGCAGTTTCTGACCCAGGGGAGATGGATACATTATAATGACAGCTCATACAGCCGGGAAATAGTACTATCTGAATATACCGCAAAGCAACTGCGGCTAAAGCTAAATGACAGGATTTTAATTTATTTTTTCAGAGGAGGAAACCAAAAACCGAGACCAGATAAACTTACCGTAGTGGGCTTGTACCGAACTTATATGGAAGAATACGATAAACTTTTTGCCATTGGCGACCTGGGCCTGATACAACGATTGAACGACTGGTCAAAAGGTGAAATAGGCGGGTATGAAATTTTTGTTGATGATTACCATAACATGAATGAAGTGAATGAGCATATTTTTGAATCTCTGCCGCCGGAGTGGGGGAGCAAGACTATTAGGGATATATATCCTAATATTTTTGACTGGCTCAGGTTGCAGGATGTAAACAGGAATATTGTGTTAGGTGTTATGATTGTAATTGCAATCATTAATCTTATCACCTGCCTTATCATTATGGTGCTGGAAAGAACCAGGATGATTGGCGTATTGAAAGCACTTGGCGCTACCGACTGGAAAATACAACAGATATTTACAATCCAGGGAGTGATAATTAGTGGGGCGGGCATTTTGGTGGGATTAATTGCAGGCTTAGGTATATGTATTATCCAGGAGAAAACGCATTTTATTCACTTCTGGGATGAGAATGCTTATTATATGACGGTGGTGCCTGTGAAAATTATCTGGTGGGAAATAGCATTGGTAGTAGCAGGTACAGCAATAGTTTGTGCACTCACATTATTAATCCCCACTTTTGTCAGCCGAAGAATTCGTCCGGCAAGGGCGGTGCAGTTTAGGTAGAGGGATAGGGTTGAGAGAGTGGAGTTAAGGTCTTGTCACCTATTAAAATATTAATCATAAATTTTTTATTTTGTTTGAATTTCATACAGACCGCAGAAGATATTTTGAAATGCAGGTTGAGAATGCTGAGAAATATGTTATTCCTTTTATAGAAGAAAAATTCCAGGTAAAGCCGGGGATGAGAGTGCTGGAAATAGGTTGCGGTGAAGGCGGGGTACTGAAAGCTTTTATTAACAGAGGCTGTTTAGGGGTGGGTGTTGAATTAGATATGGCAAGGGTGGAACTGGCACATAACTTCCTTCCGGAAGATATTGCAGCAGGACGGTTAAGACTTGTGGCGAAAGATATATATGCATCTGATGCTGACAAGGATTTTAATGGTTCATTTGATATCATAGTTTTAAAAGATGTTATTGAGCATATCCATGATCAGCCGAAGCTGATAAACTGGATGAAATCTTTTTTAAAACCTGGTGGAATTATTTTCTTTGGTTTCCCACCCTGGTATATGCCATTTGGCGGGCATCAGCAAATATGTAAGTCAGTAATATCGCGATTACCTTATATTCATTTACTGCCACGACCTTTATACAGTTGGATTTTAAAATCAGGAAATGAGAATGTTGCTGAAATGATGGAGGTCAGGGATACCGGCATCAGTATTGAAAGGTTTGAACGGATTTGTAAACAAACGGGGTATGATATTCAGCATAAACGCCACTATTTACTAAACCCTATCTATGAATGGAAATTCGGCTGGAAGCCTGTGAAGCAACTGCCGGTTATCCGAATGATTCCTTTTTTCCGAAATTTTTTAACTACCTGTGTATATTATTGTATTGTTCCGGAAGAGAAAGTTGAATCGTGAAACGTAAAACTTTAAACTAAAAACCCTAAATCCAAGACATAATATATCATTGAAGTAATGACGACTGAAAAACATACTTTCAAACCTTCACTTAGTTTGCTCGATGCCACCATGGTAGTATCAGGTGGTATGATTGGCTCCGGTATATTTATTGTAAGCGCCGATATCACCAGGAATACCGGAAGTGCGGGCTGGCTGATCCTCGTTTGGATAATTACCGGTTTTATGACTATTACTGCAGCATTGAGTTATGGTGAGCTTAGCGGGATGTTTCCCAAAGCCGGAGGTCAATATATATACCTGAAAGAAGCATGGGGAGAGCTGCCCGCTTTTTTATACGGCTGGAGTTTTTTTGCAGTCATACAAACGGCAACCATCGCAGCAGTAGGAGTGGCATTTGCAAAATTCACCGCATATCTTGCGCCGGTGTTTAGCGAAGATATTACAATGCTGGATCTCGGGTTCTTAAAAATTTCACCTGCACAGTTATTGTCAATAGTGGTCATATTATTACTCACGTATATCAATACAAGAGGAGTTAAAAACGGTAAGATACTTCAGACTACTTTTACGCTGACTAAAATAGCCAGCTTGTTTGGGCTAATTATTTTTGGTTTTATTGCTTTAAAGCCAGATGTGTGGAATGCAAACTGGAATAATGCCTGGGAGCTACACAAACTTTCACCGGATGGAACCATTGAGCAATATACAACGATTGCAGCTTTGGGAGCAATTGCTGCAGCAATGGTGGGTTCAATTTTCAGCAGCGACTCCTGGAACAATGTGGCATTTATTGCCGGTGAAATTAAAAATCCGAAACGTAATATTGGTCTTAGCCTCTTTCTGGGAACATTTATAGTTACAGTTATCTATGTACTTGCCAATTTTATGTACACGGCAATATTGACTTTGCAACAAATTACCGCGGCAGAGAAAGACCGTGTTGCGGTTGCAGCATCACATGTAATATTTGGTAGTGCAGGTACTGCTATTATTGCCTTAATGATCATGATCTCAACATTTGGGTGTAATAACGGGTTGATAATGTCGGGTGCAAGGGCATATTATACGATGGCTAAAGATGGCTTGTTTTTCAGGAAGGCTGGCCAACTTAATAATGCCTCTGTACCAGGCTTTGCGTTATGGATACAATGCATAGTGGCAGCAGCCTGGAGCCTTAGCGGTAAATATGGAGACCTGCTGGATATGATTTCATTTGTTGTGGTAGCTTTTTATATGCTTACCATTGTGGGTATTTTTCGTTTGAGAAAGAAACGCCCGGAAATTGAACGCCCATACAAGGCCTTTGGCTATCCGGTATTGCCGGTATTATATATCCTAATGGGATTGGCATTTTGTATATTGTTGATTATTTACAAACCTAAGTTTACCTGGCCGGGATTGATCATTACACTGATAGGTGTCCCCCTGTATTATGCAGTAAAACGCAGGAGACCTAAAATTGAATAGATAATGCTTCTTCTGCAGGAGTGTTTTTACTTAAATTGACTACGATGGTACGATTCCGGCGGGTTGTGAATGCAGGTATCATCACCTGTCAGAAAAAATTTGAAATACACACAAAATAATAAAATGTGTTAAGGGTTATTTAGTATCTTACTACCTAAACTTTCAACCATGCAAACAACTCAACCAAACAACCTGACCGGATGGTGGAAAAAAGTAATGATCGATAATTACGCCAATTTCAACGGCAGGGCAAGGCGTGCCGAATACTGGTATTTTGCACTGGGCAATTTCATAATAATGTTTATTTTTTACTTTATTGGTTTTGCAGGTATGTTTATGAATTCTACGGTACTCATGGTGTTTGGATTTGGTATTTATGGTATTACTGTTTTAGCTACCCTTGTTCCTTCAATTGCAGTCGGTGTAAGAAGATTGCATGATATTGGTAAAAGCGGTTGGTATTATCTTATAGGACTAATTCCGCTTGTAGGTAGTATAATATTGCTTGTGTGGTTTTTTACTGATGGCAACAGGTTTGCCAATGAATATGGTGAAGATCCGAAAAACCCTGCCGGGCCTTCATTTGATTTTGAAAAGCAACAGCCTGCTGTATAAATAGGGCTTACTATAAAATGGAAGAATCGTAAAATCTGAGAAAGATGGTTTCTCACAGATGCCACTGAAATACACAGAAAAAATCTGTGATAATCTGCGAAATCTGTGAGAGACATCCAACAAGATTCTACAGCCCCGTTAACCGCCTGATATACTCCCTTGCCATCTGTGCATATTCAAATGGATTGGCTTTAGCCGGATCCTGTTCTGCTTCCACTACCATCCAGCCGGAGTAGTCCGATGATTTGATAATATCGAAAAGTGCAGGAAAGTTGATACAGCCTTCTTCGTCTCCCGGAACGGTAAATACCCCCTCTTTAACCGCATTGAGGAAACTCATGTGTTTGTCTTTTACCTGCTGCAATACCTTTGGGCGGATATCTTTCAGGTGTATATGTGCCGTGCGGGAAATAAATTTTTTCAGAGCTGCTACCGGATCTTCCCCTGCAAAATAAAAATGGCCGCAATCATAATTGAGATAAACATTTTCGGAATCAGTTTCATTCAACATTCGATCTGTTTCTGCCATGGTTTGAATACAGGTTCCCATGTGATGATGGAATGCTAATTTCATCCCTTTATCTCTGGCAATCTTTCCCAATTCATTCAATCCGTATGTGAATTTTTTCCAGTCGTCAAAAGTATTAAGCATACCCTTCCCTTCAAGTACCGGCACCTCTTTTTTCCCCTGACAGCTATTGCCGGTTTCACCCCCGCCAATTACCTTAGCATCCATAGCTTCGAGGAAGCTGAGCAGTTGAGTGAAGCTTTTTTTATTTTCTTCCAGCGATTTGGTAGTGAGCTCGTAACTGTTCCATTGGTTACAAATTTTCAGTCCGCGGAGTACCAGTGCCTTTTTCAGTTCATGCACATTACGCGGAAACTTGTTACCTACTTCGCAGCCTTTATATCCGGCAAGCGCCATCTCGCTGATGCATTGCTCAAAAGTGTTTTCTGCACCAAGTTCCGGCATATCATCATTTGTCCAGTTGATGGGAGCTATTCCAAGATGTATATTTTCGAAATTCATAATTATATAGTTTCGGGTTTCAAGTTTCAGGTTTCAAGTTACAAGTTGCCAGACTGGATAGAATGCACCAGAAACCTGCAACAACTAAAATATTCTTTGCTGTTTTTTATTTTCCTTATAGGTTTCGAATGCTTTTTGTACTAATGCTGATGTAGACACTTCGGCCACGGGCACTTCCCACCAGGCATTGTAACCTTTTACGGTACGATGCAGATGTGTTTCAATATATATCACAGTGGTACGTTGCTGTTGCTTTGCGGAAGCGAGTGCAGCTTTTAAGGATGCAGCATCTGTAGCTTTAATGACGATTGCCCCCAGGCTCTCCGCATTTTTTGCAAGATCAACCGGTAATACATCTCCGGATATTTTTCCGGATTTTTCATCCCGGTATAAATATTTGGTTCCAAAGCGTTCGCTGCCAATACTCTCTGATAAGCCACCAATACTTGCATACCCGTTATTATTAAGTAATAGAATAGTAAACCTGCAACCCTCCTGTATGGATGTGATGATCTCATGATTATTCATCAGGTAACCGCCATCGCCGCAGATTACATAAATTTCCCTTTCCGGGGCGGCCATCTTTGCACCCAGTCCGGCAGCAATTTCATAGCCCATAGTAGAATAACCATATTCGAGGTGAAAATTTTTGGGATTGGTTGCCCGCCACAGTTTATGCAGGTCGCCGGGTGCACTTCCTGAAGCGTTGATCATAATATCTTCCTTATTCATAAAACTGTTGAGCGTACCAATAACCACTGCCTGGTCAATCGGTGGTACAGTGCCATTACCTTCTGCATATATCATTGTTACTTCATCGTCCCAGGCTTTATTCATTTCACTTACCCGTTGACGATAGGAGCTTTCCACCTGGTAGTTTTTCAACTGTAGTAAAAGTTCTTCAATAGTAACTTTGGCATCGCCGGTCAGTGCAAGAGCATTATGCTTGTGTGAGTCAAACTCATTTACATTGATATTGATGAACCTGACATTTGGGTTTTTGAAAATAGATTTAGAGGCAGTAGTAAAATCGCTATACCTGGTGCCAATGCCTATTACAATATCGGCTTCATTGGCAATCTCAATGGCATATTTTGTTCCGGTGGCGCCTAATCCACCCAGACAATAAGGAGCATCATACATTACAGAACCTTTGCCGGCAAAAGTTTCACCAACAGGGATGCCGGTTTGTGCAGCAAAGTGGTGCAATGCTTCTGAAGCTCCGCTATAGATTGTACCACCACCGGCTACTATTACAGGTTTCTTTGCAGCTTTGATCCATTCCGCTGCTTTTTTGAGCGACTCTAAATCGGGTCTTGTCCTGGCGATATGCCATACTCTTTTTTCAAACAACGATGCCGGAAAGTCGTAAGCATGGGTTTGTACATCTTGTGGCATAGATAGGGTAACTGCCCCGGTTTCAGCGGGGGAAGTAAGTACCCGCATTACTTCCGGAAGCGCATAAATAAGTTGCTCCGGGCGATTAATTCTGTCCCAGTATTTGGAGACCGGTTTAAAACAATCGTTTACGGATATATCCTGTGTACCCGAGCTTTCTAATTGCTGCAATACAGGCGCCGGCGCCCTGGTTGCAAAAATATCTCCGGGCAACAATAAGACAGGTAAACGATTGATGGTGGCCAGTGCAGCGCCGGTGAGCATATTGGTAGCTCCGGGACCAATAGAGGTTGTACATACAAATGTGCTCAACCTGTTTTTTACTTTGGCATAAGCAACCGCAGTGTGTACCATGGATTGTTCATTCCGGCATTGAAAATACCGGAAATCAGGATTCTCCTGTAAAGCCTGTCCAAGTCCTGCAACATTGCCATGACCAAAAATTCCAAAGCAGCCTGCAAAAAAAGGCTGCTCTGTTCCGTCTCTTTCTACGTATTGGTTTTTCAAAAATTCGATTGTTGCCTGAGCAACCGTTAATCTTTTATTCATTCGAAATTTTTTTTAATTTTTAAGAACTTCTGACGATTTAAGCCGTACCCCATAAACTAAAAGCTCACAAACTCCAAACTCTTCCCCACTGCGCCCAGCAGTTCAAATTTTTTAATGATAAACTCTTTATAGGTTTCCATAAATATTTTACCGGGAGTTGTTGGTGCGAATTCTTCCGGTTTATCTCTGAAAAACTCACGGTTCACCATTGTCCATACCAGCCGCATATCGGTAGCAATATTCACTTTACATATACCTAAAGCTATTGCTTTTTTTAGTTCATCATCCTGCACGCCTTTAGCATCTGTTTTTATTTTCCCGCCTGCTGCATTGATTCGCTTAACCACTTCTTCACTTACATTGGACCCACCGTGCAATACCAATGGAAAGCCGGGTAACCTTTGCTGTATTTCACGTAGTATATGCAGTTGTAATCCCTGACCGCCGGAGAACTTGTATGCCCCATGACTTGTTCCTACCGCTATTGCAAGACTATCGCAAAGGGTGCGGGCTACAAATGTCTCTACATCGGCGGGATTGGTATAGAAAGAATGGCTCTGGTCAACGGTAAGATCATCTTCAACACCTGCCAGCACTCCCAGTTCAGCTTCAACACTAATGTTTTTTGCATGCGCTTTTTCTACTACTGATTTTGTTCTTGCTATGTTTTTTTCAAAGTCATCATGCGATGCATCAATCATTACTGAAGTGTATCCTCCACTTTCAATAGCACTCCATATATGTTCTTCATATCCGTGATCGAGATGGACAGCATATACTACATCGGGGTATATTTCAGCAGCAGCATTGATCATTGCAAGCAACATTTTTGCATTGGCATAGTCTCGTGCAAATGGAGTAGTTTGTACAATAAAAGGCGCCCTGGCAGCTTGTGCAGCAGAAAACAAGCCATGTATTTCTTCCATGAAAAATACATTCACGGCTGCAATGGCATACTTGCCATAACACATATCAAAAAGTTGTTTAGCCGTTAATTGCATGGGGCAATTTGAAATTTAAAATTTGATAGTTGATATTTGAAATCTCTTACCAGAATGCAGAATATAAGGCTACAAGTATTCCACATATTATAATAGAACCTATAATAAATGCCCTGCTCAGATTAAAGGCAGGTACTTCAATTTTTGCACTGCGTTCTTCTTTTTTGCCTAACAGGCTTATGCCAATCATAATTAAAGACAACACAACAAATACAATTCCCATCCGGTTTAAAAATGGAATTTCGGGTAGCCAGAATTTGAAAAGCGTTGACAAAGGAATAGTCAGCAATGCGGTAATCAAAGCTGCATTAGCAGTTGCCCTTTTCCAAAACATTCCGAAAAAGAATATGGCAAATACTCCAGGAGTAACAAAACTGGAATACTCCTGGATAAACTGGTAAGCCTGCTCGAGTACGCGCAACTGCGGAGCGATTAGAACAGCAATCAGCATGGATATCCATACGGCAGCACGTCCCACACGTATCAAATGTTTTTCAGAAGCATTGGGCTTAATGTACAATTTGTAAATATCGAGTGTAAATATTGTGGAAATGCTATTGGCTTTCCCGGCAAGTGATGCCACAATAGCGGCAGTAAGGGCGGCAAATGCTACTCCCTTAAGACCCACGGGCAAGAGGTTCAACAATACAGGATAAGCATGATCTGGTTTCACCGTACCGGTAGCATCTACCATTTCCTGTTGAAACATACCATTCTGGTATAATACAAATGCGGCTATACCCGGGATAACAACTATCAATGGAACCAGTAATTTTAGAAAGCCGGCAAATAAAATTCCTTTCCTGCCTGTTTCAAGATCGGCACCGAGCGTGCGCTGAATGATATACTGATTGCAACCCCAGTAGGCAAGGTTATTAATCCACATAGCGCCGATGATCACACTTAATCCGGGAAGATCTTTGTAATAGGGATTGTCGGGTTTTAATACCATGTGAAAGTGTGAATCCGCCTGTTCTTTCAATGTACTGAACGCCCCGAGAACCGAAGTATTAAAGTGCTTTGCCACAAGGTCCAGGGCGAGATAGGTGGTGATTAACCCACCCACAACTAAAACGATAACTTGTATCACATCCGTATAGCCTATTACCTTCATCCCACCAATAGTGATAAGGATTGCCAGTAAGGCAAGTGCAATGACTGCTATTTCAAAGTTTATACCTGCCGTAACCTCCAATGCCAGTGCACCGAGATAAATAATAGAAGTGAGGTTAACAAAAATGTAAAGCAACAGCCAGAAGATAGCCATTGTGGTGGCTACTACAGGGCTATACCGTTGCCGCAAAAATTGCGGCATGGTATATATTTTATTTTTAAGGTAAACCGGTAAAAAGAAAACCGCCACTACAATTAATGAAGCTGCAGCCATCCACTCATAGGATGAAATAGCGAGACCGATAGCAAAACCGGAGCCCGACATGCCGATGAAATGTTCGGCAGAAATATTGCTGGCGATGAGCGAGGCACCGATAGCCCAAAAGGTAAGGGAACCTTCTGCAAGGAAAAATCCCGAGGCGGTGTCTGTTTTGTTGGTTTTCTTTCGGTATATCCAATATCCATATCCGCAAATGATAATAAGATAGAGGGCGAAAACTAAAATGTCTAAACTGTGCAAGCCGGGTTGATTCATCGTATGTGTTTTATAAGATTTCTTTTATTGCCACAGTTCTTTTTTCACGCAATGAGATGCCTGCAGCTATCCCAATAGCTGTTGCCATCAAACCGTCATGAGCATCTACAGGGGAAGGTTTGTTTTCAATAACACAGTCCACAAATGATTGCAAACAATTCCGGTAAGCTTTTTCATATCGCTCCAAAAAGAAATGTAATGGCAAAGCGCTTGCACCACCTTCGTTGTTGTATCGAACTACATTATCCTCTGTATTATTTTCAGCTTTTGCCATTCCCTTTGACCCAAATACTTCAAGCCGCTGATCATAACCGTAAACCGCCTTTCGGCTATTATCAATGACACCAATAGCCCCGTTTTCAAACCCCAGGACAATTACAGCAGTATCAATATCATTAAATTCTTTGATCCGCGGGTCAATTAATGCATCCCCTTTTACAAAGACATCTTTTACCTCACTGCCGGTAATATACCGTGCCATATCAAAATCGTGTATTGCCATATCCAGGAAAATACCTCCGGACACTTTAACATACTCCAGTGGGGGAGGGGCGGGATCGCGGCTGGTGATACGCAAAATATGCGGCTCGCCAATATTACCTGCTGCAACAAGTGAGCGCACCTTCAAAAAGTTTGGATCAAAACGACGGTTAAAGCCCAGCATCAGCTTAACTTCATTCTCATTCACTGCTTTTTGGGCTGACTTGATTTCTGCAACGGTTACATCAAGAGGTTTTTCACAAAACACATGTTTTTTTGCCTGTGCGGCAGCGATAGTATAAGGTACGTGCAGGGGCGTAGGAGCACATATTATCACCGCGTCCACATCGGGATGGCCTATCACCTCTTCAGCACTAACCGTAGTTGCCACACCCGCCCGTTTTGCTGTTTCGTGTGCTGTGGCAGATACATCTGATGCTATTACAATCTCTGCATTAGGGGTATGATATAAAATATTTGCGAGATGAATCTGACCAATCCGGCCGAGTCCTATAACACCGGTTTTGAGTTTTTTTGACATAAAGAGATGTTGAGATTTGAGATCCGCCACGGCGGACAAGTTTTATATTTGAAAATTGAGATTTACATTACAGACTCACGGTCCTTTTCTTTCAAAATGAAAATGCTTGTTTCATTTTTGGATCAAAAATATACTGGTTAAAATTTTCTTGTCCATTCTTTCAGCCAGCGTTCTATTACTACTTTTGTTTGGGTGAAAAATTCAATGGCGTGTTTACCCTGACCATGCAGGTCACCAAAGAAACTTTCTTTCCAGCCGCTAAAAGGAAACTGTGCTACCGGAGCCGCTACACCAATATTAATTCCGATATTCCCTGCATCTGCTTCATTGCGAAATTTACGGGCATGGAGTCCACTGCTTGTAAATACACAGGCCATATTACCATACTTATTGCCGTTGATATAAGCAATAGCATCTTCAATAGTGTTGATATGTACCAGACTCATCACAGGTCCGAATATTTCTGTACCTGCCAGTTCACCATTGAGCGGAACATTTTCTAAAATAGTAGGTTGAATAAAATTACCTTTTTCATACCCGGATATTTTTGCATTACGTCCGTCAATCAATAATCTTCCGCCTTCTGCCACACCTTTATCAATCAAACTACTTACCCGTGCTTTGCTGGCCGGAGTGATTACTGGTCCCATGGCTACCTGTTCATCCAGCCCGAAGCCGGTAACACGTTTCCGGCTCAATTCTACAAGGCTCTCTGTTACATTTTTATGTTCGCCTACGGTAATGATAGTAGAAGCCGCAAGACAGCGCTGACCGGCACAACCATACACGCTGTCTACCACAATCTGACTGGTCATATCAATATCTGCATCCGGCAAAATGATTACCGGGTTTTTTGCACCACCCTGCGCTTGTACTCTTTTACCATTAGCTGCTCCTTTTCCGTATACATAACGGGCAATATTAGACGAACCTACAAAACTAATTGCTTTGATATCGGGATGCTCGAGGAAGCCATCTACAATTGCTTTTCCGCCATGTACCATATTTATCACACCGGCAGGCAGGTTCAACTGGTGGATCAGTTCCATCACTTTCGTCATAGTAATGGGTACCTTTTCCGACGGCTTAATAATGAAGGTATTTCCACAGGCGATGGCGTAAGGCAGAAACCAAAATGGTATCATCCCCGGAAAATTGAAAGGGGTAATACATGCACAAACTCCTAATGGCTGACGGATCATATACTCATCAATACCGGTTGCGATATCTTCAGAAAAATCGCCCTGCATCAAAGCCGGGATACCGCAGGCATTTTCTACATTTTCAATTGCTCGAACCCATTCAGCTTTTGCCTCTGCAAATGTTTTACCCGATTCGAGTGTAATTGATTTGGATAACTCAGTCATGTTATCTTCGAGGAGTTGCTTTAACCGGAAAAGATATTGAATCCTTTTACCAGCAGGCATTCTTTTCCATTCTTTAAAACCTTCAGAAGCAGAAGAAGCCGCAGCATCAACATCAGCCGCAGACCCGGCAGGTACTTTAGCCATCACTTCCTGACTGGCAGGGTTAACCACGTCCCAGTATTCTTCAGATATACTGTTTACCCATTGCCCGTTAATGTAATTTTGTAATATATTCATAATTAAGATTTGAAATTTTAGATTAGTGATTTGAAATTCATATCCCCCCGCGTTCATCAGTAAACTGCATAACTTCATCCAGTGTAGGCATAAAATTGGCGCAACCTTCGCGGGTTACAATTATAGCACCGCAGGCATTACCCATCCGCACACTTTTATATAAGCCCCATCCGTTGAGGTATCCATAAGAAAAACCTCCGGCAAATGCATCACCTGCACCCAGTACATTCAATACCTCAACCGGAAAGCCGGGAACTTTTACTTCGGGCTTCCCTTTTTCAAAAACAGATGCACCTTCTTTACCTCTTTTTACAATCAGCGTTTCTACTCCCGAGTGCATGATGGCTTGAATGGCTTTATCAATATTTCCTTTTATTTCAGGAGCAGATATTTGCTGGTGTTTTATAGATACCTGGTTGATGTCTGTAAGATAGGCCGCCAGTATTTCTTCTTCAGTACCAATAACAATATTAAATTGGGGGAGTACTGTACGGATAATTACTCCAAAAGACCGCGGGTCGTCCCATTGGTCAGCCCTGAAGTCAAGGTCAAGCATTTTGGTTACATTATTTTGCGCTGCAATTTCCAACGCATAAAACATAGCGGTCCTGCTTGGGTCTTTGCTAAATGCGGTACCCGAAAAAATGGCTGCCTTAAAATGGTTGAAAGGAACGGCATCAATATGGTTGAGATGTAAATGTATATCAGCACAGTTGTCGCGGTAATAAACTAAGGGAAACTTGTTGGGGGGTTCAATACCGAGAATAACGGCAGAACTTCTCGTGCCATTTATAGTTGGTACAAAATCGGTAGCTACATTTTCATTTTTCAAAAAGTTTTTAATAAATGCACCAACCTGATCGTTGCCTATTCCGGTAAGAATTGCTGTTTTCAATCCAAGCCTTGTAGCACCTACAGCTATATTGGTTGGGCAGCCGCCTACAAAAGCATTGAAAGCTTTAATTTCAGTGAAGGGGCTTCCTACATTGGCCGAATAAAGATCAATAGAAGACCTTCCGATGGTAAGTAAGTCGTATGCTCTGCTCATTCAATATTTGTATTTAAACTCAGGTGTACCCTGCTTATCAATTAGTAATTATGAACCAAAAACTATAAACTCTTCCTATTCATCTCAGCCGTAACCATTGGCAGTCTTGGATCCTGCCCTTTCCAGGTTCCGAATATCCATTCCTGTTGCGGGTCGGGGGTATTAGCCAGAGACTGGTCGCTGCCGGCAAGGAAATTAAGGTAATATACATTGTACCCATGACCGGCAACAACCGGATGATAACCTCTGGGTATCAGTACAGCTTCATTGTTATGTACTTTAACCATTTCATCCAGTGAACGATCATCTGTATATACCTGTTGAATGGCAAAACCATTAGGTTTATCAATTTTATAAAAATAAATTTCTTCCAGTTCTGCTTCCAGCAATTTACCCTCTTTGTCAACTTTTCTCACATCATGCTTATGAGCAGGATAAGAACTCCAGTTGCCCGAAGGTGTATATACTTCCACACACACAATTTTATGACAGTCAAAGCCAGGCTGTAACAAGCTGTTGATCTGCCTGTTAGCATTATCGCCTCCGCGAAATTCTATCGCGGCTTCTTCAGGTTGCTTGAGATAAGGGGGATGATCTTCGTTGGTAGCTACTCTGCATATAGCTATATCGGTATTGTCTGTAGTGGACGTGAGAGTAAACCGGGTTCTGCGAGGCAGGTAAAGGGTATGTGCTATACCACTGAATACATCTTTACGTCCGTTGGTAATTTCCCATTCACCCCGGTTGGAGTTCACTTTAAAATTTCCACCCAGCAACACGATACAGTATTCAAATTCTCCGGTATCTTCTGAGAAGGATTCGTTTTTGCTGAGCAATCTCGCCTGGAAGTTGAGGTAATGCCAGCCTGCATCTGATGCAGTAAAATTTTGATACAGCTTATCCTGGATATTTGGCTTCACAAGCAGGGAATCGTTATGCATTTGTCATTTTTAGGTTGGTAAACTTAGTACTATAATTTTATTTAATGTAAATGATGTAAATGCAAACGTTTGAAATTTTTTTTTAAAAAAAATGTGGAAATTACACCCCAATTAGAGTGCAAAAGATATGAGCAGACCTGTTACGATAAAAGATATTGCCAAAAAGTTCAAATGTTCACCCTCAACCGTATCCAGAGCCCTGAACAATCACCCGGTAATTAATGAAGATACCCGGCGAAACCTGCAGGAATATGCACGTAAAGTTGGGTATCAGCGCAACCAGGTATCATTAAACCTGCTGAACAAGAAAACTGCCAGTATAGGAGTAGTTGTACCTACCATCAATAATTACTATGAATCTGCCATCATTGAAGGTATTGATGCTGTACTGCAGCCATTGGGATACTCCCTGAATATTTGTGTAACAAAAGAACAGTTTTTGCTGGAGCAGGGCTATGTTGAAAAATTATTATCCAACAGGGTAGAAGGTATTTTTGTTTCCGTGTCGCAGGAAACTTTTGATGCAGGGCACTATGAGCATTTTGAAAGTGTGTATAACAGGAACCTCCCATTGATATTTATTGATCGTGAATATGAAGGATTTGCTGTTGGCAGCGTTACCATTGATGATTATCAGGGGGCTTTTACTGCTGTTGAACATCTTATAAAAACGGGGCGCAGACGAATTGCCCATTTGCGGGGTCCTCTGAGTATGTCCGTTGCAGAGCAAAGATTCAGGGGTTATACAGAATGTTTAAAACAATATGGATTTGAAGAAGATGAATCACTCATCATTCATACCGATTTCAAAGTGGAGAGTGCAATAAAGCCGGTATATCAATTGCTTGATTTGCCAAATAAACCGGATGCAATATTTTGCGTAAACGACCAGACGGCAATTGGAGCAATGAAAGTTATCCGTGACAGGGGATTGGATATTCCGGGAGAAATAGCCGTTGCGGGCTTTGATGATTCACCAATTTCGGGATATATCTCACCATCGCTTACATCGGTGGCACGTCCTGGCAGGCAGTTGGGTATGAAGGCAGCACGTATATTTTTGGATTATCAGTATGCTGAAAAAAAAGAAGCTTTTTCAGAGCATATCATTTTACCGCCACAACTCGTCATCAGGGAATCAACCTTTCGTGAATAATAAGCGATATATTAAAACCTCAACAACTGTTAAGCATCTGCCTTCCATTATCAATAACTAAGCGCTCCCAGCTTATTCATCGCATAAAAAAGACAAGTGGCATGCATAGCCTGTAGTATCTCATTTTTTTTGAGCATTTGCTTAATCTCATCTATTGAGAATAGATATACTTCAATTTCTTCATTATGATCAAGCTCCTGCTCTTTTACTTTCCTGCCATTGCGTGCAAGGTACATGTGCATAATATTATTGTTGGTGGAGGGATTAGCTGATATTTTACCCAGGTATTCGAAACTGTCGCACTCATAGCCGGTTTCTTCAAGGAGCTCCCTTCGGGCAGCCGCTTCTAAAGATGGATCAGTATCATCTACACAACCACCGGGAATTTCCATTATGGTTTCTCCCAGGGCATGACGGTATTGCCGAACCATGATGATTTTGTTCTCTTCTGTAAGTGCCACTACAGTTACCCAGGTAGGGAACTCATATATATAATAAGGATCAACAATAGTGTTTTCAGGTGTTATACATTTTTCTTTTCTTACAGTAAACCAGAGGTCTTTGAAAAGATAAGAGGTTGATAAAGTTTTCCATTTAAGGTCTTTCATCTGATGTGTTTTTGATATTTACCATTTCATTCTTTCCCGCAATGCGTTGATATGTGCTGTATGATGCCTGCCATGCCATGCATAACTGCCCAGCAGGTACCAAAGGGTCAGGGTTTTGTTTTGCTCAGGGTGAAAAACTGTCTTTTCCCAAATAGCGTTCTCTGCATTATCCAACAGGTGGTGCCATCTTGCATGAAGCGCATACAGCAAAGTTATTGAAAGATTTACCGGAAGTTTTACATCGCACAGTTCAGCCCATTTCTTTTCATCATAAGGTTTAATGACTGGATTATCTTCGGTAATACCCAGTTTAAAACGACAATAGGCATTGATATGGCTGTCTGCAACATGATGAATAAGCTGCTGTACGGTCCAGCCATCTTTACGGTAAGCTGTTTGAAGTTGTGATTCGTCGAGATTTAGAATCGCATTTTCCAGCATTGCCGGCAGAAATTTGATGTCGGCAAGCCACTGTGTTTTTAAAGTAGAGGAAAAAGGCTGAGCATAATATTTACCAATGGGATAACGCAGATCTTCTGACATAGCAGTAAGTTAAATTTATTTAGCAAATACTCATTTACAAAAATGAATTTAAAACCAATTATTTTCTACAAATTCATAAACCATACTCATATTCCCGATTTATTGTAAACTCACCCTGCGCAATTCCAACAGGTTCAGGCTATTGGTTGTAAAATTTTTTACATTGGGGTGTACCAGTCTGATGACCATATCGTACCACAATGGAATTATTGGAGCATCTTCGATAATCATCCTGTCTAATGTTTGGTACATTTTCATTCTCAGGCTGTCATTTCGTTCTACCAGTGCAGATTCATATAGTTTATCATACGGGGGGTTATGATATCTTGTATAATTAGGAGGTGCAGGGTTTTTTCCATAAAATACACTAAGATAATTTTCCGCATCCGGATAATCTGCCATCCAGCTACCACGAAAAAACAATGCCTGAGATTTTGCAGTTTGCTCCAGCAAAAGACTTTTTTGTACCACTTCCACCTGTACTTCTATCCCGATATCTTCCAGTTGCCTTGCTACAAAACTTCCCAGTTCTGCATATACCGGTATAGTGAGGAGGCTAATCTGGGGTAATCCCTTTCCATCAGGATAACCTGCTGAATTAAGCAACTGTCTTGCCTTTACAACATCGTAATGATATCCGTATGCTACCGAGTCATTATAAGCCGGCAGACCAGCCGGAATGAATCCGTTTTCTGCAGGGGTACCGAGAGAATTTCTGAGATACATTACCATCTTTCTTCTGTCGAAACCGTAGTTAATCGCTTTACGGATTGCTTTTAAACGCAGGGGACTGTTTTTTACCAGTGGGTTCAGGGTATCCATTAAAATGCCGAAATATTCTGTATTCAGGAAACTATGTTTATTTAATATAATCTTTCCTTCCCAATCCTTGCGTAATTCACCTTTTTTGGTGAGTACTTCATCTTTGAAAGAGGCATCAATATCGTTTACAAAATCCAGTTTCCCCTGACGAAACTCAAGGAACTCGGTGGCTTTATTATCGAGAAAAGCCACTTTTACTCCATCAAGATAAGGTAGCCGTTTACCGAGGCTGTCCTTTTCAAAATAGTTATTATTTCTTGAGAACAACAATGTTTGGCCTTCTTCCCAAAGCGTGAACCTGAAAGGGCCAGTGCCTACAGGATGTCTCCTGAAATTGTTACCATATTTTTCAACCGCTTCATGTGGCACTATTGAACAATATTGCATACTCAGGATTCCAAGTATGGGGTTAAAAGGTTGTCGTAGTCGTAGTTGAAAAGTAGTGTCATTTACAGCCAGGAAACACTGTTCCGGTGCAATCCGGTTATTAAATATCCATGCACCCGGTGATGCTACCCGTTTATCTGTTATGCGATTAAGGCTATATACCACATCGGCTGCCACCATCTTTCTGCCTTTGCCCTGGGGAAAAGCAGGGTCATTATGAAAGAAAACATCATCCCTTAAAATGAAAGTATAGGTTAGCCGGTCATCAGATATATGCCAGTAGCGGCATAAAGAAGGTTTGATTTGCAGTTGATCATCCACTTCAACAAGCGTATTATACAACTGATGTACAGCCCACATGATAGATTGGTTCTTGGCAAATGCAGGATCGAGAGAAGCAATACCTTCGGGCTGGTTATACCGGAATACTTTCCCTGTATGTTTTTGTTTCCGGCTGCAGGATAGGATAACACAACCCAAGCATACTGCCGCTAATATAATTTTCAGCTTCCTGTATATTATAGTATTTGTAACCCGTCTCACATTTATATTCGGGTGCATTTCGAATTTTCGCATTTTGAAAATTTCCGGTTGGTGGGGACATCGAGAGGTAGCGGCTCTTACAGGCGGGTGTCGCCACCCGCCTTCTAAAATTTGAAATACAACCTTTATGTTCTTATTCCTTTCCATTAGTGTAATTTAGCTGCTGTTATTCATAAATCGCATTAAATTTAGGTTTAAAATATTCCGCTTGAAAAAAACATCGCTTGTATTTACTCAATTCCTGTTGTTTTCTTTTTTAGTCGTTATAACAGTAGCCCAGCCGCTGCATCATAACCATAGCTTTACTCATGCAGATACATTACGCGGATCAATTACTCCAGAGCGTGCCTGGTGGGATGTAACCCAATATGACCTGAGTGTAATATTTGATTTTAATAAACGTAGTATCGCCGGAAGCAATACTATCTATTATAAGATTGTATCTGCCCCGGCTGACGAAATGCAGATTGACTTACAGGTTGGCTTAGATATAGACAGCGTAGTGTACCTGGGCCGGTCTCTAAAATTTAGAAGAGATGGTGATGCCTATTTTGTGGCAGTACCCTCGGGGCGGTACTCTTCAGAAATCAATCACCTGACAGTTTATTATCATGGCATCCCCCGCCCGGCTTTGCGTCCACCCTGGGATGGAGGTGTAATTTGGAGTAAAGACAAAATGGGCAACCCCTGGATCACGGTTGCCTGCCAGGGATTAGGAGCCAGTGTATGGTATCCCTGCAAAGATCATCAAAGTGATAAGCCCGACAGTGCAACATTAACCATAACGGTGCCGGATACACTAATAGCCGTTGCTAACGGCAGGTTAAGAGCTGAAACCAAAAATAACGATGGAACAGCTACCTATACCTGGGCCGTTGTGAGCCCTATCAACAATTATAATCTTATTCCCTATATAGGTAAATATGCACACTGGCATGAAGACTATGAAGGTTTAAAAGGGAAACTCGACTGTGATTTCTGGGTAATGGAATATAACCTCAGCAAGGCAAAATCACAATTTCAGCAGGCTTTCAAAATGCTGAAATGTTTTGAATACTGGTTTGGGCCTTATCCTTTTTACGAAGATGGATATAAACTTGTTGAAGCGCCACACCTTGGTATGGAGCATCAGAGTGCTATAGCTTATGGTAATGGATTTGAAAACGGGTATAGAGGTACGGATCTTTCTGGAACAGGGTGGGGGCTGAAATGGGATTTTATTATTGTACATGAAAGCGGACATGAATGGTTTGGCAACAGCATTACCGCCAAAGATATAGCTGATATGTGGGTGCATGAGAGTTTTACCAATTACTCCGAAACCCTGTTTATCACCTGTGAATATGGCAGGGAAGCCGGAGATGATTATGTAATTGGCACCCGCAGCAGAATACAAAATGATATACCTGTACAGGGGCCTTATGATGTCAACCAGGAAGGGTCGGGAGATATGTACTACAAGGGCGGGAATATGATCCATACTATCAGGCAGGTTATCAACAATGATTCGCTTTTCAGGCAAATCCTTATCCGGTTAAATCAAACGTTTTATCACAAAACAGTTACCGGCAAAGAGATTGAGGATTATATATCCCAAAAATCCGGAATTGATTTTTCAAAAGTGTTTGAACAATATCTTACCACTACCAAAATACCGGTGCTTGAATATAAAATTGTCAAAAACAAACTATCGTACCGTTGGTCAAACTGTGTACGGGGGTTCAACATGCCTGTGAAAATATACTTTGATGGTGAGCATTGGATAAAGCCCAGAACAAAATGGGAAACACTGAAAGTGAAAAAAAGTGATGGGAGCTTTAGCGTTGACAGGAATTTTTATATTAATGCAAAGGCTCAATAACCCTCCATGAGATATGTTACAGCTAAAGGGAATAAGAAATTAAAAAACCCACGGACAAAACAGTTTAGAAATGCTGACAAACTGATAGTTAAACAATCTGAGGGTCGAATAATGGAAAAGATTTTGAGAATTCCGGTTTAATATCTCACAAATAGAATTGCTGCTGCAGATATAAATATCTCTTTCATTTTGGTGTTTATTATTCTATATCTGATATTTGAAAAATGACTGCTATCAGTTCCTTTGTGCTTTTCGATACACCCGCCAGGGATTTACTTCACCCTTTTACGTATACCCGTGCTATTGCAGAAATAAGGATAGGTATACTCACCATTAAAGAAAGGTGGGAGCTACTGCTGAATGAAAAGGTGCAGGTGCTTACCGAAAAATATTTACAAGATGATTACACTGCCAACATTCGGGGAAGAACAATATTTATCAATGCAGCAGTTTTTCCCGATGAAAATATGCTGAAAAAAATACTCGGTCTACAGTCGAGAGAAATGCTACAATGTAATAATATCATCATTGCCTTTTGTACTGACCGGAATGATATACATACTATAAAAGACATCAGGAACTTTCACCCAGCTAATACTATTGACTATAATGAGGGTATTTTTTCAATGCAATATCCCTGGCAGCTTACAGAATATAATGCAAAGGCGATTGGGTATGACTTTCAGCTATTGACAAAAGGAAGGATTTCGAACCCCGTTTCCAGTACCAACCGGCTGATTGCGGCAGAACAAATATTTATAGAAGAAGGCGCAACCGTAGAGCATTGTATTATCAATGCTTCAGGTGGTCCTGTTTATATTGGACACAATGCCGTATTGATGGAAGGGTCAATGATTCGCGGCCCGTTTGCAGTGGGAGAGGAGGCTGTATTGAAAATGGGTGCTACTATATATGGTGCTACTACCATAGGTCCCTACTGCATAGCAGGCGGTGAGATTAAAAACAGTATTATGATGGGATATAGTAATAAAGCCCATTTCGGTTACCTGGGCGATGCGGTGATTGGTGAATGGTGCAACCTTGGCGCCGGAACCTCCAATTCAAATGTGAAAAACAATGCATCGGATATATCAATAGAAATTCCCGGTCATGGAACAGTAAATGCCGGGCTGAAATGCGGATTGATGATGGGAGATTATTCGAGATCTGCTATCCATACTTCATTTAATACTGCTACATTTGCGGGCGCAGCCTGTAATATCTTCGGAGAAGGGTTTCCGCCAAAAAAAATTCCCAACTTTAGCTGGGGATATTCGGGGAGATACGATTTTGACAAAGCAATAACTCATATTCAAAACTGGAAAAAACTTAAAAATCAAACGATAACAACAAGAGAGTCCGGGATGCTGGAACATCTCTATAAACAACTTTAATGATGAGACAACAAATCGCCGCAGCCAACTGGAAAATGAATCTCACGTATGCACAGGCAGAAGATTTATTAAATGATCTTCTACTGTCCCCGCATGCACTTAAGCCACATCAAAGCGTAGTGCTTGCGGTTCCGTTTCCTTACTTGTCATTGGCAAAACATAAAGTGGACGGTAAAGCTGGTTTTTTTGTAGCTGCCCAAAATTGTTATACAAAAAAATCGGGTGCTTATACCGGTGAAACTTCTGCAGAGATGTTGCAGTCAATGGGTATAGAATATGTAATCCTCGGTCATTCGGAACGGCGCGAATATTTTAACGAAAGCAATGCTGTGCTTGCGGAAAAAATAAATATAGCGCTTTCCTATAATATAACACCGATATTCTGTTGTGGTGAACCACTGCAAATCAGAGAAGCGGGTACCCAAAACAGTTATGTAGCTGAACAACTGAAAGAAAGCTTGTTTCATCTTTCTGCGGAGCAATTAGAAAAAATTGTTATAGCCTACGAACCCATTTGGGCAATTGGCACCGGTAAAACTGCTACTGCTGATCAGGCGCAGGAGATGCATGCACATCTCCGTACTACTTTGGCAAATCATTACGGGAAGGAAGTAGCGGATATGATTCCCATTTTATATGGAGGAAGTGTAAAAGGCAGTAATGCCAAGGATATCTTTTCACGCACGGATGTGGATGGTGGATTAGTAGGCGGGGCGTCACTAATTGCTGCAGATTTCGGACAAATTATTGATGCACTAAAATAAGTATGACACTCCGCAACCTGATATACCAAAGTATTATCTGGAGAGGTTTGTATTTTTTATCTGTTTTAGTTTTAAATATTATGATTGCCCGCTATTACGAAGCCTCGGATAGCGGCGTCATTTATTTTATTGTCAACAGTTTTGCATTAGTTGTAATTGCAGGCAGTTTGAGTCTCGAATCCGGTACTTCATTTTTTCTTGCTTCCCATAAAAACGGGCCGGAAGAACTCAGTTACTTCTCTTTGTTATGGGCTATAGCTGCTACAATAGTTATAGCCGTAGTTTTCCGGTTGCTGATAAAACTTGAAATTTTGCCGGTTCTATATAAACAGTATTATATTCCTGCAGTATTATATACCGGTGGTTGTATTCTCAGTAATTTTTTCTTATCATTATTTTATGCAAAAAAATCAATTATAATTCCCAACCTGTTAATGATCATTGTTAACTTTTTGCTTATTGCATTAATTCCATTTACTGAAAGTTTTATTCCCCGCCGGTTATATATTGATTTTTATTTTGGGGGTTTCTTTTTGCAGGGAATTTTAATTGCTCTTGCATTCTTTGCAGTATATGGAAGCAATAAAAAGATGATATTACCCGACCGTTCATCTGTTTCAGGAATTTTTAAATATGCATTTCAGGCGCTGGGAGCCAATCTGCTATTCTTTCTTTTATATAGAATAGATTATTGGTTTGTTGAAAAATATTGTACCCCGGCTGATCTTGGCAACTATATCCAGGTTTCAAAGCTGGTACAAATTTTCCTGGTAATCCCCCTTATGGTGGCGAGTGCTGTATTTCCTGTAGCAGCTCATGGAAGCACAATAGAATTAAAGCAAAATTTAATACAAGTTTCCAGGGTATTGACCACATCATGTTTATTGGGTTGTATTCTACTTGCAGCATTGGGATATTGGCTTTTCCCCTTAATATATGGTCATAGTTTCCGCAATATGTATATCCCTTTTCTTTTATTAATTCCAGGAATATTTTCATTAAGCATCATCAGTGTATTAAGTGCATACTTCGCCGGACAAAATAAGGTTTGGATAAACCTTTTAGGGGCTTTGCTTGGCTTGCTCTTCATTATTGTACTGGATATTATTTTTATTCCTGTATATGGTATTGCCGCCGCCGCACTCATCAGCAGTATGGGCTATATCATTAATATGCTATTTTCAATGAGGTATTTTCAACAGGGGCAGGATATTTCGATTGCCGGTTTTTTTAAATTTAATTACGGAGACTGGCTAAAAATAAAAAATGATATGGCAGGTAAATTGCTAAAGCAAAAAAACTAAGTATGAAAATCCTTTGGCTCGCCAGTTGGTATCCAAATCGCATCAGTCCTTTTGAAGGTGATTTCATTCAAAGACATGCTCTGGCTGTATCAACCTATTTGCCAATCACCGTAATTTATATGGCACAGTATGGAGAAGATGTTACAGTAGAGAAGGATGAAGTGCTCATTAATAATAATGGGAATCTAAAAGAAATTATTATATTCTTTTCTTTTAAAAGTACAGGTATAAAGATTGTTGATAAAATACTTTATAACCGGAAATATTATTCTACCTATAAAAAATATATCACTCAGTACTTGGCTAAACTTGATCTCCCGGATCTTATACATGTGCATGTACCCATGAAGGCTGGTACCATTGCCCAATGGATAAAGAGAAAGTGGCAAATACCGTATATCGTTTCGGAACATTCTGCCACCTATGTTCCCGGGCCACCGGATTTTTTTAAGAACCGGAGTTTTTATTACAGGAACAGGGTGAGTTCTGTATTCAAAAGAGCTATAGCAGTTACATCTGTATCTAAACACGATGGATTATTGCTGAAAAATATGTTCTCATTGCAGCATGTTGGGGTGATACATAATGTTGTAAACACTGAATGTTTTTTTTATAAAGAACGTTCCAAAAAAGATATATTCAGATTCATTCATGTTTCTGTGATGAATTATCAAAAGAACATAGAAGGAATCGTTGCTGCTTTTGCTGCATTGGCAAAAATTCGCAAGGATTGGCAACTGTGCCTGACAGGGAATAATTCCGACTATATCAGGCATCTTGTAAAAGAGAGCGGTATTCAGGATAGAGTATCATTACCCGGAGAAGTAAGTAATATAGACGTCGCCCGGCAAATGCAGGAATCGGATGCGCTGGTGATGTTCAGCAGGTACGAAAATTTTCCCTGTACTATAATTGAAGCCCTTTGTTGCGGATTACCTGTAATTGCTACGAATATTGCCGGAATCCCCGAGGCGGTCAATGCGAGTAATGGTATTTTAGTGGAGCGTGATAATATTGCACAACTGACAACAGCTTTAGAAAAAATGATAGTTAACTATAACAGGTTTAAAAGAAAAGATATTGCTGCAGATGCTGTATCTAAGTATAATTATAGTTATATAGGCAGCCAATTTACAGATTTGTACAAAGCATGTCTTACTCAAACAGGTCTTCCTTCGATTTAGGTCTTCTTGCATCCTGCCAAATGAAGCCGCGGAAACGCTGGTGTTCCTGCGGTACCTGCCTGATGGGATAAAAACCTCCTTCCACCTGGTGAATCCAGGTAATTTTATCTAATGCTTTTTTTACAAAAAACAGGTTAATCAAATCAGCCTGGGCATAGTTGGCTCCGGTATAAGCACTATCATCGTCCTGCAAATAATACAGGCTTTCCGCGCTTCCCTTAGCTCTTATATGCTCAATTTCACCATCTTTAAAATAGCCATTAATAGTATTCCCCTTTAACTGGTTGAAGAACTCATTATTGCTTTTGCTGATGCTGAATGCATTTTCCCAGACCTCCACCCGTTCCGGTTTTTTATTTTTTGTGTGCAGATAAATAGTATCGCCAGATATTTGACTTTCCTTTGCCCATACTACCGGGCTATTGAATAATCGGAATATAGAATCCCTTCCCGAGAAGAACATACTGTCGCTTACGGCCTGCATGGAGTCGCCAAACATTTTTACATGATGAAATCCCTTAAAAAATCGAACACTGTCTATATTGTTTATTTTACGTACAGGAGCAATCTTATTGGAATCAGGCAAAATAAAATTTATTTTTAAAGAATCTTCATGTCCAATTTCTTTTAAAAGTGAGTCTGCTTTAGTTGTTTCAATTTTTTTCTTTGCCTGAAGTTCTTCCGTACTGTCTTTTACATATACGGTATCATAAGTTATACCGGAATACAGAGTGTCGGCAGTGACATATAATGAATCTGATTCCTGTTTAATAATCATGAGCGGCTTAGCGGTGGCAAGAAACGTATTATTATCCCGGTTAAAAAAACTTTTTTCGGCCAGTACTGTTACACCCTGGGCGGTGTCCTTATATACAAAACCACCTTCTGCATAACCTTCTCCTGTAGTTTTGTTGAAGTTAATATGATCTGCTGTTATGAATTGAGTGCTGTCCTGAATGGTGGGACGCATTCCAAAATTTGCCGTACCATTTTTCATATCATAGAAGCCGCTGGAAGTATGAATAATGGATTTACCATCATTGATAGTGGTTGGGGCAACAAAAGTAGCTAGTTGTGCATTTACATTATACATTAGCGTATCTGTGGCCATTGTATATTCTGGATCAATAAGACGAACATTTTTTTTGAAATAAGCATCCTTTGTTTCGGCATAATAAAATCCCTCTTTACTGGTAAGCACTGAAGATCCGTTAACGATTTTACCGCCATTGAGATAGGTACCGGTTTTTGAATTCAGATCGTATTCAAGTTCTTCTGTAGTTAAGGTAGCTTTACCATCAGAAAGCTTTACACTTTTTTTCAGATTAGCTACACGTTCATTACCATGATATATTAGATATTGGGAATATACATTTACACTATCGGCATCGTTGATGTGAATATTGCCAAAGACCTCAATGGTATTTTTCTGCTGGTTCATTACTATACTATCTCCATAAAACACTGTTTTGCCCTGCCTGAGTATAGCATTGCCCACTAATATCTGAAGCTGAACCGAATCTTTATTTTCCAAACGGAGCAGATCTGATCTTACCAGGTTAATTTTCCTGGTGCTATCAGGTGTAGCGGGTTTAACTGAATTTGCCAATGATGGGGTTGCGGGCTTCTGTTGTGCAAAAGCAAAAGCGGAAATCAGTAAGAACAAAACAGTAGCAGCAGGTTGCTTTCGAGTATTCATTACCGTTTATTGTCTGGTACAGTGGTCACGGAATCAGGTAGAGCTGTCATTAACGGGGCTGATTTGTCTTTTTTTCCAAACACCAAACCACCTGTATATCTGCGCGGATGAATCCTTAGATCTTGCAGTAATATGTTCAGGCTGTTAGAAGCTGAATTCAGGTTATTATATAGTTTTTTATCGTTCATGAGCATACCCAGCGTACCATTATTGTTGTTGATCTTTTCCAAAGTAGTATTAAGTTGCCCAACTGCTGCCTGCAATTTTGTTAAAGTCTCCTGTAGATCGAGGTTGGCAAGTTTACCGGTTGTAGTCTTCAGGTTGGAAAACATTTGAGTGATGGTGTCGTTATTTTTTTTGAGGTTGTTGGTAAAAGCGCTTGCATTTGCAAGTGTTTGTGCCAGTGCGCCTGTTTGGTTATTAAGCAGCCCGTTCAGGTTGGCAGTAGTTACTGTTAGGTTTGCAAATATTGTTTGGAAATTATGTCTTGTCTGCGGATCAAAAATATCGCCTATCAATTTTAAAACTGAATCTGCCGTAGCCAGTGCTTTATTTGCCCTGTACAAAGCAGGGTCTATTCTGCCTGTTACTTCATCCAGCAAGCCAAGCGAAGCATTAGTGGCAATAGTATCGCCACGTTGTAAAAAATCAGTACTGGTTCCCAATTTGATATTTAAAGTAGTTGTGCCCAGCAGGCTACTGGATATTGAGGCAAATGAATTTTTGGGAATATTAATATCCTTAGTAAGGTTCAGTGTAACAATAATACCACTCAGGTTATTATCTTTTTCTTCCATTTTATATACCTTACCTACCTGCAGCCCGTTGATCATAACCGGGTTGGAAACAGACAAACCTTCTACCGACTTAAAAACGGTGAACACAAAGAAGTTTCGTTCAAATAAAGATTTACCTTTCAGGTAATTAAAGCCAAGAATCAATAGCGTGATTGCAATTGCCGTTAATACCCCAATCTTGGTTTCATTAGAGATTTTCATCCTTTGTTTTTTAGTTATTGCAGGAGTTGTTTTCCGCGCTTATTGAAATATTCAACTTTCGGCACCCATTCGTATCGCCTGGTTTTACGAGATTAACTCCAGGATGAACGATTTGAATTTTTACTTATTATTCAAAATCAATACTTTCCCCGCAAAAATAGTATATTAACTGAAAGCGCAAGCATTTGTGCTTTCAGTTGTTCACGGATATTCTGTAAATACCGGGATGTGTTATTGGGAACGCTATTTTATAGCTATTTTGAGGAAGTACTATTGACAGAGTCCGGGAGATTCCCACCACGTGAGGCATCTAACATATTTTTGAATTTTATTACTGCCGTAGCTATAGCCTGCGACATTTCTTCCTGCCCTTTCTCACTATTCAGATAGTCTTCTTCATCTTTATTGGTGATAAATCCTGTTTCAATCAGTACTGCCGGCATATTGGTAGCCTGTAATACCCAAATACCTTTCTCATTTCGTTGTAATACACCATCACTCTTTCTTCCAATTTTCACAAACTCATCTTCAATCATTGTTGCAAGTCTTACACTGTTTTTAAAATATTTTTGCACCCACAGGCGGCTTGCAATTTGTCCTTCTGGAGTAGAGGGGTCGGGAGCATCTGTAATCTCATTCTCAGATTCAAAACGTTCGCTCAATGCATCAGCTTTTTTAGAATCCCTGTCGGCAGCCCATACATAGGTACCCGTACCCTGCCGGGGATTAGGTGTATACCAGATTTTATATACCGGCTCTCTTTTCGTATGCTTTTTGCGATTTTTTCCTTTCCCGGAATAGTATGTTATAGTATGGTGACCAGTAATTATTGAATGTCTGATTGGAGGTGCAGCATTGACGTGGATGCATACAAAAAGATCACCTTTATTTTGATTTGCAAATTCAGCTTTTGCCCTTACGTCATGAAATACATCTGTGGTACGGTCCTGCAGGATTTTTGTTTCAGGCAGTGATTTTTCTAAAATAGAGGTTACTTTCATTGCCAACTGTAAGGTTATCTGCGCTTCGGTAGAATAGGATCCCTTTGCACCCTGGTCGGTTCCTCCATGCCCTGCATCTACGATAATAGTATTTATACGTCCTTTGTTTTGCCCCAGGGATACTTGTACTAATAGAAAAAAAACTGCAATGAAAAAAAAATAACTGATACTAATTCTCCGCATTTCGTTGTTAAAATTTATTCAGGGTTAGTAATTCTAAATCAATCTTCGCGTTTTCTTACCTCTAATGGCTATTTTTGTCGCTTGATGAATGTATGAAAAATAAATGTCGCAAATTTAAGCGAAATTATATATTTACTCTCACCTTACTACTGCTCACCGTTGCAATCACGTATTCCGTATGGGCAAAAAGTAATATGCATTCTCCTCTTTACTATTCTTTTGCCACATCTGCCGATACCACCCAGCCATCCAGAGATACAGTACCGGTGCATACTTTAGCTGATTCTGCTTATGTACCTAATGACAGTTTGCTAACGAATGACAGTACTGGAATGTTGCATACGGATACTTCAGAAAAACGTGTTAAAATAGATACTTTTGATGTTAAAATTTCCAAAGATTCCATTGACGCACCAGTAAATTATATGGCGCTTGACTCAATGGTGCTGGATGTGGCTGCTAAAAAGCTTTACCTGTATGGTGAAACTGATGTAAAATATAAGGATGTAAACCTTACGGCCCCCGAACTTAGTTTCGATCAGCAGACTAATATTGTAAAGGCAAAAATGAAGTTTGATACTACGGGGAAAGTACTTGGTCAGGCAAAGCTTGTACAAGGTGATATTACTACGGTAAGCGACAGTCTCGAATTTAATTTTAAGAGCCAGAAAGGACTTTCACACAGTAGTTACTTTCAGCAGGGTGAGTTGTATAATTATGCCGAATCAGTAAAAAAAGTAGATGCACAAACCATATATGCCCTGCGCGGGCGCTTTACAACCTGCAATTATGATACCCCGCATTTTGCCTTTCGGGCCAAAAGAATAAAATATATTAGTCAGAAAGTGGCGGTTACCGGCCCGGTAGGTGTAGAGTTTGAAGGTGTTCCCGTTCTGCCCATCATTCTTCCTTTTGGTATGTTCCCCATGAAGCATGGGAGACAATCGGGTATACTGCCGCCCCAGCTTACGGTTACACAGGATTACGGGCTGGGGCTGGAAGGTTTGGGATACTATAAAGTGATTAGTGATAACTTTGATGTTACGACCCGGTTTGATATATATTCTTATGGTAGCTGGCGGTTTAACCTCACCCCCACGTATAGGGTACGGTATAAGTATAACGGTTCGCTAAACTTTAGTTATCAAAATACTCATTTTGGATTCAAGGGTGATGCAGATTATAATAAAACCAAAAGCTTTTTCCTGACCTGGGGGCATCGTACCGACAGTAAGGCAAGACCAGGTGTTAGCTTTTCAGCCAATGTGCAGGCAGGTTCCAGTTCATACACCCGATATAACCCTTCCAATGCTATACTTGATCAAAGTAATGGTGCAGGGGGAAGTTACAGTCAGCCCCTCAGTTTTACCAACCAGTTAAGTTCATCTATATCCTATCAGAAATCGTGGATTGGGAAGCCCTACAACCTGTCTGTTAACATGAATCATTCCCAAAACACGCAAACCAAAATAGTGAACCTTAATCTTCCTGATATTAATTTCAATGTAACCACACTTTATCCTTTTCAACCCAAAGAAATGGCGGGTTCGGGTAAATGGTATCAGAAACTGGGAGTTGGTTATACAGGGAGCGCACGGGGACAGGCAAGTTTTTATGATACAGCCTTTAGCTGGCAGCAATTGGTGGATACATTTCAATGGGGTGCGCAACATAATATACCCATATCGCTGGCACTGCCACAACTGGGACCGCTACAGATATCCCCGGGATTCAGCTACCAGGAACGCTGGTATTCTCAAAAAACATTCCGCAGTTGGAACAACACTACCAGAAAAATTGATACTACATTACAGAAAGGATTTTATACAGCAAGAGATATCTCCATGTCTATCTCATTCAGTACATCCATGTTTGGTACCCTTACCATGAAAAATAAAAATGCCCATATACAGGCAATACGGCATACCATGCGGCCACAGTTCAGTATTGGCTACAAACCCGATTTATCAAAATCATATTACCGGAATACCCAGGTAGATACGCTGGGTCATTATATGATGCTCTCTCAGTTTGACCGAACAACCTATGGGTCATTTGGATATGGACGATCCGGAAGTATAGGTTTTGGTATAGACAACTTTCTTGAAATGAAAGTGAGGGCTAAAAAGGATACTGTATCGAAACAGGCAGATGAGGATGACGAAGGGCTGAAGAAGGTGAAGATCATAGATGGATTTGGTTTTACCGGCAGTTACAATTTACTGGCAGACTCTTTTAAGCTCAGCACTATTAATATTTATGCACGAAGTACTCTGTTCGAAAAAATAAATATAACTGCAAGCGCCACCCTTGACCCGTATAAAGTAGATAAACTTGGGTACAGGATAAATCAGTATGCCTGGCAGGGTGACAGATTTTCTTTGGGACGAATTACCAATGGTAGTCTTTCTGTTTCTACAAGTTTCAAGAGCAAGGCCAAAGACCCCAAGAAAGATAAAAAGGTAGTAAACGAATATGACAACTACGATAATCTTACTGCCGATGAAATGCAACAGCAGATGGAATATATCAAGAGAAACCCTTCAGAATTTGTGGATTTCAATATTCCCTGGTCCATAAATCTTTCTTATTCCTTAAGCTTCAGCCAGCAGTTGCAATCTGATTATACTTATAAAACAAGGCTCACTTCAAGTATGAACTTTAATGGTGATTTCAGCCTTACTGAAAAATGGAAAGTTGGAGCAAACGGTTATGTGGATGTTACAAATTTTAAAATACCATCTTTCACTATGTATATCACCCGTGAAATGCATTGCTGGCAAATGGCTATCAATGTTACACCATTTGGATTATGGCCTTCTTTTAATATATCGCTTTATCCAAAATCCGGCATGCTGCGGGATCTAAAAATTAACCGAACAAGAACGTTCAGGAATTTTAGTAATTAGATTTATTTGTTTGACGTTTACCGCTTACCATGTTCCCCTGCAAAAGCATACATGATAGAAAATACCCTTTCCTTTAAAGAAGCAACAGTATCATCAGGTTGAACATATTCTGGTTTCAAAAAATACATTTCCATTTTAGCCGGCCAAAGGAAGAAGGGTTTAGTTTTTCCGGGTAACACTTTTTTGGTATTGAACAGGAGGGTGGGGATAATTGCTTTCCTGGTTTCAATAGCAAGTTTAAATGCCCCATCGTGAAACGTTTTCAGCGGCTCTGCAGTTGTGTTTCGGGTACCTTCGGGATAGATGCATATATGAAGCCCCTGGTTTAGCACTTCTTTCATCTTTGTATAGCTCTCTCTGCGGCTACGTTCACTTTTCCGGTCTACAAGTATTGAACCACGTTGATATATCAATCCAAATAAGGGTATTTTTGCCAGTTCGGCTTTTGCTATTGTTTTGTTGGGTCCCGGTATAAAAGGAGTAGTAAGTGGTACATCCATGTAAGAATTGTGATTGCTTGCAACGATATAGTTCTCCCCTTTTTTGAAATTTTCTTTTCCCCTGACAACAAGCCTGCACCCAATTAAAAAAATAAAAAAACTCATCCATGCTTTTGAAATACGGCGAAAGATTTCCGTACCTCTTGGCTCTTCAATAAAATTGGTGAGCCATATAGGAATAACCGCCAGTAACAATGTAGTTACAAAAACAATGGCTCCCCAAAATGCAATCACTCTTCCCAGTATATTTTTAATCATACAATTTTTGTCGAAAGTAAATAAGAAATCCTGCAATATTAAGCAATCATCCAGTCAATGGGATCCCTGCCTTCCTGAAGCAGTAAATTATTGGTTTTAGAAAAATGCCGGCATCCAAAAAAACCTTTATCGGCAGAGAAAGGAGAGGGGTGGGCAGCTTTCAGCACGTGGTGCCTTGTCTCATCAATAAGGCTTTGCTTTTCCTGGGCAAATTTCCCCCAAAGCAAAAAAATTACACCGGACCTCAGATCAGAAATTTTTTGAATGACTGCATCAGTGAATGTTGCCCAACCAATTTTGGAATGACTGAAAGGCTCATTAGCCCTGACTGTTAGTGCAGCATTAAGCAACAAAACTCCCTGTTGTGCCCACCGGGTAAGATTACCTTTACCTGCGGGAACCGATACACCAATATCCGATTTTATTTCTTTGAAAATATTGACAAGCGAAGGGGGGGGAGTTATACCATCCTGTACTGAGAAACATAAACCATGTGCTTGTCCCGGCCCGTGATACGGATCCTGACCGATAATAACCACTTTCACATTTTCAAAACTTGTTTGTTCAAAGGCATTAAATATATGAGAGCCTGGCGGGTAAATTGTTTTGCCCGCCATTCGTTCTGTTTTAAGGAAAAAAACTATTTGTTCGAAATATGGTTTGTTGAATTCGTCTTTCAGTACTTCTTTCCAGCCTGGTTCAATCTTTACATCCATATTAGTTTACAATTACTGTTTGGCTGCAAACTAAAAAAAATTATCTTTGCAAGCCTAAATTTTATGGATGGGAGAGATAAGGGTTTGATGTTTTTGATTTTGGGTTTATTGTTTATAGTTTTACTGTTTGGTCCGGTAGCTCAGTTGGATAGAGCATCAGCCTTCTAAGCTGAGGGTCATTGGTTCGAATCCAATCCGGATCACAAAGCAAGTGAAGTTGTTTTTTGAAACAAGAATAGATGCCAGAAAGAGAGAAATATATCTCAAGTCTGGCATTGGGAAAGAATATATAAAACAACGGTGGGCTTCGTCTGGCAGCTCAGTTGGATCTCTGCCTAACGGCAAACAGGGCGCATCCCGCTTTTAGCTGAGGGTCATTGGTTCGAATCCAATCCGGATTACATCATGGGATGATTACCGAAGAGGGGGTATCCCATTTTTTAGTTCTAAGTGGTGTTGTCTTCCTACATAGAACCCCCTGCTACTAATCTTGAATCAATCATTTCATCATGTATAGTAGTATTGCCAGATAAAGTTGTCATCATACTTTGAAATGCAAGTTCAGCCAATTTTTCTCCACTGGTTTCTATATATGTTATTTGTGGATAATATAATGTAGGGATAAAACCGTTGCTTATAGCTATAACACCAATATCATCGGGCAATTGCAGGTGTCTTTTTTGTACAGATTTCATAACGCCGGTGAGAATTTCGTCAGTCATACAGAAAATAGCATCCGGCTTTTCATTAAGGAATGCATCAGTAAGCTTTTCAGCTTCATAATGGTTTAGTGCAAATTCTGATATACATTCAATACCATGAGTACGCATTATTTCTGTAAAAGTTTCATGTCTTTTTTTTGTGATTAATAATTTACTGTTCTCAAACAATGCCAAAACTTTCTTTTTTTGTTTTTCAACTATAAGGTTGGCAGCAAGAGATGCTGCTTGTTCATCTGCCACACAAATTTTGTGGCAACCAGAACTATCAGGTACCTTGTCAAAAAAAATAACGGGAACATCAAGTTCAGCTAATTTTTGGAAGGGCTCTATACTTTTTGTTTCAGGTGTAATGCAAGCAAATAATCCGCTGACACGGTTTTGATGACATAATTTTATATTGGCAATTTCTATATTCGGATCATCGCCGGACTGTAATATCATCAATGAATAATTATTTTTTCTACTCTCTACTTCAAGTGTTGCAATTACTGAATCGTAAAAAAAGTTGGAAATGGATGGAACAATAACACCAAATAGCCGAGTGTGTTTAGTGCGTAAATATACAGCGTTAACGTTGGGCTCATAGTCGAGCGTGTCTGCCAACTCATTAATTAATGACTTTGTTTTCTCTGAAATATCAGGATGATTTTTAAGTGCTCTGGAAACGGTTGAAATACTTAATCCGGATATTTCAGAAAGTTTTTTTAGAGTAGTATTGTTCATAAACACACAGTTTTGGATAACAAATTTAAGTAAAATATGCACTGCAAACGTTTGCGGTAATGTTTGCAGGAGTATAGTGAGCAGCTAATTACAATTATTTGAGGTCTGAATATAAAATAAGTACGTAGTTTTAACATCGCATATATATTTATCATCTGCTTAACGCAATATCTGAGGTGCTTGCTTCATTTCAGGTGAGATTTTTACTCTTAATGTTTTACTCAAAAAAAAATTTTAAACCAAAAAACAACAGACTATGTTGATAGCTTTACGAAGTACAGTAATGTTTTACATTACGGTATTTATGCTTTCATCTTTTGCACAGGCTCAACAATCTGTAACAGGTACTGTTATGGATAATAAGGGCACCGGGCTTCCTGAGATTTCGGTAATTATTAAAGGTTCCAATTTAGGTACCGTTACTAATGTTGATGGTGCTTTTACTTTAAATAATGTCAAAACCGGATCTAAACTGGTATTTTCAGGTACTGGTTATGTAACTCAGGAAGTTGCAGCCACGCCTGGTACGCCCATGAATATTGTGTTAGAAACCAATGTAACCGGATTAAATGAAATTGTAGTGGTTGGTTATGGCGGAACGGCCAGAAAAAAAGATGCCACTGGGGCAATTGCTTCGGTTAAAGCGAGGGATTTTAACCAGGGGGTTATTGCAGCTCCGGATCAATTGCTTCAGGGTAAAGTACCGGGACTCGAAATTGTTACTAATAACGGGCAACCTGGTGCTGCAACCACTGTAAGAATTAGAGGTAACAACTCACTGCGTGCCGGTGGTAATCCATTATATGTAGTAGATGGGGTACCCCTTGATGGAAGAACTGCGAAACCAAGTCTGAATTTTGGTGCAGGATCCGGCCTTGATTTTGGAACTACTCCGGAGTCAAATCCTTTTTTATATATTAACCCTTATGATATAGCGTCAATAGATGTACTTAAAGATGCAGCAGCAGCAGCTATATACGGATCTCGAGGTGCAAACGGAGTTGTTGTTATTACAACCAAAAGAGGACTTTCTGGTGATATGAAAGTTGAATTTGGAACCAGGTTTGGTGTTACAGCAGGTTATATGCACAAATACAAAGTTTTAACCTCCGATCAATTCAGAGCAGCATTACATCAGTTCAGTCTTGATACCCTGAGCGTGTCTTTAGATCATGGGGATAATGTAGATGCACTTAAGGAAATTACACAATCTGCATTATCACAGGAATATAATTTATCTCTAAGCGGTGGAAATGAAAATGGAAAATTCAGGGCTTCTTTTCTTGGGTCACG
This sequence comes from Bacteroidota bacterium, assembly GCA_018268105.1. GTDB lineage: Bacteria > Bacteroidota > Bacteroidia > Chitinophagales > Chitinophagaceae > Agriterribacter. The sequence continues at coordinate 14,383 of JAFDXG010000141.1, read as the reverse complement.
AAATAATGGTTTTTTAAAGAAAACTTCTCTAGATAAATACCTGGGAAATTTTAGTGGTGAATATAAATTCCTGAATAAACGATTGACTATCGGATTTGGGATGATAGCAGGTCACACAACTGAGCACATGGGCTTAATTAGTAACACAGCAGGAGCCGGTGGCAACCTGATATCTTATGCATTAAACTGGAATCCCACTGCCGCTTTAAAAACAAGTAACGGATTATTTACAGATGTTACCAATTCTGTTCCCAATCCCTTAGGAGTAATAGAAGGTTATAACGATGTGGCCGGAGTGAATGTTTTTTTAGGAAATATCACCACCAATCTCACACTTTTTAAGGGACTTGACTATACTTTTTTATATTCAATAAATCATGGCCGGGGAACCAGAAATACAAATATTGACGGGTGGGTAAGCGGTATAAATGGGGTATCAGGAATTGGTGCTGCTGCCATTTCTAACGCAGCTTTAACCTCCCAGACCTTCCAGCACATGCTCACTTACAAAACAAACCTCACCGGCGATCTTAAACTGGAAGCCTTAGCAGGGTATGAATATTTTAAATCGGATTACTCCAACTCTTCTCTATTTGGATCTCAGTTTAATACCAACCTTACACAGGCTGCACGGATTCCTATTTTATATACCAGTTTTTTCCAGAATGCAAAAGTTCAAACTCCATTGGTCACTTTTGTTGATCCTACAACTGAAATACAATCTTATTTTGCAAGGGTTAGATTTAATATGTCGGATAAGTACTTTTTGGATGGTAGTATCAGGGCAGATGGTTCAAGTAAATTTGGTAAGAACAATAAATACGGATATTTTCCGGCGGTAAGCGCAAAATGGCTAATCAGTAATGAAGATTTTCTTAAATCAAGCCGTTTGATTTCTACGCTGGGGTTACGTGTTTCATGGGGCATTACCGGCAACCAGGAGTTTCCAGCCGGAGCATCTCTGGAGCAATTTAGCTCTGGTTCCTATAATAGTATTGGGCAAAGTAATGTGGCAAACCCTGATTTGAAATGGGAAAAAACTAGTCAAATGGATATAGGACTTGACTACGCATTGCTTGATAACAGGATATATGGTTCTATTGACTACTATGACAAGAATACTACAGATATACTCTTTCAAAGCACGGCTATTCAACCTGCCCCGGCTTCAATTTATTTCATAAACCTGCCTGCAAATTTAACCAACAAGGGAGTTGAATTTTCCATAGGAGCTTCTATCGTAAAGGGAAAGAGTTTTACATGGGATGCATCTTTCAATATTGCCTATAATAAAAATATGCTCAAAAACTTTCACCAGGCAGATATCTTAACTGCTTCTGTAAGTGGTCAGGGGGTGAGTGGCACTTTTGCACAAGTGATTGGAAATAATCATCCGAGCAATATATTTTATTTGAAACAATTTAGCGGCTTTGACAGCCATGGACAGCAGATTATTGCAAACGATCCCACATTTCAGAAGGATCCTAACCCGCATTATATTTATGGGTTTTCTACCACGCTTTCTTACAACAAATTATCGCTGGATATTAATGCAGGAGGCGCGTCCGGTTATTACATTTATAACAATACCTTTAATAGTGTAACAAATATCAGTAATTTGTCGAGTGGCAAGAATGTAGATGCATCAGCACTTGGCAGCCCTGAAAGTATCAGCTCAAGCGTTGTAGTGTCAAGCAGGTATCTTGAAAAAGGCAATTTCATCAAATTAAGAAATGTGAAACTCAACTACGATTTCGGAAATATGGGTAAATATGTCAAAAATCTGAATGCTTTTGTAGGGGCTTCCAATTTGTTTGTCATTACTAAATTCACAGGTTTTGATCCTGAAGTGAATGTGGATAAGAATAATGACGGTTACCCGTCAAGAAATATGGAATACGTGCCCTATCCTACACCCCGCGTAATCACTTTTGGGCTTAATCTTTCCTTGTAATTTTTTTAAAAAGTAATTATGAATAATAAAATAAAATATAGCCTTTTAACACTTCCTGTAGTGTTATTGGTTTTCGGAAGTTGTACCAAGCTTGACCAGGAATTAAACAGCACTCTGTCGAATAACCAGGCTTCAAATGCGCTCGGTGCTAATGGGACACAACTTTTATTGCAAGCAGCATACAATGATGTGGGAAACCCCTATTCAGATCCTGGTAATATACTTGCCCTTGAAGAAGTTACCGCCGACCAGTGCGTGGTGCCAACCAGGGCAGGCGACTGGGACGACAATGGAAAGTGGCGTGCATTAAAGCAACAAACTTTTGGCGCAGATGGGGTGGATATTATTATTGGACAATATAATGCATTGAACCGTCTGAACTTTGATGCAACCAATGTGTTGGCCTTTAACCCCTCTAAAGCTCAGGCTGCTGAAGCACGATTTTTAAGGGCATTGTCACTATACCAGTTGCTTGATCTTTTTGGCCAGTTTCCATTTAGGAATCCCGGGGATAATTTGTTAAATGCACCAAAAGTGTATACCGGCGATAGTGCTGTAAATTTCATTATTGACGAACTGACAGCTATAATTCCTGACTTGCCTGCCTCAAATGGAATGTCTAAGGCCAATGCAGATGCCGCAAATACTTTATTGATGAAGTTATATTTGAACCGTGGGGCATTTGTCAAAAGGGAATCACCAACTTTCGATAATGCTGATATGCAGAAAGTAATTACACTTGGTCAGGCGATTATTAATAGTGGAAAGTATGCTTATTCTGCAAATTATTTTGATAATTTCAGCGCAGATAATTCTAACTCCAAAGAGGGAATCTTTGCATATCCTAATTCCTCGGGGGTTGCCACTAATAATTCTGGAATACACAATATGTGGTGGGCGACCCTTCATTATAATTCCTATAAACCTCTAGCTCCTCAATCGGGCTGGAATGGTTTTTCTACTGTTGCAGATTTTTATAATTCCTTCGGAATAAATAGTACACCGTCTCAAACGCCGGCAGATACTACATTGGATACAAGAATAGGTGGACGGTATTACCCCGGTGTTACTGATGTATCTGGCTTAAGAACAGGGTTGCTCATCGGACAGCAGTACTATGAGGATGGTTCAAAAGTGAAAGACAGAAAGGGAAATCTTTTGATTTTTAATACCAATTTTTCACCGGATCTTAAAGAAACCGGGCCATTGCTTGAAGATGTTGGTATCCGTGTGCTTAAATACCTCCCTGACTTTTCAAACAATGGAAAAAACTACGGTGGAGGAACAGCAGGCAACTGGTGCATGATTTTCAGATATCCGGATGTAGTACTAATGGTTGCAGAAGCGAAAATGCGTGCATCCACACCAGATAATGCCGGAGCTCTGGTATTAGTAAATCAATTGAGAGCTGCAAGAGGTGCCGCAGCAATGACTACTATGACATTGGCCAATCCCGATAATGTATCTGATCCTAAGACCCTTCTCGCCGAAAGAGGAAGAGAATTTTATTGGGAAAGAATGAGAAGGACTGATCTGATTAGGTTTGGAATGTTTATGAAACCCTGGGCACTTAAAGCTGCATCAGATGCAACACATCTTTTATTTCCAATTCCTTCCGCAGCTTTGGCTGCAAATCCCAACCTGAAACAAAATCCAGGTTATAATTAACTGTAATCTTTATTTTTATATTCTATTCTACTAAAGCCATTATTTAAATGGCTTTAGTTTTTTCTAATGTTATCAACAGCGCTACAGGTTATGAAGATGAAGTTAAATTTTCTTTATCACTGGTTTTTTATTTTAATTTCCTTTTCCTGTCACAATATTCATCAAAAGACTTTATTTGAGTTAGTAGAAAATTCAGGTATTGATTTCTCGAATAATGTTGAAGATAATAAGAATGACAACAGTTTCTTGTTTAGAAACTTTTACAATGGTGGTGGGGTGGCGATTGGAGATATTAATAATGATGGATTGAGTGATGTAGTGCTTACTTCTAATATGGGAGAGAACCAGATATATCTGAATAAAGGTAATTTTAAGTTTGAAAACATAACTCCACATTCCGGGTTTGTGCAGGACAGTATGTGGAGTACGGGTGTAGTAATGGCAGATATTAATGCCGACGGTTGGCTTGATATTTATATTTGCAACTCGGGTCATATGCGGGATGGCAACAGGCGAAATAAACTTTACATCAATAATCATAATCTTAGTTTTACCGAATCTGCTGCTAATTATGGGTTAGATATATCTGCCTATACTACGCAGGTATCATTTTTTGATTATGATTTGGACGGGGACCTGGATTGCTTTATGGTTAACAACAGCCCGATACCAATTAATCAGCTAAATTTTGCAAACAATAGGGACCTTCCTGATAGTGCATGGAATGTTGCCGGTTTTCTAAAAGGAGGCGGAGATCATTTATATAGAAATGACAATGGATTTTTTAAAGAAGTAACAAAAGATGCCGGTATCCATGGAGGACTTATTAGTTTTGGTCTTGGCGTTTCTGTTGGAGATATTAATGGAGACGGTTGGCCCGATGTATTTGTGTCCAATGATTCTTACGAACGGGATTATCTGTATATCAATCAAAAAAATGGTACATTCAAAGACGAACTGGAAGATTGGTTTCAACATACAAGTTATTCGTCAATGGGTGCCGATATTGCAGATATAAATAATGATGGTTATCCCGACCTATTTTCTACTGATATGCTGGCGGGTACAGACTATCGCCTTAAAACTATGGGTTCTTTTGACAATATTAGTCTTTTTAATAGCAAACTTGAGTCGGGGTTTTATTATCAGTACACCAAGAATTGTTTGCAACTTAATAATCAAAATGGAAAGTTTATTGATATCGCAAATTATAGTGGTGTATCGGCAACAGACTGGAGCTGGGGTGCATTAATGTTCGATATGGATAATGACGGCTGGAATGATTTACTGGTTTGTAATGGTGTAAACAGAGATGTTACAAATCTTGACTTCATGGATTATTTTGCTAATGAGGTAATGCAAAAAATGGCCCTGAGTGGTAAAAAAGATGAAATAGATAAAGTGCTTCAGCAAATTCCCAGAGTTTCAATCCCCAATAAGGTATTCCGAAATGATCATGACTTGAGATTCACAGATATAGCTAAGGACTGGGGAATGAATCAGTCTTCATTTGCCAACGGGGCAGCTTATGGCGATCTCGATAATGATGGTGATCTCGATTTAATTATTAATAATGAAAACCAGTTGGCATCTGTATATAAAAATAATTCCAGAGAGATCAACAAAAATAATTTTATTGGGGTGGTCTTAAGAGGAAAAGAAAAAAATACTTTTGCCATTGGCAGCACAGTAAAATTATATAGAGGTAAGGAATTGCTTACAAGGGAGTTAGTTCCAAGCCGTGGTTTTCAATCTTCGGTAGACTACAAAATAATTTTTGGTTTAGGCTCACAAACAAAGGTAGATTCAATGGTAATTACCTGGCCTGATAAGAGCTACAGCACTTTAGTTACACCAGCAATAAACGTGGTACACACCATTGACCAAACTAAAAGCAGTACACGTCCTATAGAAATAAAGATAGTTTCCCCAACTTCTACCTGCTTTGTACAGGAGCTTTCTTTCTTCAGGAAGCATATTGAAAATGACTATGTTGATTTCAACGCTGAGCCTGGTATTCCCAGGATTTTGTCACGGGAAGGCCCAAAAGCCGCTGTAGCTGATGTTAATGGCGATGGACTTGAAGATATATATATTGGAGGAGCGTCTGGTACACCCGGTCAATTGTATATACAAACTAAAGATGGAAAATTTATTATAAAGTCTGAAAAATCTTTTGAGGGTTTTGACTCTTTTGAAGATACTGCCGTCTTGTTTTTTGATTGCGATGGTGATGGAGATAATGATTTGCTGATATGTCCTGGTGGAAATTCCATCGGTATATTGAGCCGGGAATTGCAACTGAGATTATATAAAAATGACGGCAAAGGAGAGTTTACCCTTGACGGGTCTGCTTTTCCAAATATGAGCATGAATATTTCGGTAGCTATTGCCAATGATTTTAATAATGACGGATCGCCAGATCTTTTTATAGGTGCAAGGAATTATCCCGGGGTTTATGGAAAAGATCCTCAAAGCTATTTGTTTGTGAACGACGGCAAAGGGCATTTCACAGATATGGCTGCTGATAAAAATAAAGATATAGCCAATATTGGTATGGTCACCGGTGCTCTTTGGGAAGATGTAACGGGTGACAAACACAAGGATCTGATTATTGTTGGCGAATGGATGGCGCCACGTATATTTTCATATCGGAATGGACATTTTGAAGAAATAAAAACTAATATTAATACCCTTTTCGGGTGGTGGCAAACGGTTGTTGCCACTGATGTAAATAACGATGGAAAAACTGACTTGATACTTGGTAATATGGGAGAGAATTTTTACCTGAAACCGGATTCAACTCATCCTGTAAAACTTTGGCTTAATGATTTTGATAAAAATGGATACCTGGACAAAATAATGACATACACTATTGATGGTAAGGATATGCCAGTTTTTTTGAAACACGATTTACAGGAGCAACTTCCTTTCTTGAGGCGGAGCAATCTTAAAAATGAGCAATACGCCACTAAGTCTATCCAGGAGCTTCTTTCACAGGATATGTTAAAGGCATCACAGGTAAAGGAATTTAATTATACGGCTTCTTGTATTGCTATCAATAATGGAGATGGAAATTTTACGTTGCAAAAATTGCCACCCATGATGCAATTGTCAAGTGTGAATGTTGTATTGCCAATAGATATTAACGGTGATGGAAAAACAGACCTTGTTTCGGGGGGTAATCAATTCGGTTTATTACCACAATTTGAAAAACTGGATGCAAGTTTTGGAGATATACTTATTAATGAAGGTAATGGTAAATTTTGCTGGCTAACTGCAAAAAATACCGGATTTAACATGCGGGGTGAAATAAGGGATATTGTTGAAATCAGAAACAGCAGAGGGGTACATTTGTTATTTCTTCAAAACAATGAATTTCCAGTATTATACAAGTTGAATTCCGATGCTAAGCAATAATAGAATGTTACATGGCAATCAGGAACATTAGAATAATTGGGTACTTATTTGCAATATTAGTTTTCTGCAACTGTCAAAATAAAACTCAGCCGCCGATTTTTCTTGTTTTAGATCATAATACAACAGGATTAAACTTCAGCAATACTCTTACTCCAACGGATACCCTCAATATGATGAATTATTTGTATTTCTATAACGGATCAGGTATTGGCGCCGGCGATTTTAATAATGACGGGTTGACGGATTTATTTTTTGCTTCTAACCAGGGTGAAAATAAACTATTCCTTAATAAAGGGAATTTAAAGTTTGAGGATGTAACAAAAGAGGCCGATATCCCGCAGGACCATGGATGGTCTACAGGAGTGAGTGTGGTTGATATCAACAATGACGGCTTGCCTGATATTTATGTCTGCAAAGTGGGTAAATTCAAAAACCTAAACAGCCATAATCAATTATTAATTTGCAAAGGAATTCGGAATGGAGTGCCCTTTTATGAAGATAAATCGAAAGAATATGGGCTTAATTTTTCCGGGTTTAGTACCCAGGCAGCATTTTTTGATATGGATATGGATGGCGACCTGGATATGTACCTCCTCAACTCTACTGTTCATCATGATGCTTCATTTGCACCGCGCAACAGGTTTACCGGCACTTTTGATACACTTGCTGGAGACCGGCTCTATAGAAATGACGGAAATTATTTTACTGATATTACAGTATCGTCAGGCATTAACAGTTCGTCAATTGGTTATGGATTAGGGATTGCCGTCTCAGATATTAACCTTGATGGCTGGCCGGATATATATATAGGCAACGACTTTCACGAAAATGATTACCTCTATATTAATCAGAAAAACGGAAAATTTAAAGATGAAAGCACTGAAAGAATGATGCATACCAGTAAATTTTCAATGGGGGTAGATATTGCTGATGCTAACAATGACGGCTATCCTGAAATAGTAACACTTGATATGCTGTCTGACAACCCTTATATATTAAAACGGTCTCTTGGTGATGACGACTATGATATTTTTTGGGATAAAATAAGATATGGATACAGCTACCAGTATTCCAGGAATATGCTGCAATACAACAGACGCAATGGGGTTTTTAGTGAAATAGGATTTTACTCGGGAATTGCTGCAACTGACTGGAGCTGGTCTCCTCTATGGATAGATTTTGATAATGACGGGTTGAAAGACCTGTTCATCTCAAATGGAATACCAACACGGTTAAATGATATGGATTATGTAAATTTTCTGAACAACAGAAAACTGCAAACAAATAATATTAAAAAGGAAGATATTGAACAGGTTAAAAAATTTCCTGAAATAAAAATTCCTAACCGCTTTTTTAAGAATAGCACTGATTTAAAATTTGAAGACATAGCCGACAGGGTAGGAGATAATCCATCAACTTTTTCAAATGGAGCCGTATATGCCGATTTTGATAATGACGGAGATATAGATATTGCAGTAAACAATATTAATGAGTTTGCTATGCTATATGAGAATAAAACTTCTGATGGAAACAAACATTCTTCTGTAAGTATATCTCTTCATGGTTCAGCTATGAACCCCAATGCCATAGGTGCTAAATTACTGGTATGTTCAGGTAATGCATTACACACTTATGAAAAGAATCCTGTGAAAGGTTTTATGTCGAGCATGGAAACCCCGGTGCTTGTTGGGTTGAAACAGGTGAAAGTTGACTCTGCCTTTTTGATATGGCCCGATAATAGTTATCAAAAAATAAATCTGGATACAACACAAGCTGAACAATCATTTACATATCAAAATGGTTTACCCTATTTTGATTATACTTTTTTCAACCGGTTTAATAAAACCGCAGGTGTGATTGCACACGATATAACGAGAGCAACAAAATTTCAGTTTTTACATAAAGAAAATGATTTTAATGAGTTCATCCGGGAACCTTTATTGCCGCATGAAGTTTCTGCAGAAGGTCCGGCGCTGGCTGTAGGCGATATTAACCATGATGGGTTGGATGATGTATTTATTGGCGGAGCTAAAACATTTCAAAGTGCAATATTTATTCAAAAACAAAACGGAACTTTTATAAGAAAACTCCAGCCTGCTTTGATGGCGGACAGCATGTACGAAGATGTAGATGCCATATTTGCTGATATTAATAATGATGGAAATCCTGATTTACTGGTAGCATCGGGTGGAAATGAATTTTATGGTTCAGATAAACATTTGCTTCCCCGGGTATACTTAAATAACGGTAAGGGAGATTTCCTTAAATCTGATAGCGCTTTTAACGGAATAACCAGTACTTCTTCGTGTATAGTTGCCTGTGATTTTAACAAAGATGGTTATGCTGATGTGTTTTTAGGTGGAAGAACTGTTCCCTGGAACTATGGAGAAATACCGGCATCCTATCTACTGCAAAATAATGGTAGAGGCAAATTTACAGATGTTACAAAAAAAATTGCTGCGGAGCTTTCTGGAATCGGTATGGTTACAGACGCGGTTTGGTGCGATGCAGATAAGGATGGCGATGATGATCTCATTGTTTGTTGCGAATGGGGTAGTATATATGCTTTTATGAATGAGAATGGTTTTTTTACAAAAAAGGTATTGACAGAAAAAAGGGGCTGGTGGAATTGTATTGTACCCGTTGATATTGATCATGATGGGGATGTGGACTTTATTGCAGGTAACCTGGGACTGAATAACAGATTTCAAGCTTCATCGGAACACCCCGTGCGTATGTATTTCAACGATTTTGATGATGACGGGAAAAAAGAACAGGTTGTGACCTATTATACAGGCAATAAAGAAGTTCTACTTGCTTCCAAATATGAGTTGGAAAAACAAATGCCATCACTTAAGAAAAAATACAGAGATGCCGGAGAGTTTGCACATTCGGATTTGAAAGATTTATTTTCACCTCAAAAAATTAATAGTGCTGCATTATTCACTGCAAGTTATTTTTCCAGTGCTATACTGATTAATGACGGGAAAAATAATTTTACTCTGCAGGATCTCCCCTGGCAGGCACAATTAAGTCAGATCCGTAATGCGGCAATCATTTACAGCAACAGGGACAGTATGCCTGATATATTGGCGGCTTCTAATTATTATTACAATACAATATCAGCCGGAAGATACGATGCGGACTATGGCACTATGCTGGTTAATCACGGGAATGATAAATTATCGGCAGAAAATATCAATGGACTGGTGGTAAAAGGACAAGTCAGGAAAATAGCGCCGATTAAAATTTCAGGTAAACCCGCATATATCCTGGTTAGAAATAATGACAGTGCGATGATCATCCGGTTTGAAAAGGACATGAAGTAGTAATGTTATTGTCTTACCGGGAAATATATCCTGGTTATCCATTTTGTAGTGTCGGATTCTTTAGAACGATCCGTTACTAATGAAAAGAATGGCAATCCAGGAATGTGTGCATGGTGGTCACTGATATACAACCGGAGTTGTTCAAATGCTTTTTCGGCCGTATGAGGGCCGCCTTTTACTTCTGCCATTAGTATGTTTACATTCACCGGCATTCGTTTGCTTTCAATATCTGTTCCCGATGGAACTGACTTGTTGACTGGTAAAGCTACTTTTACAAGATAGTTTGTGGAATCCAAAAGACTAATATTCAGAATGGGATAATTCGTTTCAGCAACATTATATTTTTTTGAGTAAGTTCTGAGCCTGGCGATCAAACCATATATAAAATCAGTTGAAGGATAAACTGGTGATATTTTTTGGGTAAAAACAAAAGTAGAATCAACAATCAACTGGTGAGCAATGCTAAGACCATAGATGTTTTTTTCTTCAGAGAAATAGGTTTTTATTTTAGAAAAAATATTATCCATGTCATCCGAAATCTCTTTCGAATCAAAATAGTTACTGACTTTTTTGATTGGGTTTGATGTAGAAGGTATGGTTGCTGTCCACTCAAGGCGAACATTATCCGGATCAGCCTGTAACAGGTATAGGGTACTGTGTATTATTTCATTACCGTAGGTAATTGTAACCGGCAGAAGTGTTAAATTATTATCTATAATCTTATAACTCCGGTTATGCAATAAAAACTGATTACCTGTTGCAGTACTGTCAATTGTTCCCGGCCACCATTTTGCAATACTTTGTTCGTTTAATAATAACCTGTATAGTGAAGATCTTGTAGTATTAATAACTACAGATTTGCTTATTACTTTTGAACCTTGCAGAAATGCATACGCTGTTATTAAAAAAGCAACAATAATAAAAAATGAAATTACTATCCACTTTTTCATCTCTACTGTTTTACCGCCAGCCTGAATTGCTCCATATCTTTCCTTTTATGCTCAATATAATTCCATACCCAGGTCACCAGCAATATGGACCCTGCCAGAAATATGAGTGAAAAGGTGATATTTTTACTGTCCAGTAAAAAGGCAAATACCAGCAAAAGTCCCGTGAATAAATGTGCAATTGCTGTATGCGCATTCCCCGAAATCAGGTCCATGGAAGTTTTTAAATAATTGTTTTGAATATAGCGAATGGCCTTCACTGCAAAAGGCAGCGAAAAAAAAGTAAAATATAAGGTGAAAGGAGCATAACCGAATATTGGTAGCAACAATAAAATAGTATATGAGGCAACAAAAAAGCTTATCAATAAATTCTTTGCTTTTGATTTTCCCCATCTTACCACCAATGTATTTTTCTTCGACTTCTGGTCGGAAGCAGCATCCTGAAACTGATTAATTACGAGTACGTTTGTTATGAGCAATGCTACGGGGAGCGAAAGCAAAAATACCTGTAATGAAAAATAACCCGTCTGCACGTAGAATGCACCCATGGTCATCAACACGCCATAAGTTGTGGCTATCAAAAACTCCGCTAACCCGGGTGCCATATTGATAAAAGAAAATTTTCCTTTTTCACTCGTGTAAAAGATTCCTGCCAATGCTCCGTAAGCTATTAAGGGTATAAGGCCCCACCCGGTTTTGAAGGTCAGATATATCCCGATCAGTGCAGCGGAGATGCTCAGTATAATTCCAAAAAATCCCATATCGGACCTGGAAACCAATCCGAGTTGGATCATTTTTGATCCGCCGGTAAACGGCCGGATCCCTTCTACATTTTCATTGTCGCGTTCTGCATCTTTCCAGTCGTTAATCATATTAGTTCCCGCCTGTATCATCAATCCCCCGGCCAATGTCAGTAAAAACAAAAACCAGTTGAAGTTTCCAGACACTGAAAAAGCAATTACGCCACCCAATAAAATCGGAATGAGCGATGCTGTTAATGACAATGGCCTTACTGCTTCTTTCCAGGCACTCGCTTTTGATTTCAGGTCGTCCCAGGGGCTGTATGTGCTGCGGTTTTCCGGAAACTCAAAAATGGTAGGCGCTTCTCCCTGCAATATTTCAGGCACATAACGATATTTGACTATGAAGGGTTTGATTCGAATAAAATCAAGCCTGTCTGTAGCACCTATTTGAAAAAAATTGGCAACTATTGGAGAACGTAGTTTCATTATCTCAAGCGCTTTTTCCCGATCATCTTTGTTGTGAATAATTTCAGCCCTGCCTATGATTTCACATTCTTCCATTTCCATGAAAGTTGGACCCTGGTGAATCAACAGGGCAGTTTCTGGTATATTACTCCACTGAATGATCTTGGGATCGCCTTTCAGGCTGCTGACATATAGGTTGAAATTTTCATCTGCTCCAAAATGCATCATTCTCTGACGCGGGGTACCCATATTTGAAGTTCCAACTGCAGCTACTTCTGCTTGGTTCAGGTAATCAAGAACTTCTTTTTTGCTTCGTTGTGCCATATTGTTTACGCATTAAAATACAGATGCAAAATTAGTTCATTCTTCTTCTCATATTTACCCGTATCTGCCCTTATTTTATATGATTTCGGGATAATCATCTTAACCGTTCACCTGCCTTCACCAGTTCCCAAAAGTCAGCGGCATCTGTCGGATAAGGGATTTTCAATAAAGCACTATCGGGTGATTGTTGCAAATGTGATTGTTGCAAAAGTTTTTGATATGCACCAAAGATATAATCGGCAATATCAACAGGTGCAAAACTGAGCCTGAATTCCGGGCGTACTTCTTCGCTGTTGATAAAGCACACTTCACCTTCCTTTTCTTTTACCGGCACGAAACTTAATCCGAGATCACCGGCAATTTTTTTTATAGTCCCGGGTTGGATAGAAGCAGTAATTTTCTGTGCCAGATCAGTATATGAGCAAGATACCTTCTTCACATTCGGATCAATGTGAAAAAAAGAATAGGGCACTGTAAAAAAAAGGTTATCCATATCTTCCATACAGGGTACAAAAATATATTGAATTGTGCACTCCGAGTGTATTCTCTCTGCGTTCTCCGCGGTAAAAAAGACTTACCTCAACATTACTTATCTTCCGGTCTATGCAAAAAAGGTTTTAATATATCTATAGGTATAGGGAAGAGTGTAGTTGAATTATTTTCAGTTGCAATTTCGCGTAAGGTTTGCAGGTAGCGCAACGTTAAAGCACTGGGCTGATCTGACAATACTTTAGCTGCATCAGCCAGGCGTTGCGAAGCCTGATACTCACCTTCTGCAGCGATTACTTTACTTCTTCTTTCTCTTTCGGCTTCTGCCTGTTTGGCCATTGCCCTTTGCATCTCCTGGGGTAGATCTATCTGTTTCACTTCCACATTAGATACTTTAACACCCCATGGCTCTGTATGCGTGTCTATGATTTGCTGCAATTTTATATTTATCTTTTCACGTTGTGAAAGCAGATCGTCTAATTCCGATTGTCCCAACACACTTCGCAGCGTGGTTTGTGAAAACTGCGATGTAGCCATCAGGTAATTCTCTACCGCTACTACTGCTTTTTGTGGTTCTACTACTCGGCAGTACACTACCGCACTTACTTTGACCGACACATTATCCCTGGTAATGATATCCTGGGTTGGTACATCCATTACTACCACTCTAAGGCTCACTTTTACCATCTTATCTATCACCGGGATAAGCAGGATAAGTCCCGGACCTTTTACACCATCACCTCCAATCAGTCGGCCGAGCCTGAATATCACCCCTCTTTCATATTCACGCAGTATACGGATGGCATTGCCGAGGATGAGGATAATGAATACGAGAAGCACAATGAGTCCGATAGGGAATTGTTCCATGATTGTAGTTTTATTTATGAATTAAATACTAATCTTTTCAACGTAAACTTTCAGGTTTTTCATTTCGCGTACCTTTACCCTTTCTCCTTCCTTAATTTCTCCTGAAACAGATTCTGCATTCCATATTTCACCATCCAGCATTATTATCCCCTCAGGGTTGAGTGTAGCCATAGCTAT
>JAFDXG010000140.1 GCA_018268105.1 Bacteroidota bacterium | reverse complement strand
TACAAAAACAATGTTTCCCGTGTTCCGCATATCTGTGTAAAAGTGCCAACAGCAGGCGGAAAAACCTTTATCGCCTGCAATGCAGGCTAATCAAGAAAATCAAATAAATCAAGGTTCAGACAATATCCTTTCTGAAATTTAAAAAACTGCCATTCAACAAAATGAAGCATTTGAAAAGACAGTTTCCGAAATGGAAGCAACCAATGCCCCCGTTATATGAGGAAGGAGGAGAGATGGCTTTGATAGAGATAAGCCGCAGCAAACCTTTATTGAAAAATCGTATTGAAAAAGAGTTGGAAGATATAGTTGTAGCTTATGCAACTGAACAGCCGGCTCATGGACAGCAGCGTGTGAGTAACGAGTTGCTTAAAAGAGGTCATGTGGTAGCACCATCTACTGTTAGAAGTGTTTGGTTGCGGCATGATTTGGAGACGTTTCAAAAGCGTTTAAAATCCTTAGAAGCCAAAGTACAGCAGGATGGCCTGGTTCTTACTGATGCACAAGTGGCGGCATTGGAAAAGAAAAAAGAAGAGCAACAAAGCAAAGGCGAAATTGAAACTCATCATCCAGGGTATCTGGGCTCTCAGTATACTTACTATGTTGGTTACATAAAAGGTGTTGGAAAAATATATCAGCAAACATTCATAGATACCTATACTCGTGTGGCTTTTGCTAAAGTATATGATCGTAAGAATGCCCTGGTAGCAGCCGATATGCTCAATGATAAAGTGCTTCCATTTTATCAGGAACAGGGCGTAGAATTGTTACGCATTCTTACCGACAGAGGAACCGAATACTGCGGTGCCAGGGAACATCACGAGTATCAGCTCTATCTGAATATTGAAGATATAGACCACACTAAAACAAAGGCAAAAAGCCCACAAACTAATGGGATTTGTGAAAGGTTCCATCGCACGATGCAGGATGAGTTTTATGCAATAGCTTTCAGAAAAAAATTATACACCACTTTAGAAGAGCTTCAGTCGGACATCGATCAATGGATCCAATTTTACAATACAGAGCGTCCTCATAGTGGCCGTTATTGCTTCGGAAAAACACCCGCCCAAACATTCACCGATAGTAAAGAAATGGCTCGGGGAAAAGACCTTAACAGCATTTTCAGACAAAACATTAACTTTAAGCTGTCGGATCAAACGGAAGCAGGCTCTGCAGAGGTGCAACCTGTCAGGGATAGTCTGACAGACGAAAATGAAAAAGCGGTTGAACAACCAGCCGCTTTTTATAAAAAATCATTTTTGTCTTAATGCCTAAAAAAACCTAAACTGTCAGATTAAGTAATGACGATTACCTTAAATACGAAATGAAAATGCTGCTAACAAAAGACTTGCCAAAATGCAGGCTGACGGAAGCCGTGTTTCAACTTTTGTAATTCTGTTGGGCTCTATATCCAGCTTGACCTTATCAATTTAGCTGTATACATTTCATTATCTTTTTTAACTTTACTCAGCAGCAGTTAGCCTGGGCGAACGTAGTTCTATTCCCTGCACTTCGGCAATACATGTTCGTTGCCTGCAACCCCTACCGAGCGACAGTACTACTATTAACTGACAGACACGACACACTCCATGCAATTTTTAGCACATTGCAAGGCACACAGCCCCCCGACACAAAGCCAACCTTGCAAAGAGCTAAAAATTCCAACGCCCCATGCCCACTCACCACCCGGTGGACGAAATTCTATCAACTTGAAATAAAAACTTCAACCAACATAATTCTATTTTACTTCTATTTTACTTGCTATAGTATTCTTCATCTGTTACAGGCTGCATCCAAACTGTTTCACCTTTTTCCCTTCCGGTTATTGCAACCTGCACAAAAGAACTTTCAGCACTTGCTCCATGCCAATGCGGAATATTGGGAGGACACTTTATAGCATCACCTTTATGAAGTATTTTTCTCGGCTGACCTTTCTCCTGATAATAACCAATACCATCAATGACTAACAAAATTTGACCAGCAGGATGTGTATGCCACTTGCTTCTTGCACCCGGTTCAAAAGTTACATTGCCAACGGCTATAGGGTTAAGGCTGTCTGCTGCAATTAATGGTTGTAAATAAGCCATGCCTGTAAAATTATCATTGGTAATTATTTCGCCTTGTGGGAAAACAGGTTCGGTCTCATTTTTTGTACTATTCATTTCTTTTTTGTTATCGCAAGCTGCCAAAGCGAATAAGAAAAATGGCAGCACGAATTGCACCACATTAAGTTTCATGATGTAAATTCTTAAAGATTAGTTTGATAAAAACTCGCCAGTTTATTCACAGCCTGTGATACATATTCCGGTTTCCAATAAGTTTCAATATGTGTAGCTCCATCAATTAAAAATAGTTCTTTACTTTTTGCGTTGGTTGCCTTTGGAAAAGCTTCTAAAGTCATATAAAGCGTTTGTGCTTTGCTACCTGCTATCATTAATAAAGGTTGGTTTATTAAATCTAAATTGCCCGTGGCATCCCACGTCATTAAATCCATTAAACTACTTGTTGTGTACTTTCCTGAAGAATTTGGATGTGGATATGTTTTGGCATAATAAATATATCCTTCCCTGTAAAATTCAAAGGGGATTTTTGCGATTTGTTCATCTGTCAAAGGCTTTGCATCACCGCCAATGTACAAAACTTCTCCACCGGCAGCTTCTTGTGTACGGGCATCAGAAGCCTGTTTTAAACGTTCTTGTATAGTGGCAATTTGCGAATTTAAAAACCCATTTCTACGAACCAATCCTGAATTAAACATACTCAAGGTTGCTACCGCTTTAAAACGCTTATCTGACTTTGCAGCTCCTAAAGAATAACCTCCACCGCCGCAAATTCCCAATAAGGCAATTTTTGAAATATCAACGCCTGCATATTGAGTAATAAAATCTGCCATAGCATGAATGTCTTCCATGCGGTTTTCAGGTTTATCTACATTACGGGGTGTGCCACCACTGCCACCCTGGTATGCAGCATCTGCAGTTATGGTAATGTAACCTTGTTCGGCTAAACGTTGAGCATATAATCCGGCAGTTTGTTCTTTTACACCACCATTTGGATGTGCAATCACGACTGCCGGATATTTTTTTGTAGCGTCATAATTAGCGGGTGTATAAATGTTTGCTGCAATGGTTATGTCTTTTATCTTGTAGCTAACGGGATGAATATTTACTTTACCCTTTATATTTTCCGTAATAGCTCCATCATAAACCAAAGTCCAGGGATTTTTTGCAATTGGCTTTTGAGGCGTTTGTGCATTTGTTGTGTTCATAACTAAAGTTGTTGTAAATGCTACTATTAAATATTTTATTTGTTTCATACTGTTTTTATTTTAGAATTTATTTAGATGATTTGCTTTTCAATACTTCCCCCAACACCTTTTCAGCAGATAGTGCATTCTTATCACCTGCAGTAGATTTGATGATGGTAACAAACTCTTTTAATTGATTGGGTGTAATACCAACGTTTAAAGAAATTTTCAAATGGCTTTGTAACATTGGTTCTGCATTGCCGATTGCAGCTATTACAGAAATGGTAACCAACTCACGTTGGGCGTACGTCAAAACATCTCTTTCAAAAATATCTGCAAACAAGTGTTCTTTCAGGAATGTATCAATTGCAGGTGTAAAAGCCGAATACCCTGTAAGTGTATCAGGCTGGGGAATTTGGGTCAAATCCGCCAAAATCTTTTTACCTCTTTCGTATTTGGTGCTATCGCTTTTTATTGGCGATACTTCTTTGCCTTCATTATCGGCAATACCTTTTGCTTTGCGTT
The DNA here is from genome assembly GCA_018268105.1 of Bacteroidota bacterium. GTDB lineage: Bacteria > Bacteroidota > Bacteroidia > Chitinophagales > Chitinophagaceae > Agriterribacter. Next base: position 6,756 of record JAFDXG010000140.1, on the reverse strand, counting down.
CTTTGAGAACTTCCATAAAGGTTTGCAAGCCACGAATGCTGCGTGGGAAACCACAATAAGCATATAGATGGACAAGGACTTCTTTAATTTCATTGACAGTTAGACCGACATTTAAACCATCACCTAATGCTTTTTTCAAATGCACCAAATCACCTTTTGCAGTAAAAACTGAAATAGTAATTATGCTTTGCTGTTTGCTATCTAAAGTCTGTGCCTTATCCATTGGTTGTTGTGCATTTAAAATCTTGATAGAAGAGAACAAGAAGAAAAACAAGAAGGAGAAAGCTTTTATTTGCTTCATGCTAATGATTTTTGATTTTGGATGCTTTAGCAAAGGTCGCAAGAGTTCTACAACTTGCTTGTACACGGATTACTGTATTCTGTACCAAAATCACTGATTTAGCTTTGGGCAGTCTTGCGATAACTTATGTATTGGTAACTTTACACTTTAACATACAACAAATGGAAGACATACTAAAATTTGAGACCATTAATCAGTACAATGCTTTTAATAAGCAGGAAACGCTTCATCCCCTGGTGAGCATTGTTGATTTATCAAAAGCCGACAAAAGAGAAGCACGGCGGATGAGTTACAACTTCTATACGGTGTTTTTGAAAGAGATAAAGTGTGGAGACTTACGTTATGGCTGCAATTATTATGATTATGAGGAAGGGACACTAATTTTTTTAGCTCCGGGACAAGCAATTGGTTCTAACCAACCGGGCGAATACTACCAGCCACAGGGACTTGCTTTGGTATTTCATCCCGACCTAATTCATGGAACTTCGCTTGGTCGCAACATAATTAACTATTCCTTTTTTTCTTATGAAGTAAATGAAGCACTTCATCTTTCGGAATATGAGCGGCTGACCGTTTTAGACCTTTTTAAAAAGATTGAATTTGAACTAAGCCATGCAGTTGACAAGCACAGCAAAATGCTGATTGTATCTACTATTGAATTGTTTTTGAATTACTGCATTCGTTTTTATGACAGACAATTCATTACCAGAGATAAGGTGAACAAAGGCGTTGTTCAACAGTTTGAACAATTATTAAACAACTATTTCCAAACAGATAAACCGCAAACCATCGGCTTGCCGAGTGTGAGTTATTGTGCAGGCGAATTGCATCTTTCAGCAAACTATTTTGGAGATTTAATTAAAAAAGAAACGGGCAAATCAGCGCAAGAACTAATACAAGTCAAAGTAATTGACTTAGCAAAAGAAAAACTTTTTGAACCGGGTAAAACTGCAAGTGAAGTTGCTTATGAATTAGGGTTTAAATATACCCAGCATTTTAGCCGGTTGTTCAAACAACGTGTTGGGCAGTCACCTAATGAATACAAAATGCTCAATTAACTGCTTAATCCAACACACCAGGGCACAGACAAAACTCTGCAGTTGGACACCGACCCTCATTATAGATGACTGGGAAGAAGGGCGAACGTACAACATGGTGGTAGCAATCTCCCTACCATAAAAACAGATGACTTTCTGTGCTAACGGAAGGACATTCGAAGTTGAAAGCTTTCATGTAAAAGCTGGTTTAAGCAATGGTGTTTTCAAAAACCCGTGGATAAATTGATATTTTTACAACCTAATAGTAGAGAAAACGTCTGAGGGAATGACACAGGCTGACGTAGTGAATATCGTTGTGCAAAAAAATCTGCAGGTGAACCTGACAAAATTTACATTCAGGCCAAACGAGATTTATAAATAAAATACAATACCGTTTACATTGATTTGGAGAGCATAAACTTCAGGCTGACTGTAATTAATAATTTTTAAAAAGACGATTATTTGCCATTTATAAAAATATATCATCCACCGGCAACACTCAGCAGTATTGTTCGTGAGTTCCATGTTTATCATGCCAATTGGAATAAGGAAGAAAATCTGCCGCCACCCTATATAACCTGCCTGGCCAATACCGAGCAAAACCTGTATTTTTTTCCTTGCGACCCCATCCGGTTAGTAATAGATGAAAAAAAAGAAATACCTGTACCTGTATCGGCGATCACAGGACCTAAGTACAAACCTGTTGGATTATTGTATGGAACCAATCACCTGATGATAAAAGTTGCTTTTCATCCTACAGGTACGTATCGTCTGCTGGGCATTCCTATGCAGCAAACAGTAAATGCAGGTTTGAATGCAACGGAATTTTGGGGTAATGATGTCCGGAATATTTTGCATGAACTGCAAAAACCTATTTCGTATGATGAGATGATTGCAACTGTTATTGACTTCTTAGAGAAAAAGTTTGATAGCAAATGCCGGCCAGAAGAACCCATCGACACTATTGCTGTTCAAATGCTCGATCCGGTGAAACAATTTACACTTGAAAAGTGGGCTTCAATGGCTTGTCTTAGCTTGCGACAATTTGAACGCAACTTTATAACAAGAGTAGGCATTCCCCCAAAGTTATTCCTGCGCATTGTACGTTTCGAATATGCAATGCGGATAAAAAACGAGAGTACCTACAAGAGTTGGTCTGATGTTGCACTTGAAGCAGGCTATGCAGATTCTCAGCACATACTGAAGGAGTTCAAAGAATTTGCCGATTTCCCGCCCAGCAGGTTTTATTTACAGCCCACGCCCACCAGCGGTTCCAACGATTTCCCCACCGGTTGAATAAATATGTCGCTTTTTTACCAAAAATCCTTTTTTGTATGTTTTAGTTTCGTTGGACACTAAAAAACTGAAATCATGCAAAATGAAAACTTGATTGTTGCAAAACAAATTGTTGAACAAGGTTTCGGAAATGCCGATCTCTATGTGATTGATCAATTGATGAGTGATTCACTGACCGAACATCAGTTTGGAATAAAAGGGGGAAAAGAAGGAGTTAAAAAAGCAATACTTAGTTTATCCAAAGCATTTTCGAATCATCAGTACGAACTGATGCACAGTGTAGTCAAAGATGATATGGTATGGGTGCATTACCGCAGCACAGGAGAACATACAGGGTCTTTTATGGGATTAGAACCTACAGGAAAAAAATTTTCTATTGACGTAATTGATATCTTAAGAATCGAAAATGGGAAACTGGTAGAACACTGGGGCGTACCTGATCGTTTTGCTTTGTTAATGCAATTAGGATTTCTTCAACCAACAAATAAATAATTCATGAAACCCAAAAATCATCCGGGAGTATATATACCACCACCGCTGATTTATGCAGTATTTTTCTTCCTTTCAATTGGAATTGATAAAATGACTCCTATAGGAAACACAGGGTTACATTCAACCACTGTCAGGATAGCTGGCTGGATATTGATCAGCTTTTGCGTTTTGGTTATTTTCATGGCAATCCGAAAATTTGTTATTTCGAAAAACACTTTAATTACTATTAAACCTGCCCTTTCGCTACAGACTACAGGCATTTATGCATACAGTCGTAACCCAATGTATATGGGTCTGCTTCTTCTTTACACAGGGCTGTCAGTAATTATTGGTAATTGGTGGAATTTTATACTATTGCCTATTTTATTGTTAGTAGTTCAGGAATATGTAATTAAGCGGGAAGAAAAATACCTCGGACTCCGGTTTGGACAGCAGTATTTTGATTATAAAGCAAAAGTAAGAAGGTGGTTGTAATAGTGTAATACCTGGCTTTATTTACATGAATAAACAACAGGTACCGATGTAAAGTATACAACATTCAATTGAGTTTAATGATAGACGCACTGAAAACATGAATGTTTCTTTTATTTGAATATCTATTCATGCATTAGTGGCTATATATCCTTTTGTAGTATTGAGTGGATTGAGAAACGCAAACCATGATACTATTTTTTTGCTGTCTGTTCTTTAAGTATTGCATTATCCATTTTCCTTCTTTCCAATATTTTTACATAGCGAAGTGCAAGTTTGTTAGCATATTCCTCATAAGCTTTTTGTGCCCATCCCGTAGCCTCTTCCAAATTGCCATTGATTTCGCCAATAATCGCCATATTATAACAAGCCCGGCCTGCCACCTTATCGTTTGTACTTGTGGTTTCCTGTTGCCAAATCGCTGCTGCTCCATCCCAGTTGCCGGTTTGTGCTTTTCGCCGGGCAACTTTAAAATTGTCGCTGCCGCGTACATAATAGTCCCTGCTCACTCTTACCGAATAAGGAACTATACGCAATGCATATTGTGTTCCTGCCAGGGTACCAGCCTGCTTCACCGCATCTTTTCTTTCGAGAAGTGCCGCCGCTGCTGCAGCAGGGTTAATGCCTCTTCCATGAAAATTCAAAACTTTTTCAATAATATATTCATCGAGTAGCTGCCTGCCCAAAGCATCATATATTCTCCATCCGGTTTTTACTCTCGTTTCCATAGTTGCAACATGTTCTATCGCCGGTACTTTCCCCAGGGGTGTATTTACCGAAACAGGATTAGCAGTATAGTTTATTTTAGAATCTGTATCGAATACTTCAAGAGAAAAAACAGCATCTGTATTGGTCTTACTGCATATATCTGTTATTTCCTGCCATGACAAAGGCGCAGGAAATATCCCGGCCACACTACTGCGGGCAAGCACATCGGGATACTTTATAACTTTTTCAAAACGATTATTTCCGGACAATACATCTATCATTCCACTGGTGGAGGCCCTGGCACCTTCTGCATCAAGATCTTTGCCTTCAAGCGAAAATACTTTGTCCATTATATCAACCGGCCTTCTTTTTTCGGATATCCCGGTACGGTCTAATACTACTAATCTTTTAATATCGGATGAGATTGTCACAGGCGCCGGTTCTGTAACGCTTAGAGTAATTAATTCGGTAGTAGCACACGAACTGAAAGTAAGAAGCAAAGCCATACCGCAAATTAAATTTTTCATACCCTGGATTTTTGATGCTGTAATCTGCACCAGGTAAAAACGTGCCATCCCTCACCAATAGTATATTTTGGCATATATGTTTCGGTATTCACAAACTTCTAAACAATCATTAAAAAATAAAATTATATCGTTTTAGTTTACATCTTTGCGTCACTAAATCAAAGTAAACAATCAAAAATTTAAATCTATGAAAGGGTTATATACTATCCTTTTACTGCTGCTTTCCAATTCATTTATGACACTGGCCTGGTATGGACATCTGAGGTTTTTTGGTAAAAATTCGGATCAAAATTCTACCCCATTATGGATAATCATTTTGCTTAGCTGGGGTATAGCTTTCTTTGAATATTGCTTTCAGGTACCGGCAAACCGAATTGGCTCTTCAGAACTCGGCGGACCTTTTTCGCTCCTTCAATTGAAAGTAATACAGGAAGTAATTACTCTTATTGTATTCGTAATCTTTTCTGTAATTGCATTTAAAAATGTGCAGTTCACGATGAATCATCTCATTGCCTTTATACTTTTGGTGGGGGCGGTGTATTTTATTTTTAAAAAATAGTAATCTCTGTATTGTTATTAGTTTAGTACCATGTAAATGGACTATGTGATGCGATATGGGTGATAGCTATCCCCGGAAATTTTGGTGTAAGCCAGGATACCAGATTAATCATACCTGGTTCTTCACTAACAGCATGCCCTAATACCATAAGCGCTATTTTATCTCCTTTACTGCGGGCATCTCTGATATATTCGCTGGTTTCCCATTCCTGCAGTTCCCCACAGATCAACAGATCCGGCTGCTCTTTTTCTATTGCGGTTATTTGGGCACTACCACCGGCTGCTCCGGGCATGAGTAAAATTTTTTCACAGCTTTCTCCGGGTATACCAATTGCCTTAACCGTGGACACACCCAGTTTCTCTTTTACCTCTTTCAGTATACTTCCCAAAGTAGCACCGGTAAGGTGTATGATATGTTCATTTCCCGGTTCTGCGAACTTTTGCCAGCCCAGCATTTGTAATACCCCGGCTAAAACAGCATCTGGCTTTTCCGAATGCCAGTAATCGTGAAAACGCCAGATGACTACCCCGGTTTTTTTTATGAATTGTTGTTTATATTCAAAAACCTTATCCTGATGTAGCCAGTCGGTTTCATCGCGATGGTTGTAAAATACCGGTTCATGTACTATAATTAAATTTGCTCCAAGCGATGCTGCTTTTTCAATCACATCAATAGTAGCAAATGTAGTAGTAACCATTCCTTTAAGTAGCTGATCTGGGTTACCCGCTTTTACTGTATCCACAGTATTGCTAATTGGTGCAACAGGTACACTCTTAATAATAAAATTTATAGCTTCTCTAATACTGATAGCTTTTGCAGCAGCCGGTACTATACCCGGCACAAACCCGGTAATACCTGAGCCAATTGCAGCAGTGGCAGTCAAACCAATAAATTTTCTTCTCGAAACCTGATGGATATTTTTTATTTTCATGTGCAGGTATTTAGACAAACTAAGAATTACAGAACCCGTAACACAAATACAGTTTATTTTTTCAACTTATAAAACTGCAACACCATAGCCGTATCATTATTCTTCATCAGCAAACAGGAAGGTTGACCTTTTATAGTAAGTGGAAGAATATGCCGAACCTGACCTTTAACTACTATACCATTTAACCCGGAATAGGCAAACTTATCTCCACCTTTATTGATTAGGAGACTTCCATAATCAGCATCATACCTGCCAGAAGAAATATTGTTGTCGAAAAAATTTCCGGCTAACAATAGGTCGGGCAGACTATCATTATTTGCATAAACTGTTGCAGCATCCCGAAAGGATGTTAACTGTGCCTGCCAGGGAAGAGGAATAACTGAAAAATTCAGATTTCCATTATTAATCAGTATGGCATTGGAAAAATAATCGGC
>JAFDXG010000013.1 GCA_018268105.1 Bacteroidota bacterium | reverse complement strand
TTTTATCTTATCAATGTTACAGTACCTTTTTTAGTGATTATCCTCCCGGTATAATCTACTCCCTGTGTTACATACGCATAAGTATTGGTTGTTTGCAAAATTCCATTTATGGAACCGTCCCATCCATTTTCCATATTAGAAGTGCTGAATACGAGTTGACCCCAGCGATTATAAATACGGAAATAATAAAGTTGTGAAATCCCAACACCAATTGGTCTTAATATATCATTTCGTCCATCCCCGTTAGGTGTGAAGGCAGAGGGAACGAAAATATCCGGCTCTGTTGCGAATACCATCACTTTAATATTGTCTTCCCCAAAACATCCTTCTTCAGTTGTTGCTCTTACAGTATATATAATAGTACTTCCCGCCATATTCGACAGGTTGGCAACGGGGTTAGCAATATGTATATCATCTAAACCGGTACCGGGTAACCAGGTATATTGATTCGCCAGGGAGTCACTTACCCTGATGTTCAGTTGAAGAGGTTGACTGGCAACAATGGAAGTATCATTACCAGCAAATACCGTAATAGGTTGGGTAACAAAAACATGAAAAGTATCGAGTAATATATTCGGACAACCCGCATTAGTTACGCTTAATATATAATCAGTATTTTGAAGTGGTGCTGCCGTAGCTTGAATGACATAAGGCCATGAGTTTACCTGCCCGTTACCGGTATTGGTGAGTGTAGCAGTATTGTTCCATGCATAATTTGTACCGGCAGTAATAACAGCTTTCAACGCTGCATTTGTTCCATAACATATTGAAGCACTATCTGGGTGAATAGTTGCTGAAGGAAATGGAGTATTTACAAAATTAACTTTTGCAACTGTACTGGTATCTGCGGGACAAACACCGCTTTTCAGTAAGGTTCTGTAATAAGTAGTTTGATTAACTGAACTTACACTTAGACTCGTATTGATATTCACCGGTGAAAAATCGCTCCAGTTGGTGCCATCGTAGGAATATTGCCAGTTTTGAACCTGCCCGACACTGCCCTTCAGTGCAATGACGTTCTGTTGTGTTTGGGATGAGCATATCGTAAATTGACTGGGATCAAGATTGCCACCATTCGTTCGGGGATTTACTGTTACCAGGGCCGGGCCACTGGTATCTATGCTACAGCCACTGCCATTTTGCACCAATGCACGATATTGGGTTGTGCTGTCAAGGTTGTGTGCAGTATACTGGTGGGTTGTATTGGTAATAGGAGACCATCTGAGTCCGTCAGTTGAAGATATCCAGCCCAATATATTGCCCGTCTCTCCATTTAGAGTTAATATAGTGTTGTTGGCATCTTCACAAACGGTATTATTGCCTGTAACGAAACCCGCCACCGTAGGTGGTAATGAAGTTACAGTAATAGTATCTCTAAGGTCTGCACAGGTATTTTTTTCCTGGGCTGTGATAATACCCCCTGTAGTACCCGGTTTTACGGTAATTATATTAGAGTTATCGCCTGAAATTATTGTCCAGCCTGCAGGTACCGTCCAGGTATAAGCGCTGTTTGCTAAAGCAGGAATAGAATATACTGTATTAGTATTACTGCAGGCCTCCCCGTAACCTGAAATTTTTAACCCGCTACAATCATTCCTTAATGCAATATAAGCATAGGCAAAGTGAGCACCGGGGGTGCAATTGCTGGCTTCAAATGTTAATGTCACCTGTTGTCCCCTGTAAGGCGACAGATCGAAAGTTACCTCTGTCCAGGGTTTCGTCCAAACATCCTGCAGTAAAGTACCATTGCCATTATTCTGACCTGCATGTGAAAGAAACAGCGTAGAACTTAATGAAAAGCCATCAGCGATTGCAGCGGCGGAATCCAGTGTTGCCCCTGTAGGTGTTTGATCATTTCCTCCCAATGCATTGTTTAATGTAGGCAGGTAATAAGAGGGAGAAGCACAAGTAATAATACCACCGGGACCTTTTACTGTAGCAGTAAACTCTGGTTGTTGGTTAGAATTGTGAGTTCCGTTTTCAAGAACAAGGGCGTAAGCATAAGTCATAGTATAGGGTTCGGAAGGAGAACCTGCCGGAACATTGACCGTATAAGTAACTGACCTGACAAAGCCGCCTGGGCTACGCTCATTGCCTTGAAGATCCCATGAAGTTGCTTCTGATCCTAATTTAATAGAATAGCCGAATGAGTAACCATTTATAACAGGAATTGTTGGAAATCCACCAAATTTGTCTATACCTCCAGCGGTTAGTACCTGTATGCCCGTTTTTGATAAACTGTATTCCGGAATTACAGATACACCGGAATTAGGTGTTGGGTATTGTCGTGTAGCCCCGCCCACCAAACCGGTTTGTGCAGCCCAGGAAGACAGATCTCCTGCAGAAAAATTGATATTAAACGGGCAGGATTGGTTCTGACAATGAACGGCAGAAAACCATGATGCCAGCAAGCTGGTAATTATGATTATCATGAATCTCGCCATCATATTAACAACCAATTGCATAAACTACCTATTCTGCCATAAGTACGGAAAAATCAACGATACAGTAAGTATGCAATTTATCAAGAATGCCCGGTATGGGTATTCTTAAAAAGCATAAAATAGGTTAAACTATTAAATCCTTCGGTTAATAGAAAAAAGCTAACCATGAGTCACAAAACACGGCATCCGGTATAAAAAATTGAAATACTATTTGAACTGCAATTCTGCTATAACCGGCATATGATCAGATGCTTCTTTATTTTTTACTACCCGATGTGATAATACAGTTAAAGCATCCATTGGTTTAAAAACAATAAAATTTATTACCCCTGTTTCGTTAGCTTCCCAAAAGTATCCGGACAGTTACTGCAAGTCCTCGTATAATGGGTGTCCAGCGAATGTATTACATTACTCCCAACAGTAGCATTTAGATCGCCTGCAATAATAAAAGGCAATGAGATTTCACCTGCAATTCGGTTAATTTCTTCTATCTGCAATAACCGGCTGGCACTGTTAAATGTTTCCAGATGAGTACTCCCAAACCGCATAGATTTCCCACCAGGCAGGGTTACGGTTACAGCAGCAATACAAGTGGTACTCCACCCTTCACTTCTGCTTTGGGCAGGTGATAGGTTTGAGTATCGGTAATAGGATATTTAGATAAAATCAAAACACCATATTTCCCCTGAACGATTAGTGTTGACATCTACCTCCTGTAGCGCCACTATTTCGGACCTTTATTTGCTGATAATTGCAGCTATGGCATCCACATCAAAAATGCCTGCTCTTTCGGGTGGAATACAATGGTGTATATTATTAGTCATCACTTGTATTGAACCAACAACTGTTGCCTGTTCCAATGGACTAGGTGCAGTACAGGTATGCTGCAAAAACATAGCAGTGATATCAGATAATCCTCCTCGCACAAGTCTGTAGCAAAGCTATTGTGTGTTGGCTGACCTGACGCCTAAGCATTACTTATTTCGCTATATTTATTAGCCCTGTTATATTGATCCTGCAGGCCAGGGTTGGCAGCATTGCTTAAATTACTATTATCGTGCCCGGGTCATTTTATATTAAAACATTGCATTTGAATTGTTATAAACACCATCAGTAAACCGCTATGAACAAAAACAATATAGCTAACCAAAACAATAAACCCCGCAAAAAAGATGAGGCTCTTTTAAAAGCCGATTTCGAAGAACATTTCCTTACCTGCTTCGTTTTTGTTTCCCGTATGCCAATAAAGTATTTGATTTCCGTAAAGGTTTTGTATTTCTTGACAAGGAACTGACAGAATTGTTCCCCGAGCTTAAAAAGCAGGGAGGAAGCAGGTTCGTAGATATGCTGGTAAAAAAATCCTTAAAAACGGAAAGGAAGAGTGGATATTGGTACATATAGAAATACAGGGCAGCAGCATGAAAGGCTTCTCCAAACGCATGTTCCAGTACTGGTACAGGATATACGGCCGCTACGGAGAAGATATAACTGCTTTGGCTTTGGAATATATGTTGAACTGCGGAACAAGACCCAACAGATTTCTCCCTCGCAAAAAGTTGCATTAAACTATAGCGCTCGTGTTGGCTCGGTCGAAATGACGGAACTGGCAGCGACCGTC
>JAFDXG010000139.1 GCA_018268105.1 Bacteroidota bacterium | reverse complement strand
GGCAGATTAGATTCTTCGTGTGCAACCGCCACAAGCTGTTCTCTACTGGCTTCTATGGCTGTGGCAATTTCATTGAGGAATTCTGCTTTTCTGGCGGGGGAAACTAGTTTGTATAACTGAAATGCATCCAATGCATGCTGCATAATTTTATCTGTATCCATCATTCTTATAGAAATTAAAAAGCTGCAAGTTATGGCAACTGAAATGAAAGAGAATTTTTATACGATCCTATACCCAATGTTGCTTACAGCATTTTCAGGCGGGCAGAGACAGGTAATCCGGCAGCTCAGGTCTTGAAGCTAGGGCTTTATCAATCACTGCTAGTATTCTTTTCCTTTCTTCACCTTCTAATATCAGGCGTGGCGCCCTTACAAATTCACTGCCTAACCCTACTTTAGATTCCGCCAGTTTAATGTATTGTACAAGTTTGGGTTGAATATCCAGTTCGAGCAGGGGCATAAACCAACGATACAACGGCAATACTTCCCGGAGGCGGCCTGCTTTTACCATTCTGTACATAGCCACTGTTTCTGCCGGGAATGCACATACTAATCCAGCCACCAATCCATCAGCCCCAACGGCAAGTTCTTCAATAGTAAGTGTATCTACACCACATAATATTTTGAAACGGTCTCCAAAGCGGTTAATCATACGTGTTACATTGGTAACATCCCGGGTAGATTCTTTTACCGCTTCAATATTCCTAACTTCTACCAGTTCGTCAAACATATCCAGTGTAATCTCTATTTTGTAATCAATAGGATTATTGTAAAGCATTAAGGGAAGTCTGGTGGAGTTGGCTACCTGTGTAAAATAAGTGACAGTCTCCCGGTGATCACTTTTGTAGCGCATGGGTGGTAACAACATGAGTCCGTCTACTCCCCATTTCAATCCCAGTGCGGCCTGGCGTATTGCTTCCCGGGTTGACCCTTCGGCAATATTAAGCACTATGGGTACTCGTCCCTGTATTTTGTCAATAGCAAACTTTACTAAATTTTCTTTCTCTTCAACTGTTAATACACTAGCTTCTCCGAGAGTACCCCCAAGAATTACACCATTGACACCGGCTGCAATCTGTGCTTCAAGGTTTTTTCCAATTAAGTTAAGATCCAGTTCATCTGCTGATGTAAACTTGGTAGTAAGAGCAGGAAATACTCCTTTCCATTCCATAATTTTATTTTATTTATTTACAATTTTTTTGCAAGATAGTGGATAAAACGATGCCTGCAGCCACAGAAGCATTTAGCGATTCTGCTCCGCCAATACGTGGAATTGTGATTTGTGCAGCACACTTCGACAGTAGTTCAGGCCGAATACCTTTGGATTCATTACCCATAACAATAATACAGGTGTCCGGCACATTGAATTGATATACTGATGTTCCCGAAAGCGTACAACCGTACAGGGGTATATCATCGTTTTGTGAACACCAGTCCACAAGATTGGTATATTGAATATTTACCCTGATAATACTTCCCATGGTAGCCTGAAGTACTTTAGGGTTGTACAAATCAGCACAACCTGCACCGCATAAAATCCTGTTAATTCCAAACCAGTCAGCGGTACGGATAATGGTTCCCATATTACCGGGGTCCTGTATATCATCAAGCATCAGAATAATACCTTTATCAGAACTATTTACAGGCTGTTGTGTTTTTTTTCGTACAATTATCAATACCTGGTTGGGAGTAGTTAGCTGTGAAATCCGCTGTAGTTCTGCATTTGAAACTGCAGATATCTTTTCAGCGGAGATTCCTCTTAAAAGTTTAGCATTGTTTTCAATCCATTCCGGAAGTGCATATACCATGTGCAGGTTACTTGGGGTATATAATAAAAATTCTTTTGCTATTTTCACACCTTCAACTATAAATAAGCCTTCTTCATCTCTGAATTTTTTATGGTATAAACTTTGAATATATTTGACCCCGGATTTGCTGAGCACTTTATTTTTGATTATGTCTGTTTCACCAACGAAAATACATTCTTCCTTTTTTACCTTCTTTTTTTTTATTCTACTGCTCATTTCATCCTGTACTGTTGTCAAAAAGTACAAACCCTATAAGCCTTTTGTATTTGAGAATGAGGTGCTGTTTGAAGGTAAAGTAAATGGAGATGAAAAAAATGAATTAAGGCCAAAACTCGAAGGGCAGATTGAAGATAGTGTGAAACCCCAGTTTAAAAGCGTACTATTTGTCAGACATGTGATGACAAACCCGGCTGTATTTGACAGTAATTATGTAAAACGGTCAATATCTAATATGAACAACCTGTTGCATAACAACGGGTATTACAGGGGAAATGTAACAGCAAACTGGAAAATTAAGGATACTATACTTGTAAAAAATAAGCCGGATCAATATCGAATGAAGGTTACTTATTCTGTTGATCCGGGTAAGGTATTTAAAATTGACTCCATTAGTTACTCCTTTAAGGATACATTATTACAACGGCTTGCAAAGGAGAATGCAGGCAATTCTTTATTGAAAAAGTCAGACCATTTTAACCGGCAACTGATAGATGATGAACTCAACCGGTTGATTGATATTTTCAGGAACAATGGATATTACCGTATCAACCGGGAAGTGATAAGAGCTGAACTGGATACAGTAGATATTTCCCTGATCGATCCGTCTGCGGATCCTTTTGAACTCATCAGGCTTCAACTGGAAGCTCAGAAAAGAAAAGAAAATCCGACAATTAGTATAAATATTTTAGAGGTTCCTGTTAGGGACAGTTCAATAACCCTGCAATACAAAATCGGCAAGGTCAATATTTTCCCGGACGAACCTGCAGAGCTGATGACAACAGAGCAACAGAATCTTCGCAAACAGACTTATGGGGCATATAATATTTACAGTCACCATAATCTTTTTAAACCTTCATTTCTAGTAAAGAAAGTGCAGTTGAAGCCCGGTGATCCATACCGGGTATCCAACTATAATCAAACCCTTCTCAACTTTAACCGTATTGAAGCCTGGCAGAATGTCAATATTAATAGTCGCCCCAATACTGATTCCATTGTGCCGACAGTGGATTTTTTTCTGCGGATGGTACCTGCCAAAAAATATTTTTTCAGTATTGACTTTGAAGGATCCAGTATCCTTACTGCTCAAAACCAGATATATAATCCCGGTAATAAAGGGCTTGCTGTCAACTTCCAGCTCAAGAACAGGAATGTGGCAAGGGAGGCACTACAGTTGCAAAATGTGTTACATACAGGGATTGAATTTTCTGATTTCAGCAAAATACTTTCTTCGGAAATCGGGCTAAGTAATAAGCTGATTTTTCCACACTTACTTACCCCATTCAAAATAAAGAAAGAAAAGAGTTTTTTAAACGCCAAATCTTATATCACACTCGATGGATCTTATGTTGACAGGTTTAAATATTATAAAATCAATACCGTCAACGCATATCTTGGATATGAATTTCAAACCAATTTAAACAGTTCCTGGCAGATCCGTTTTCCTAATATAGAATATACGAGGATATATAGCATTGATACAGGTTTTTCCCAGCTTATACAGGACTATCCTTTGTTGTTGTATTCCTACAATGATGGTTTGATCATTGGAATAAATGGTACATATACCAGAAGATTTATTCTTAACAACCCAAGAAATTTTAATGTGTTACGACTCTATGGTGAAGAATCGGGAATGCTTCTGGGTGGATTATTGAGTAACATGACTGCACCTGGGAAACCGCTTGAAAAATTATTCCGGTTTATTAAACTGAGTGCAGATTACAGGCATTATATTACTAAACCAAAGACAATGTGGGCCTTCCGGTTTTTTGCGGGATATGGTATTGGGTTCAAAACACAAAGCAATACAAATAATGATATAACAATCCCTTTTTTCAGACAGTTTTTTGCAGGTGGGCCCAACAGTATGCGGGGTTGGCATTTGAGGAAGCTTGGTCCGGGTTCAAGTATTTTTTATGATACGCTCAGGGTAAGAACTTATACATCAGATCCACCGGGAGTTGTTGAGAAAAAATTCGATGATCGCTATGCAGATATTCAACTTGAGGCAAATGTTGAATACAGGTTTGACATTTTTCCTATATATGGATATTGGTTGAGAGGCGCATTATTTTCCGACATTGGAAATGTATGGATGAGAAAGTCTTCTGATGCTGAATTGCGCTATGGGGTTTTCAAATTTGACAGGCTTTACCAGGATATTGCCGTAGCCGGTGGTGCCGGACTCAGACTTGATTTCAAATTCTTTCTCCTTCGATTTGACCTGGGCTGGCGTTTGAAAGACCCGCTTTATGCTTCTGATGCCGCTAAACATCCGGTTTCAGATGGTTGGTTTATTCCTGATAATTTGCGCACTCCGACTTTCCAGTTTGGAATCGGATATCCTTTTTAGGTATGAGTTATGGGTTATGAGCTATCAGCTATCAATGCTGAAAGCTGATAGCTGAATGCTGCTAATATCCTAACCCCTTAAGTATCCCCATTTCGAGCCCTCTCAATTCGGCAAGTCCGCGAAGACGACCTATAGCAGAATAGCCAGGATTATTCATTTTACCAATATCGTCAAGCATTTGGTGTCCATGATCTGGCCGGAAAGGTATATGCAATGTAGATAATTGCTGCACATTCAATAACGATTTCATTACGGCATACATATCTGTATCGCCATCCAGATGATCGGCTTCGTAAAAGTTTCCATCGGTATCTCTTTTTGTATTACGCAAATGCGCAAAATGAATTCTCGTATTTACTTCATTGATCATCTCCGGCAGGTCGTTGTCTGGATTAGCACCCAATGATCCTGTACAAAAACAAATACCGTTTGATGGTGCATTGGAATATGAAATAATATCCATTAAATCCTCTCTGTTGCAAACTATTCTTGGTAGCCCCAGGATATCAAAAGGAGGATCATCAGGATGTATTGCAAGCTTTAGCCCAAGATCGGCAGCAACAGGAGCTATCTCCTGCAAAAAGCAAGCGAGATTTGATTTTAGTGCTGCTTTGTCAATGTGTCTGTATTTTTCTAGCTCTTTTTTCATCCAGGTAGGAGTTCTTTTTTCTTCACCGGGGATGCCAAATAAAATTGTATTTGTCAGTGCTATTTTTTGTGCTGTAGTGAAAGATTTGTTTTTTTCTGCTGCTTTTTTCAGCAATGGTTCTGAATAATCTTTTTCAGCATCTTTTCTACCCAACAGGTAAATGTCAAACAATGCAAGATCGCTCCAGTTGAAATATAAAGCCTGTGATCCGTCTGGCATTGTATAATTGATGTTGGTACGTGTCCAGTCGTTTACCGGCATAAAGTTGTAAGTAATAATATTCACCCCGCAGGCTGCCAGATTAACCATTGATTGTTTATACTTTTCAATGTATTGATTGTAATTGCCGCTACGTTGTTTTATGTCTTCATGTATGGTAAGGCTTTCTGCCACACTCCATTCAAACCCGCCTGATTTCAGTTCATCTATACGTTTGTTAATTTCTTCTTTTGTCCACAGTTCCCCATGAGGGATATGATGCAGGGCGGTTACTATACTCTGTGCGCCCACCTGTTTTATATCCTGAAGAGATACAGGGTCACTGGGGCCAAACCAGCGCCAGGTTTGCAGTAAATTCTTTGAATACATACTAAAGTAAATTGATTTGCAAAGTAGAATAATAATTTAAGAAGTAACCCGATTAGTAAAGACCTGATTTTTTCTATTATAGTATTTATAATACAAACACCGTGATATGAGTTTCAAGCGCTATTGAAATGAGTATCTCTATGTAACTCTGTGCCTCCTCAGAGCCTTCTGTGCAACCCTCAAAAAGTGATTAAGCCTAGATAAAGATGACACCTTTTCAAAAGGTGTCATCTTTGTATTCGATATATTTATTCTGTAGGAATTTCTGTTAACGGTGGTACGTTATTCTGGAATCCGTCGTAACCCTCATTCTGATTAATCACTCCGCTTACATTCAGGTTAATTGAACTTTGAGGTATCGGCCATAACACGTGATATGGACTTATGGTATATTTATCACCATGGTTGGTGGTTACTCCTTTATTGTAAAAATTAGTTTTCTCCATTATCCTATCGTAAAAGAAATTGTCTTTTGAAAAATTTTGCAAGTTGTAGGT
>JAFDXG010000138.1 GCA_018268105.1 Bacteroidota bacterium | reverse complement strand
CCTACCTACGACTGGGTAAAGGAACTCAAAAACAAAAATGCACCCATTCGGGATTATAATGTAAGAGTATCCGGTGGCAACGAAGGATTTACTTATTATGTTTCTGCGGGTTACCAGAAAACTGAAAGTCCCTTAAAGGCAAATAACCTTGAACGTTATTCGGTTGCTTTAAATGTAGAATCAAAGATTTCAAAATACATTCAGACCGGTATTACTGTACGACTTATAAAACAGGAAGGGTTGGTTAATACAGGAACCGATCTTGGCAATATGATGTCAACCATACCATTTCAACCCATCTATGACCCTAATGGACCATTAGGATTAGGATATGCACAGGTAGCATCAGGCAGTTTCGAACCCAATCCGGATTATAATCCCAACCTGCTTAACCCCGGAGCACCATATAATTTTGTTGACGGCGACCCACATTTGATTTGGGGGCAACAATCACGGGAAAATATATTTCCCCTGCACCAACTCAGTAGCAGAACCTACGATCTCTACGATATACTTGGAAATGCATATTTGCAAATTGAACCCGTTCAGGGATTAAAAATAAAGGGATCATTGGGGGGTGAATATTATTTTAACCTTCGCAAAACCTGGGATAACTTTAGTGGTTGGATATTTTCACAAACTCCCGGAAACCCGTATGCTTCACAAGACGGAAATGCTAAAGGAAGATATGGAGAACGCCAGGGCAGAACACATAATCTCAATAAAGAACTTACTGCCACCTATAATCATACATTTTTTAAAGAACATAATATAGATGTCGTGCTTGGCGCTTCTCAGCAGTTTGGGCGTTGGTATACTTCTGACCTTAGTGGTAATGTGAATTATGCTGACTACCAGTTTAGAAGCATTAATAATATTCCTCCTTATACTCAGGGCTTTGCCAATATTTTGCAGGAGGATGCATTAATCGGATATGTAGGCCGTCTTAGCTATAAATTTAAAGACAAATACTATGTAGACGGAACTTTCCGGCATGATGGATCGTCCAGACTGGCGCCCGGGCATAAGTGGGATAACTTCCTTTCTTTTGCAGTTGCATGGCGTATAAGTGCCGAAGACTTTTTTCCTAAAACAAGTTTCATCAATGACCTGAAACTTCGCGGGGGTTGGGGAAAATTAGGTAATTACCAGTCTGCATCTTACTATGCATTTTTATCCAATATATCCCTTACCCCGGATTATCCACTGGGTTCAGGTAATGGAGATCCTTATGGTACACAGTTGCAGGGCGCTGCTCTTCCTAATTTTGCCAATACAACACTTACCTGGGAAAAACTTAAATCTACGAGTATAGGGCTTGATGCGGTCTTATTTAACAACCAATTAAACTTTACAGCAGAGTATTATAATAAAACGACTTTTGATATCATACAATCCGTTTCGTTGCCTCCTAATACCGGTATTGAGGCCCCTGCCGATTTGAATATCGGACAAGTTCGAAACCAGGGATTTGAATTTCAGGTAGGATACAATACAATTATTGGTTCTGTCGGACTTAATGCATCTGCAAACTTTACAACTGTAAACAACAAGGTATTAAAATTGTACAGGGGTTCACCACTCGGAGGTGAGCTTAACCGTATTGAAGAAGGATATTCGATGTTTTATTTATGGGGATATAAAACAGGTGGGGTCTTTCAAAACCAGGCAGATATTGATGCCTGGCGTCAAAAATATGCCGATATCAATATAGGACAAGATCCGGAAGATGCATCTGCGGGGTATGAATATAAACCGGGTGATATGTATTTTCAGGATGTATATGGTAACCCCAAAAACAATACGGATAGATATGATAAAATGCCTGATGGCAGAATAAACGGGAATGACCGTACCTATCTTGGAAAAACAATACCAGGCTACTATTATGGATTTAATTTAGGAACAAATTATAAAGGCATTGACCTGTCGGTATTTTTCCAGGGAGTGGGGGATGTACAAAAATATAATGGTGTACGGTCAGGTATGGAAAATATGAGCGGGCTGGCTAACCAATGGGCTACCACCCTGAACCGATGGACAACAGACAACCACTCTACCAGCATGCCAAGAGCTGTGTATAACGACCCGGCTAATACGTTAAGATATTCAGACAGGTTTGTTGAAAATGCCGGTTACCTGCGTTTAAAAAATTTGCAGATCGGTTATACCTTACCTAAGAGCCTAATGAATCAATTAAGATTTATTCAAAACGTTCGCATTTATGCCGCCGGCATTAATGTATTTACCATCACAAAATATACAGGTCTTGATCCCGAAAATGATGTGATTCCTCCAACACGGCAGGTGCAATTTGGTATCAATGCAACTTTTTAATTTTAAATTTTTCAGATAATGAAATCTAACATAAAAATAATAACACTGGTATTAATCATAATAATGGTTAGCGCCGGATATTATGCATGCGATCGTTCGCAACTTGATTTATTACCTCATGGACCCACAGAGGAATCCTATTTCAAGGAAGAATCAGAATTTAACAAAGCAGTCCTGGGAGTATATGCCAAAATAAATGATGTTTTGTGGTTTCGGGGTAATCCATTTGCGTGTGATATGCCTATTTATCTCCTGCCGGGAGATGATATCACCACCAATGAAGGGAGTGAAGAATTTGAAATATTTGGTAACCTGCAACCTTCCAGTGACAGGGTTGGCAACTTTTATGCGGTATGGTACCAGGTAGTAGCAAGGGCTAATGTGATCCTTGAGAAAATTAGAGAAGAACAAGGCGTCTATCATACACCCAATCTCAAAAACTCGCATAAAGGGGAAGCTTTATTTTTGCGCGGATATGCTTTCTATACATTATGGAATTATTTTGGAACTTCTCCGCTTGATACTGCAAGAGTAAAATCTCCAGATCAATTTACTCCACCCAGTACTACAGGTACACAATTGCTCGACCAGGCCATACTCGATTTTACTGAAGCTTCCACACTTTTACCTGATTCCTGGGGAAATGCCGACAGGGGGAGAGTGACTAAAAACTCAGCATCCGGCATGTTAGGCAAATCATTAGTATTTAGGGGATCAGCTACTAAGAATACTGCAGACTATACCGCTGCAGTTACAGCTTTCAACAATATCTCCGGGAGCAGACTGGTAGATGATTTTTCCGACAATTTTGCCTGGAATACTGAGAATAATGAAGAGTCATTGTTCGAATACCAGGCCTCACAGGCATTTGCGCTTGACAACGTATGGCTACCCAACGACTTTGACAATGCTATCGGAAACTTATCCGTTTTTTATAGTTATTATGACATTGGAAATGACAACCTGTGGGGCAAATCTTCTTTCTATGCTACTACAAAATTAGTTAATGCATTTGAGGCTAATGATCCCCGCCGTCAACTCACATTAGATGTTAATACCAGAGGCATTCATAAATATGTGTCGAGAGATAAACTTGACCAGGTAGGTGTGGGTTCAGTAAATAATTACAGGATGTTGCGCTTTGCAGATGTTTTATTGCTTAAAGCAGAAGCCATACTTCAATCCGGCGGATCAACAGCAGATGCGATTGACAATATCAATAAAGTAAGAACAAGAGCAAGAAATATGGTTTCCGGTGGTACTGTTCCTGCTAATTATTCTAATTCAGAAACAGATAAGGCTACAATTATGAACTGGATAATGAATGAAAGATTCATAGAACTTGCAGGCGAAGGACAAAGATGGGTTGACCTGAGAAGATGGCAAATGCAGGGTGTTATTTCATTAGACAATGCATTCTTTAGCTCAAATACTGCTTCAACAATGTCATTTCAGACTCCAAAACATTTAAACATGCCCATTCCCAATAGTGAAACAGATGTAAATCCAAATATTACACAAAATACAGGCTACAACTAAGTACAGCCTCCGGTAATAGTATAACATTAAATAAAAATGAGAAATGCAATGATATTGTACACTGTGGGAATATTTTTGTTGTCTGTAACAGGATGTCACAAAAAAAACTCAGGCACTGCTGAAAACCATGCACCGGTTGCAACCTTGTCCTCAAACCTGCTAAGTGTCAATCCGTTTACTTATCAATTTAAAGTAGATGCAATGGATCAGGAATTTGACCCGTTGCAATATACCTGGGAGTTCGAAGTTGGAAAGGAACAAAAAGGAAATGCTATAGAAACCTACACCTTTGAACAAGGTCACCAATACATCATAAAAGTCACCGTTACCGATGGGAAATCACAACCTCTAATATTAAAAGACACTATAGATACCAAAGTCATTACCCTTACGGCCGACAAATCCACCAAATATCAGACCATAGAGGGTTTTGGTGGTTTTGGCGCACAAAAGGAACCCTGGGGCACCGGGCCGTATACCAGCCCGGAATATGTGAATGCCCTGATCAATGATCTTGGGCTTACTATCCTTAGAATGGATACACCAGCCAACTTTGAAATCACAAATGACAACGATGACCCCTTTGTTACCGATCTGAGCAAGTATAATATCAACAACAACACACCCGGACATGATGATAAATTAGCTGATTATATCCCTTACCTGAAGGACATGCATGCTGCCGGTTTGCAAAAACTCATTGTATCCCTCTGGTCACCACCAATCTGGATGAAATACAATAATAAACTGGGGAATGGTACCACTAATCAAAACTCTGCTCCGGACTATACTACCAATCCGGACAACAATACCAACCAGCTTAAAACAAATATGTATGATGAGTTTGCTGAGTTTTGTGTTGCCTATATCAAAACTATCAAAAGCCTGACAGGAATTGATGTATATGCATTTAGTCTTCAAAACGAACCGAGGTTTTCACAATTTTATGCATCCTGTGTTTATAATGGTACTGCATTACGAGATCTGATTAAAGTAGTTGGCGCCAGGTTCGAAAAAGAAAATATCACTACAAAAATATTTTTACCGGAAGATGTTGGCTGGTATGACGGGATTAAATCACTGGTAGACCCGGTACTTGCGGATCCGGATGCAAGAAAGTATGTCTCTATACTGGCTGTACACGGATATGCAACCGATGGTGTATCACCGGGCTCTGCAGATGCACAAACCTGGCGTAACATGAGCGCCTGGGGAAAACCCTGGAATATACCATTGTGGATGACAGAAACATCAGGATACGAAAACAATCTTACCGGAGCTATAGCACTTGGCAAGGCTATGTATATTGCCCTGAAGTACGGCAATATAACAGCATGGTTGTTTTGGACAATCAGCACCAATAAAATTGACGCCTATTCACTCATGAATACCGCAGGTGAAAAAAGCAAAAGATATTTTGTATCTAAAAATTTTTTCAGATACATCCGCCCCGGTTCAGTACGATTCAACATTTCAGGAACAGATGAACATATATTACCACTTGCATTTTCCAACAGCGATGATAACTCCACCACATTTGTTATTATAAATGATGAAGTTTCAGGAAAAGCGTTTCAAATAACTGGAGAAGGTTTATCCGGCACATTTGATAGTTTTATTACAAATGTATCAAAAGACTGTGCGGACAATGGTGCAGTTGAAATCAACAAAACAATATTTATACCTGCCCAATCTGTTCTCACGCTTCGTTCAAAGAATTAGTGGTAAATCAATGCAATTAAGCCTGTATATTATCGTAAAAGATCTGCCTTTCGGAAGCAATAAAATTCAAAAGAATATTCTGATTTCCTATTTTAATATCTGAGATAAAACACCACCGTCAATCGTAATATCAGTACCCGTAATGAAATCAGCACTACCGCTTATCAGAAATTTAACAAGATTGCCAATATCTTCGGGATATCCACTTCGCCCTAAGGGGGTTACAGCTTCCATTTCTTTCATTTTATCCGGATGTTCTTCTAATGCTTTTTTTGCCATAGGTGTTAAAATCACACCGGGAGAAACGGTTACTATCCGGGCGCCTTTCCTGCCAAACCGCATAGCATTATCTTTACAAAGCAACAACACTCCTCTTTTGGTAAAATTATACATCAGGTCAGCATCGTTCTTCACGAAGGGTTCAATTACTGAAAAAGAATTATCTTTTCCGGGGTTTCGCAGTGCACTATCATAGGCCGCATTTGCTTCTATAGTATGTCCCATCATAGAACCCAATAAAATCATAACTGATCCTTTCTGTACAATATCATAAAAAGCATTAATGACAATTTCAGTACCCGCTAAATTTATATTAAACACTTTTCTAGGATTACCTACCGTTCCACTTACTCCTGCAGTATGCACAATACCTTTAAATTCACCCTGATGTTTTGCAAATTCTTTCAATGCATTAACAGATACCCTATCGGTTACATCGCAGGGAAAACCTACTGCATAAAATCCATCATTCAAAAGCTTTTGTACGGTAGTATCTACGGCTTCTTTCACACTATCAGAAACAATGAGTTTATAATCCTTTAACGCGTAAGCACAACTGCTACCTATTCCGCCTGCAGCACCGGTTATAACGATGACTTGATTCTTCATACCTTTTTTTATTTAAGTTATTTAATAAAAACCCTCTTACGCAAATAAAAAACAAATACCATAATGTTCTACCCCACCAGTTTAATACCTGTTTGAGTAAAAACAATTTTCTTTTGTTTAAATAAATTACCGGTAGTCATTTTAAAAGTTTTCTTACTCATGCCGAAAAAGGAGTAAATGTCTTCCGGATCAGACTTATCATTATAAGGAAGATACCCGCTATGTTCATGCAGTAATTGTAATACTTTTTCGGTTTCATCGGATACCTTATTATATCCAGGTTTTCCGGCAACCACATCTAAAGTATTTCCCGGGCCTATATGTTTGATAAATCCCCTAAAGCGGTCGCCCGGTTCCATATCCCTGAAAACTTCATTGAAATGAATAACACCGGTATGCACATTATTGATGATCACTACATACCCGATATCACAGCGACGATATACTACAAGATCAACCAATTCCATTTCCTTTACTGTAAGCACAGTATTGCTAAGAAAAGCATCTATTTTTTCTGTGGCTGCAACCCTGCCGGTTTGTTCGTCTATATATATTTTTACAAGATATTTTTCATCTGCATACATCCTTGATCGCTGTTTCGACCTGGGAACAAAAATATCTTTCATTAGTCCCCAGTCGAGGAATGCTCCCTGTGGGGTTACAGCTACTGCTTTCAGTAATACTATATCCCCTACTACCCCGGCGGGCTTCTGCGTAGTGGCTATCAACCTGCTTTCTGAATCGTGATATACAAAGACTTCTACAATATCGCCAGGCTTTGTACCATGCGGTACAAAACGCTTTGGCAACAGGATACCTTTAGCGCCATCATCAAGATATGCCCCGGCATCCATCAGGCGCAACACTGAAAGTTTATTATACTGTCCAACTTTTATCATAACCAATACTACGGAGGTTTGGAATAAAGGTAATGCATCGTGAGTTATTGAGGAGTTTGAGGTTTTTGGTTTATGGTTTGGCCGAACTATTTATTTCAGACTAATACCTTATCAATCATCTGTGCATCTGTGGCATTGCCTCCAATATGTTTAGTGCTTTATTCCTCCGCCAGTCGGCGTCTCACTGGCAGGAGATCTGTGTATGATCGAAAATTTGAAAAGCGCCCCGCAAAATACAATCTCCCTGTTGCTTATTTTTGCAGCATTATGAAATACCAGGTTGGCGACAAGATAATAATTTTGTATTCTGAAGAAGAAGGAGAGATTATTGATATTATTAATGATGAAATGGTGCTGGTAAATGTAAGAGATGTGAAATTCCCGGTTTATCTCGACCAGATTGATTTTCCTTACTTCAAAAGGTTTTCACAGAAAAAAACCGAGCCTAAAAAGGCGAAACAATATGTTGATAATATTAAAAAAGAAAAAGGTAACACCCGTTACCAGGTAAGCGAAGGGATGTGGCTGGCATTCCTGCCGGTATTTGACAAAGATGTATTTGATGATGATGTTGTAGAAAAACTGAAATTATATCTCGTCAATCAAACTAATACGCCCTATAGTTTTATATATACTCTTTCTTATAACGGCCGGGAAAACTTTGAATTGAAAAATGAAATCATGCCACTGAATGATTTTTACCTGCACGATATTTTGTTTGAAACGCTCAATGATATTCCGAAGTTTGCTTTTGAATTTTCTCTTCTAAAGCCTGAAAAGAAAAAAGTGCAGTTTTACGAAACTTCCATCAAACCCAAAGCAAAGCAATTGTTTAAACAAATCGAAGAAATGCGGCACAGACAGGAAGCCTGTTTTACCTATCCATTATTTGAACAATACCCCGACAGTATACCCGAAGACAAGCCTGACCTAACCAAGCTGTCTGCTGCGGGATATAAAATACATCAATCCGGAGGTTCCGGATATAAAAATCCGCCAAGAACAGTGGTTGATCTGCATATTGAAAAACTGACTGACCGCTGGCAGCGGATGAGCAATGGGGAGAAACTCGATCTTCAATTAAAAGAATTTGAAAAGTATTACGACCTGGCATTGCAGCACCATCAATCCATGCTGATTGTAGTGCATGGTGTGGGTACTGGTAAACTCCGCGATGAAATTCACGCAATACTTCGCAGCAAAAAAGAAGTAAGGTCTTTTGTCAACCAGTTCCACCCATCATTTGGATACGGCGCAACGGAGATATATTTTTAGGAAATGAGGAATAGAGAATTTGAGGAAGTGAGTCGTGAAAATAGGTATCAGCTTTCAGGTATTAGTTTTTAGCTAATAGTAGCATAATGATTGCTGACTGCTGATTGCTCATAGCTCATTGCCCAAAGCCCAAATCCATTTACCTCTCTTTATCCTGATCAAATAACACAACATCATGTTATCTGAAGTAGCTGTTCAAAAAATCGAGTACCGCTGAAGAAAACTCAGGTGTCCGGCTGGCTGCTCCATGGTCTCCGGGAACTATTTTGAATGTTGCATTTCGGAATAGTTTAGCCAGTGCTGATGCAGATGCAGTTTCGTCCTTATCTCCACAGGCTATTAAAACAGGTTGCTGCATTTTTGCCAAAACTTTTTGAGGTGTGGAGGGCTGGGAGCGTTGCATCCACATTAAAGCTTTTCGATCTAATCCCTGCCGTGTAATATAATCCATCGTTGCCTGAAGTTCTGGCACATTATCACCCTTCAATGCATTATAAAACATGATCCGCCTGGGCCAATCAGGGTTTGTAAAGTCTATACCCATCCCTCCAAATACAGCGGTTTTCACTCTTTTGTCCAGTACCATAAGTCTCGCTGTGATAATTGAACCCCTCGAATAGCCGATTGCTGAATATTGCTTTATTTTCAAATGATTCATCAATAACATTATATCCTTTGCTTCTGCATCATTATCATACGCGGTACTATCCTGAGGTCTGTCCGATTTGCCATTACCCCGCAGATCAATCAATA
Source organism: Bacteroidota bacterium (assembly GCA_018268105.1). Classification (GTDB taxonomy): domain Bacteria; phylum Bacteroidota; class Bacteroidia; order Chitinophagales; family Chitinophagaceae; genus Agriterribacter. The sequence goes on along the minus strand of JAFDXG010000138.1, from coordinate 20,086 downwards.
CTACCCGATATCCTGCATTTACAAGATCAGTATAAACATGAGCAGACTTCCACATATTACTGTTCACAATAAAACCATGTACCAGCAACACGGGTTTCCCTATACCCCTTGATTCGTAGTATATTTTAGTACCGTCAAACGATGAAATATAACCCGAATCAACAGGATAATTTGTCAACCGGGTATCTGTTTGTCCAAAACAACTGAACGCCAACAGGGAACATATTACTGGCAAGATCAACCGCATATTATTTTGTTGTTTCAATGAAGATAAACAATTAAACTATTTTTGCAATTGCTGCATGGCTGTGCTATCGTGAATATCTGAAAAAAGATATTCAAGGAAAGTCCGGACAGCTTAGGGCAACGCACCGGTTAACTGCCGGGTCCTGTTAATAAACGGGAACAGAAAGTGCCACAGAAAATTACCGTCACGCCGCAAGCGTGATAAGGGTGAAAATGTGAGGTAAGAGCTCACAATACTGCAGGGTAACCTGCAATATGGGTAAACCTTGCGTGCTGAAATGCTATGTATACCCCAATCTTTTGCCTGCCCGGCAAAATTCCTTTCAGGATATTGGGGAGGGTAAGCAGATAGATTCCGGCAGTAATGCCGGAGCCAGATAAATGATAGCACCCGACAGAATCCGGCTTACAGGTCATGCAGTAAAAAATTAAAGGGGCTGTCTTTGCAGGCAGCTCTTTTTTTATGATGAATTCAAATAATGTGAAAGGTGCGTGTATTACTTCTATTGTATATCATTAGGCGTTTGGTGTTTACCGTTTGGTGTTAATTGTACCCAGGATAAACCGTTACCGGAATAAAGAAAAATTATTGATGTCTTGAGGTTGATTTGTGTTGCTACTACTTTTCAAAAATTAATGACAGTGGAAGCATGAGTAAGAAAGGAATTGATTTTTCGCAGCATAACTGTTTTTTACAATTTTCAGTGGAGCAGCTTCATATTGAATTCTGCCTGTTTTATGTTCCAATACCAGCATTTCCCTGTTCCGAATTATCCCTCTTTGGTTTTGGGGCAGCAAGTGTTCCGAAATCAGTATATGCCCCTGCAATAAATTTTCCTGATTTAACTCATTCTCCGCTACAAACAAGTAGGCATTATATAAATCGTTGGGCTTTTCAGATCAGGGTTGAACGAATTACGATTCAAAAAAATGCCAGATTGAAGGCTCCCGGTCTGATATAGGTATAAACTCAAACAACTCTACATTAATTCTTACAGGTATTTTTTCTTTTACTTCTACTTTGTCTTTTATTACTTTCTTATATCCTTCTTTTTCAAAAACAAGCCGGTAGGTATCTGGTTTGAGCATGATAAAGTGAAATGCACCATTATTATCTGTAGAAACTATCTTCTCTGTTTTTGATTGCGATATTGCAGTAACATTTACGTCCTTCAAGGGTTTACGGCTTTCCTTGTCAAGAACTACGCCTTTCACCAAAACTACATCAACATTGCAGGATGGACCGGTACATGGAGTATTTGCTACTGCTGAAAACGTCATGAACAAACATATCATGAACAAAAAACAGTTGAGTTTCATTAAAGACCTTTTGATAGCTTAATAAAAAGGTTGCATTTATTGAAAACCATAACGAATGATAACTCTTCAGTATGGTCTCAAGGTTTTAAATTTATATCTTTTTCAAAAGATTTGCAAGCGCCGATTGATATTCTGTGAAAATATTATGAAGAATGGTAGCAGCAGGCAAAATGTCATTTATCAATATACTCGACTGACCAATCTCCAACTCCCCATCGTCCAGGTTTCCTTCAAACATTCCTTTTTTTGCCCTGCCCCTGCCCAGTAGCTCTTTTAGCTCTTCCATACCGGCGCCACGGCTTTCGGCTTCTTCCACTTCTTTAAAAAACTTGTTCCTGATCAATCTTACAGGTGTTAGTTTTTTCAATGACAATTGAGTATCTCCTTCTGTTGCATCTACAATGGCATTTTTAAAATTAATATGAGACGAGGCTTCTAAACTGGCCACAAACCGGCTACCGATTTGTACACCTTCTGCCCCAAGCACCATTGCAGCCAGCATCTGGCGGCCGGTAGCTATACCTCCTGCTGCTATTACGGGAATGGATACTGTGTTGCAAACTGCAGGTACAAGCACCATAGTGGTGGTTTCTTCCCGTCCGTTATGTCCACCAGCCTCGAATCCCTCTGCCACCACAGCATCGCAACCGGCAGCCTCTGCTTTAAGGGCAAACTTGCTGCTGCTTACGACATGTACTACAGTTATTCCATGTTGCTTCAGCAGTGGCGTCCAGGTTTGAGGGTTGCCGGCAGATGTAAAGACTATCTTCACTTCCTCATCAATCACAAGGCGGATATGCTTTTCGATATCAGCATAAAGTAAGGGTATATTTACCCCAAAGCTCGCCTGTGTAGCTGCTTTGCATTTTTGTATATGGATACGAAGTGTATCCGGGTGCATACTGCCACTTCCTATCAAACCCAATCCCCCGGCATTACTAACTGCCGAAGCCAGCCGCCAGCCGCTCGCCCACACCATCCCCGCCTGTATTATGGGATATTTAATATTAAAAAGCTGGGGAATTCTGGAAGACATGGAGATTTGAAATTTGAAATTTGAAATTTGACATCATCAAATACAATGCATCAGGTTTGAGCAATGTACACCTATCCCCTTATTCCTATTCACTTTATTTGTCCGAATTTACTATAAACTAATTCCCTGATAGCTGAAACCTGACTGCTGATAGCTAATAGCTCACCCCCTCACCCCAAATCGATCTGTGTATTATCGCCAATATTCAATGAACGTGTCTCCCCTTTTATTTCTGTGTCGCTGCCAATAAGGGAATCATGTAACACTACATTGAAAAGATTAGCAAAAGAACCAATGATAGAATCACGAACAATAGAGTAAGTGATCCTGGAATCCTCACCTATTGCTACATTGGGCCCAATAATAGCATTTCTGATCTCACATCCTTTTGCTATGCTTACAGGCGGAACAATAATAACATTTTCAAAAATATGATCCGGTGATATTTTCCCACCTAATTTTTTCATGAGCGTTGCATTACTTTCCAGTAATGCATCTATACGGCCGCAATCAAACCAGTTTTGTACCCTGAAAGATTTGAAAGCAACACCTTTCAATATCATACACTCAAGAGCATCAGTAAGACTATATTCATTTTTGCTGCGAATATCTTCACGCATATTATTTTCGAGACAGTCAAAAAGAAATGCGGTATCCCGAATTTTGTATAAGCCCACCAGTGCCAGGTTGGACTTAGGTATCTGAGGCTTTTCCACCACCTTGCTGATGAATCCGTTTTCCCCTAATTCAGCAACCCCGAAATTCCTGGGGTCATCTACTTTCTTAACACCAAGCATCGAATCATTGCTCTTCAATACTTCCTGGATATCAAATTCGCAAATGGTATCACCCAATGCTATAAAAACCTCATCAGAGCCTATTATGTCTTTGGTAAGAAAGATTGCATGACCCAGTCCCTGCCGCTTATTTTGAAAAACAAAATGGCAAGTTAGATTTGGATACTGTTCCTTTACATAATCCTGTATTTTATCGCCGAGATAGCCTATTATAAATACAAACTCATTTATACCAGCTTCCGCCAGTTGATCCACTATGATGCTTAGAACAGTTTTACCGGCCAGGGGAATCAGCGCCTTGGGTTGAGTGTAAGTATGAGGACGCAGCTTAGTGCCGGCTCCCGCTACAGGAATTATTGCTTTCATCTGTTTCTCTTTAGTTTTATTTACACATATCCTTCCTGAGAAAATGTATCGGGTTGAAATTACGGAGCATTGATATGTATGCTTTAAACCGTGAAAATAGCAAAATTCGGGATTGTTGCATTATTTTTGGCCCATGCAAAAAGATATACAACTATTTGATCTCCTGCATAAGGAACTTGAACGTCAGCGCAATGGCATTGAACTGATAGCTTCAGAAAACTTTACTTCCTATCAGGTTATACAGGCAATGGGCTCAGTACCCACTAATAAATATGCAGAAGGGTACCCCGGAAAAAGATTTTACGGCGGATGCGAAGTGATAGACGAAATTGAAAGCCTTGCTATAGACCGTCTTAAAAAAATATTCAATGCATCCTGGGCTAATGTGCAGCCCCATAGCGGTGCACAGGCAAATACCGCAGTTTTTTTAGCTTGCCTGAAACCCGGGGATAAGATACTGGGACTTGACCTGAGCATGGGTGGCCATCTCACGCATGGCAGCCCTGCAAATTTCAGTGGCAAATACTACCAGGCACTTTCTTACGGTGTCAAAAAAGAAACCGGAACAATAGACTATGACCACATGGAAGCAACTGCCAAAGCAGAAAGGCCTAAAATGATTATCTGTGGTGCTTCTGCTTATAGCCGCGACTGGGATTATAAGCGTATTCGGGCCATTGCAGATTCTGTAGGTGCACTGGTATTGGCAGATATTGCACACCCAGCGGGTTTAATCGCTAAAGGACTGCTGAATGATCCGTTTGAACACTGTCATTTTGTATCATCTACTACACACAAAACCCTTCGCGGACCCAGAGGCGGAATTATAATGATGCGCCATGATTTTGACAATCCTTTTGGGGTGAAAGACCCGAAAGGAAATATTAGACCTATGAGTGCATTACTTGATCTCGCTGTTTTCCCCGGTATACAGGGTGGTCCACTGGAGCATATTATAGCAGCCAAAGCAGTAGCTTTTGGTGAAGTATTGACAGATGAATACACGGTATATGCAAAACAAGTAATTGCAAATGCCCAGGCGATGGCAAAATCTTTTGTAAAAAGAGGATATGATCTTATCAGCAACGGCACCGACAATCACCTTATGCTGATTGATCTCAGAAACAAAAATATCACCGGTAAGAAAGCACAGGAGACCTTAGACAAAGCCCATATCACCCTTAACAAAAATGCAGTACCTTTTGATGATAAAAGTCCATTCATTACTTCAGGCATAAGAGTAGGTGTGCCGGCAATAACCACCCGTGGATTAAAAGAAGTGCACATGGAACCTATTGTGGAAATGATAGATACTGTATTGAATAATATTGACAATAACTCAAAAATTGAAGTGGTAAAAGAAGAAGTGCATGAATTTATGAAGGAGTTTCCACTTTATCCCGAAATAGAAGCAGGTGAAGTGGCGACGGCTTGAGGGTTGAGGTATAGGGGTTAAGATATAAGGATTCAGGTGAACAAATAAATTAAAAAAATTTATGTTACAGCGCATTCAAACTCTGTGGTTATTACTTGCAGGTGTTCTTGCTTTTCTTACTATTAAACTCTCAATATACAGCGGAACACGAATTACAGCAGGCATCAATGAATTTGACCGTGTCAATGCCGGAAGCAGCCTTTTTCTGCTCATCTTTACCGTAGGTCTGGGACTGGTTCCCCTGATCGCAATATTTCTTTATAAGAACAGGGGCATGCAGATAAAACTGGGACTTGCTGCACTTGGAGTTTATATTATTTGCAGCCTGTTTTACTATTTAAAGATTAAACCATTTACCAACGGCAACTTTACAATATGGTCTGGTCTTTATTTCCTGATACCAGTTTTTCTTCTGCTCGCTATCCGGGGAATATATAAAGATATTAAGCTGGTAAAAAGCATTGACCGCCTGCGGTAAACTTTTCCATGGCTTTTAAGAGAATTACTGATTAATGTGAGATGATAAACTTGAGAAGTGAGACAGGCAAGTTAAAATATTGAAAGTATGCATTGCTGACTGCTGATAGCTTCCTCCGTCCCTCTCATATTCCTCCACACATCAGGGCAGCACTTCACCAAGCTTCTTAATCAGCTCTTCACCACGAAGGCTTTTAGCTATAATTTTCCCATCTTTATCAAGAAGATAATTCATTGGAATAGCTTTTACGCCATATAAAGCGGCTACATCACTTCTCCATCCTTTCAAATCAGACACTTGTGTCCAGGCAAGCTTATCCTGTGCAATAGCTTTTTCCCAGTTTTCTTTTTTATCGTCAAGAGATACACCAAGTATCTCAAAACCTTTGGATTTATAGGTGTTATAAGCTTTCACCACAGTAGGGTTTTCCACCCGGCAGGGACCACACCAGCTAGCCCAGAAATCTACCAATGTATATTTCCCTTTAAAAGAAGCAAGAGATACCGGCTTACCATTTACATCATTAAGGGTAAACTCGGGTGCAGCACCACCTATAGCAGTAGTCTTTGATTTATCCAAAACATCCTTCACAACTTTGCCAAAATGAGAAGCTTTAATTTTTTCATCCAATCCGTTGTATAGGGGTTCTAATTCTGCCGGTTTTACTTCATCGGCATAAGCAAATACCTGAGCCAGTTGAAATGCTGATACATAAGATGCAGGATTTTCTTTAACAAACTTTGCTACCGCCGTTTTAATTTCGTCCTGCAGTCCTTCATAAGTTTTTTGTATCTCCTCCATTTTTGCAGCATCGCCAGTTGGGGCTACCTGCTGGTATTGCATATACAAAGCCTTTTGTTTTTCTTCAAGAGGTTTTACAAGAGCATTAAATTTATCTAAGTCTTTTTGAGCAGCAGATCCGGTAACCTTAGCAGTGAAAAGTGAATCTTTGGGTCCATCTACTTTTATTTCACCGGCTTCCAGGTATACCGGCAATGGCGGCTGACGAGGACCATCTTGCTGAGTCAATGCCAGAAATGCCAACTGAGGTTCCGCAGCATATCCCTTAAATTCAAAATGTCCTTTAATAATTTTAGCAGTATCGGGTTCTGCTTCCTCACCTTTCTGCACATTAAACAGGATAACTAAACCACTGTCTAATCCGTTGATAGTGCCATTCAGTACAAAACTGGAATCCCCGGAATGTACAGAAGAATTACCGGTTTTACCATTACTGTTGCATGAAGCCATTATCACCATTACAAGCAGCCCGGTACATATTTTTTGCATAATCAATATTTTAGGCGGCAAAAGTACACATTATACAGGGGGAATACTGCTCTTATTTTACAAAACATTGTTATTTCTGTTCTTCATGAAAACAGATTATTTCTCCGGACAAGTTGTTCACAACAAAAAAACTACTGGTATTGAATATAAATAGGTTGTGGTTTCAGCTTCAATACTTCCCCGGGTGTCATTAAGCGACTGCCTTTTTCACGGAAATCATTTTTGTAAAAAAGCTTAAACCCGGTAAACTGCACCGGTTCTTTGTAAATAAATGTCCTGTACGTATTGATTTTACGTGCCTGCATGCCCCATCCGTCCATATCCATCACCACCTGCACCTCTGGACGAAGTTTTATCTGTTTATAATTGGTTACCATTCCCTGTGTAAACCGGTGTACAATCAGGATTTTTGGGGGCAGATTATATTTTTTTACAAGATCAGCCAGATAATTGATAACAAAGTTGATGTCATCGGCAGTAAACGTACCAATCACAGAACCTGGCCGTTCTCCTTTTTTCATTGAAAATTCGGGATCAATCCCTAAATGTACATCAGGTTCCATCAGGTATTTCTCCAGCTGGGGAACTTCCTGCTGTAGTGTACTATGGGCTACCTGTATATCTACAAATGTTATGGCATCTATACGCTTAGCCATATTTCTTACAGAATCAATTTGGTGAAAAGGCATACGCAAACGGTATTTACCGTCTCGTCCGGCGCTTCCCTGGGCTGTAACGGCAACATAATGTAAGGCCGGCAGAACGGGAGTGGTTGAATCTGCATTCTCCCATTGCTTTACTTCTTCTTTCAATTTAGCCAACATCTGGGCCGGTGGTAATTCACCCAAAATACCCATTCGTGTGGAATAAAGATTTCCATAAAAAGACACCACTCTTTTAAACGGCAGGATTGCACCGGGAAGCGGGTAAATACCTTTTACCGGCCAAAGTCCGGAACTATCTCCATTTGCGAGTTGCTGCATCTTAGTATTATAGGCTGCTGTATCAAGTACAACGGGCTTTGCAGCTTCTTTTTGGACAATAACAGAATCATGGTCAGTAGTATCTTTTTTACCATTACCACTGTTTTCTGAATAAGTCTGCCCACAACTGCTAAAACTGTAAAGCGAAACCAATACGAGCAACAGGCCGGATACTCTGTAGGAAAAGGGAACAATTTGTTTGCCAGGCTGTACTCGGTAGTTTGGAGTAATGTCCTCAAAAGCGTAACTCATGTTGTGTATAAATTCAATGGTTCAAAAGAATGTGCAAGATAATCTGCAATTGATCAAAAACGAGAGTCCTGTTGAAATATTATCAACAGTTTTTCAAATAAATTTTTTACTTTATTTAAATGATACTTTATCTTGAAGCCTTAGGATCCTCTACTGTTTTTTTGAAGAGCATTACATAACCACAAAGGTTCTTTTTGTGAAGGCTGTTTACCTGTAACGGCTTTATCATATGGTATTCCGATACTTTAGGAATGTAAGAATAACTGATCACATTCCCGTCTATATCTCCCCATTTTTTCTTCTGGTACACCACCTGTCTTTCGCTGTAGTCATACATCCTTACTTCATAAGTATTCGATTTTATATCGCCGATAAATACAAACTGGTACCAGGTACCTTCATTCATCGGTACAATTATTGGTATTTCGTATTCACTCTCCATAGTAATAGACGCCTCTCTGAGTATAGCAAAACCACCACTTTCAAGAAGGTGTTTAATACTGTCTGCCTGTTTTGAAATAGACTGATTGTCACAGGGGCTGATGCGAATAACATTGTCTGACTGGGCAATAACCCTAGCAGAGACCATTGAAAGAAAGACGACAAGAGAAAAATAAAACTTCTTCATTATTTGCGTTTTACAGGGTTTGGCAGTTGAGGATTATATAAAACAATCCCGCAGCACTATGCTACCTTTATCAACGCAAATTATTTGCCTAAATTATTTTCTGTTGAAATAAATGGCGTCAGCCTGTTGAGTAGGGCAAACGATAATATCATTGATACATACATGATCCGGCACTGTGGTACAATAGTAGATAACTTCAGCCACATCTCTGGCTGTCAATGGCTTAAGTCCGTCATATATCGCTTTAGCCTTTGCTTCGTCTCCCCGGAACCGGACTAAGGAGAACTCGGTTTCAGCCGCCCCGGGGTGCACTGCTGTTACTTTAATATTGTGTCTGAGCATGTCTATGCGCATACTTTGGCTAATAGCTTCCACGGCAAACTTGGATGCGCAATACACATTTCCTCTTTCATACACTTGCTTTCCCGCAACTGAACCAAGGTTGATAATATGACCTTTCCCTTTTTCAATAAAAAATGGTAACAATGCCCGGGATACATACAGCAACCCTTTTACATTGGTATCAATCATTGTCTCCCACTCATCTATATCCGCTTCATCAAAATACTCCCGGCCCAATGCAAGCCCGGCATTATTTATCAGCACATCAATTTGTTGCCATTCCCCGGGTATTTGCTTAATGGTATCAAAAACCTGCTTTCGATCCTGCACATCGAACGACAATGGTAACACCTGAACACCATTAACTTTTTCAAGTTCCGCTTTCAGCTTCAATAAACGGTCTTTTCGTCTGCCGGTAATAATAATATCCCATTGCTCATCTGCAAATTTACGTGCACACGCCTCACCAAAACCAGCAGTAGCACCTGTAATAAATACTTTTTTATTCATATCAAAGAAGGTTTCAGATTTGATTGTTTTTCCTCAGCAAATCACTTATCGGTTATCACCGACAGCTTATTTGTCATAAGCTCAACAAAGGTACAGTCTGATCTAAGAATGCCGGCACAAAACACTATACCCTATTTTAGGGATAAAAATTTGACCAAAAATGCAGATAAAATGGCTGATTCTAATTTCTTATTTTTGAAAAAATTTTCATTAGGCACTTCACAAACCAGCAAACACAAATATGTCAAGTATACTGATTATAGATGATGAAAAAGCCATTCGTAAAACATTAGGAGAAATACTTTCATATGAAGGCTATAAAATAGACGAGGCAGGGGATGGAGAAGAAGGGCTAAAACGATTCAAAGAAAAAAACTACGATGTTGTTTTATGCGATATCAAGATGCCGAAAATTGACGGGATTGAATTTCTTGATAAAGCCGGCGAAATCAACCCTGATGTACCTGTTATAATGATTTCAGGGCATGGCACTATAGAAACCGCAGTAGAAGCTGTAAAAAAAGGCGCTTACGATTATATTTCAAAACCTCCGGATCTGAACCGGCTGCTGATTACTATTCGTAATGCCATGGACAAGACAAACCTCGTAACAGAAACCAAGGTACTGAGGCGTAAGGTTACAAAAGTTGAAGAAATGATAGGTGATTCAGCACCGATTGAAAAGATTAAAGATACTATTGACAAAGTAGCACCTACTGATGCAAGAGTGATGATCACCGGTGAAAACGGCGTAGGAAAAGAACTGGTTGCCCGATGGATACACGAAAAAAGTAACCGGAATAAGGGACCATTGATTGAAGTGAACTGTGCAGCTATTCCCGGCGAACTGATCGAAAGCGAATTGTTTGGTCATGAGAAAGGGTCTTTTACTTCAGCCGTTAAACAACGTATAGGAAAATTTGAACAGGCACATGGCGGAACGCTTTTTCTTGATGAGATAGGCGATATGAGCCTGGAGGCACAGGCAAAAGTGCTTAGGGCATTACAGGAGGGAAAGATAACCCGTGTAGGTGGTGATAAAGATATTAGTGTAGATGTAAGGGTGATTGCTGCCACTAATAAAAACCTGTTGCAGGAGGTAGATGAAAAACAGTTCAGGCTTGATTTGTATCACCGGCTCAGCGTTATCATAATTCATGTACCGTCGCTTAACGAAAGAAAAGACGACATACCGCTGCTGGTAGATAAATTTCTTGCAGATATCTGTGCAGAATATGGGATTGCCAAAAAAGCTATTGTTCCTGCAGCATTGAAAGCGCTCCAGGAAAATAACTGGACAGGTAATATAAGGGAACTCAGGAATGTAGTGGAGCGGCTTGTGATTTTATCCGGAAAAACAATTGTTGAAGAAGATATCAGCACCTATGTAATTCGCGAAATGTAATCATGACAAAACAAGTATATTGCCTGTGCGGACTGGGCTCTGATGAAAGGATATTCAGCAAACTGAATTGGAATAAAGACTGGAATATACATTACCTGCACTGGATGCCACCGCAGCAAAACGAAGCAATTAGCGACTATGCCCTTCGTATGTGCAGTTTTATACATACCGGCAATTCTACACTTATAGGTGTTTCATTTGGAGGAATGCTTTGCATTGAAATTGCTAAGCATATACCTGTTGACAAAGTAATTCTTATCTCCAGTGTACAATCTTACCACGAATTACCCGGATGGATGAGAGTTTCGGGTAAACTAAAACTGGATGCTTTAATTCCAGGTGAGACCCTGAAACGAATGCGCCCTTTGAAATTCTTATCTCCAATTGAAAATTATTTCCTGGGAGCAACTACCAGTGAAGAAAAACAACTGGCAGAGGAATACCGTAAAGATGTTGACCCGGGCTATCTGAAATGGGCAATTCACCAGATACTCAATTGGAAAAATGAATGGATTCCCCCTCTAGTATATCATTTGCATGGTGATAAAGACAAAATTCTTCCCCTACAAAATATTAAATCTACACATGTAATTTCCGGCGGACATCATTTTATGGTATATTCTAATCCTCAAAAAATTTCTACGATTCTTGAAGAAATCATCTGAACCTGTTTTCAGTCCTTTCAAAATTGTTAACCGGGATTAACAATTTTGTAGAATTTTTTGCCGTAACATTTTACCACATTCTGCGACATATCTGCTTAATCAATGATTTTATGCTATTTTTGGCGACTTTAAAAAATAAAGCTTAATAAGCATGGGCTGGATAATTTTCATTTTATGCGTGATTGGTTTTCATATCGGACTCTACGGAATGTTTAAAAAAGCCGGCATCGAACCCTGGAAAGCGCTTATACCCTATTATAACATGTGGCAGATGGTGGTAAAAATGCCACTAAAAAAATATTGGTTCTTTTTACAGTTTATACCCATTGTAGGCCAATTTATTACCATTTGGATTTTTATCAAATTTGTAGAACACTTCGGTCGTTTTTCGTTGCTACATCATGCTGCTACTGTATTTCTTCCGTTCATATATTTCCCCTATCTGGGATTTTCTAAAAATGAAAGGTATGCCGGTAATGCGGTGGTAAAAAATTACAAGAAATCATCTGCCCGTGAGTGGATTGATGCAGCAGTATTTGCAGTAGTAGCCGCCACTATTATCCGCACTTTTATTTTTGAAGCTTATGTTATTCCTACAGGCAGTATGGAAAAAACATTACTGGTGAATGATTTCTTATTTGTCAGCAAATTAAGCTATGGTCCACGATTACCTAATACCCCACTGGCTATACCATTTGTACATCATACCGCTCCCATTATCAATACCAAATCGTATGTAGAATGGATTGAGCTTCCTTACAAACGACTCTGGTCAAGTCCCGTAGAGAGAAACGATGTTGTCGTATTCAATTACCCGGTAGGTGACACAGTCATCGGGGCATATCAGTCTAATATGAATTACTATGACGCACTCAGAGACGAATACAAAGGAGACCGACAGGCAATTCTGGAACGGGATGATATTATAGTGAGACCCGTGGATAAAAGAGAAAACTTTATCAAGCGTTGTGTGGGTATACCTGGCGATACATTACAGCTCAAAGATGCCATCCTGTACATCAATGGTCAACCCGCTTACGTACCACCCCACTCTTCAACATTCTATTCGGTTCAAACCAAAAAAGGTCAAATACTGGATGAGGAAACTTTGCAAAATGATTTTAATGTAGAAACAAATCCCGACCGGCAGCAGTTTGGAATCATCGGAGATGGCGCCTATATGATTGATCTAAGCGCTGATGAAGCTGAGCGTATGCGAAAACTTCCTTATGTAGAAAGTGTAGTGAAAGATGTAAAGAGATATACCCCTTCAGTATTTCCCAATGATACTGCCCGATATAAATGGAGTGAAGATTTTTACGGACCTGTATGGATACCCAAAAAAGATGTAACTATTACACTAACTTCTGAAAACATTCCTTTTTACCGCAGGATCATCTCCGTATATGAACATAATACGCTTGAAGAAAAAGACGGTAAATTTATGATCAACGGAAAAGAAACCAATCAGTACACATTCAAGATGAATTACTACTGGATGATGGGTGACAATCGCCACAATTCGCAAGACTCCCGCTTTTGGGGGTATGTGCCGGAAGACCATGTGGTGGGAAAGGCCTCGCTGATATGGTTTAGCTGGAATGGCGGCCCAAGATGGAGCCGGATTTTCAGCAGGATAAAGTAACACTGTCAGTTTTCAGCGATCAGCAGTCAGCTATCAGTTATTAGCTTTCAGCAATCAGCTTTTTTAGGGGTAATAGAATTTATATGAGAAAAGAAGCAATTAGTTTTGTATACGAGGTTTTTGATGACACATCTTCACTTGCCGGGGTTGACAAAAATTTATTGCAAAAAGCTAAGTTGGCAACCCAAACATCTTATGCCCCATATTCAGAGTTCTGTGTAGGTGCTGCTGCTTTATTATCCAATGGCGCTATTATTTCAGGCAGCAATCAGGAAAATGCTTCGTCACCTGCGGGCTTATGTGCGGAGCGAGTTGTGCTTGCTGCTGCAGCAGCTACTCATCATAATATTCCTATTGAAACAATTGCCATCAGTTACGATAATAAACGAACATCAACAAGCAATCGTCCTGTAGCTCCTTGTGGTATATGCCGCCAGAGCCTGCTGGAAACCCAGACAAAACAGCAAACTCCAATTCGCCTGATATTATCGGGTATGGAAGGAAAAGTTTTGATGATAGACGATATCCGTCATCTGCTTCCATTCTCATTCACTGCTGAAGACATGAAGTGAATTGGGTTGATAATTTCACCTGCATAATATCTTTCTTTCTGTGTACATCTGTGGCATCTGTGAGATACTTATTTCATCCCTGTTTGTAAGTAAGCGCTATATCGGTAACTGCATAACCCACACAGGTAAGTACCAGCCCGTTTTTGATATCAGCTTTTGTAAGTATGTCATTCATGCTCATTACTACTTCTCCCCGAACACATTTTGCCACGCAGGTAGAACACCGACCTCCCCGGCAACTGTAAGGTAAAGCAATACCCTGCTCAAGGGCCGATTCGAGAATCGTCTTTGGATACATAGTAGCAAATGTGATTTCATCTGCCAGCCCCTCAAGGAGAACAACTCTTTCAGCAGGATTAACTATCAATGGCGCAGGTGGCGGAGTATTAATAACAAAATATTCTTTTTTTATCTGTGTTTCTTCATATCCCATTCGCAAAACCGTAAACTGACACATACGCATAAACGAAGGCGGGCCACATATATAAAATAAAGAATCAGCAGGTTGATATTGTGTTGCTGCAGGAATCAATGCTTCAAGTATTTCATTATTCAGCCTGCAGGATAAATGCATCCCCGTTTCGGGGCTACTCACAAAATCGTACCATTTGAACCGCTCGGCAAAATTTTCTGAAATCCTTATTAAATCAGACCTGAAAATAGTGTCTTCCTTGGTGTGATTCTGGTAAACTAATACTACCGATGTTTTAGTAGTATTATGTAAAATATTTGTCAGAAACGAAAAAACAGGGCTTATACCACTCCCTGCTGCCAGAAAGAAAACATCTCTTGCTATATCAACTTTTTCGTCCTGCACAAACATCCCGGCCGGCAGTGTGGCCTTTAATATATCACCGGTATGATATTGATCCAATAAAAGCCGCGACACTTCCCCATTATGCACCCGCTTTACAGTAATGCGAACTACTTGATTATTCCCTGGTGGGGATGATATTGAATAGGATCGGCGTATTTCGCGCTGCCCCCTGCTAAAGATCAGTGTAAGAAACTGCCCCGCCTTATATAAAATTTCTCTGCCTGCAGTATCTGCAAGTAAAAAACTTACCGTTTCTGCAGTTTCATTTACCTTACCGACAATTCGAAGGTTCAGTATTTGTTCAACCATTATTTTTTGGAAATTCTTAAAAGATACAGCACGATATGAACTACTGAAAAAATCAGGGCAAAATAAAACAATGCAATATCATTTCCACCCGATACTTGGTGATGAACAAAAGCTACAACAATCAATGCCAGGGAAAGTACCAGACCACAACTTCCCACAACTTTATTTCCCTGCGTTTTTGTATCTGCCATACCGGATGTAAGTTTACTATACCTGATACCATACCACAGGTATATATCAAACCCAATCAGCATCCACACAATCAACCTGATCCAGGTATCGAGCGGCAAAAATGCCATCATACCAAAACAAACTATTACTCCTAATATTGGAACTAAAGGAACCAACGGGGTTTTAAATGCACGGGGTGCATCGGGGTTTGATTTTCTTAAAACCATTACACCTATACAAACCAGTATAAATGCAAGCAATGTGCCGATACTGGTCATTTCTCCAACTACGCGACCAGGGATAAATGCCGCAAAAAGGCTTACAAATATCATGAAAAAGATATTTGATCTTGAAGGTGTCCTGAATTTCGGATGTATCCTGGAGAAAAATTTAGGCAACAATCCATCGGCACTCATGGAATAAAATACACGGCTTTGCCCCAGCAACATCACCAGTATCACCGAAGAATATCCCAGCAGAATGGCAATAATAATAGTATTGTTGAGCCAGGGGTAGGCGGGTGTAATTACACCGTTTGCATTGGCGACCCCCATGTGATCAATTGCTGTAGCCACGGGTGCAAGGTGATCAGAAGAACTACCGGCGCCAAACTCAGTATAGTGGGCCACGCCTACCATAACGTAAGCGAAAATGATATACAATACAGTACAAATAAATAAAGACCCGAGGATACCAATAGGCATAGCGCGTTTGGGATCTTTTGTTTCCTGAGCAGCCGTGGACACCGCATCAAAACCTATATATGCAAAAAACACTACTGCCGCCGCCCGGATAACACCGGTCCAGCCAAATTTGCCAAACTCACCCTCATTTTCCGGGATAAGAGGATGCAAATTTTCGGGCCTTACATACTTGAAACCCACAAAAATAAAAACCAATACGATAGACACTTTTAATACTACTATAATGGTATTCACTAATGCCGACTCACTGGTACCTTTTATTAAAACCAACGACATTATGACCACTATAAATACTGCAGGCAGGTTAAGTATACCATGCGAAACCCCATCTGCTCCAACATCAAATGGGGTCATCATGAGTTGTTCGGGAAGCGACACACCAAATGATACAAATAATTTATTCAAATATCCCGACCAGCTAGAGGCTACTGTTGCAGCACCCACAGCGTATTCCAATACCAGGTCCCAACCGATTATCCAGGCTATAAATTCACCCATAGTGGCATAACTATATGTGTATGCACTACCTGCTACCGGTATCATGCTGGCAAACTCTGCATAACAAAGCCCGGCAAAAGCACATCCTATAGCTGCAATTACAAATGAAACCATAATTCCGGGACCGGCATAACTGGCGGCAGCTACTCCGGTAATTGAAAACAACCCGGCTCCGATAATAGCTCCTATACCCAATGCAATCAGCGACCAGGAAGACAAGGTTTTCTTTAAGCCTTTTTCCGACTCGGCGGCTTCTGACAACAATACGTTAATTGATTTGCGAACGAATAAACCCATATAGTGATTTGCAGTTTAGTAATATATATCTTACAAAAAATGAGATTGAAAAGTAATCAATTCTCATCAAAACCAATGAAAACCTATATTTTTTTCTGCAAATCAAACAATTTAACACCTTCATCAGATTGATATTTTCTCAATAATATAGTTTACAAATAAAGTTTTCACAATGAATATAATTCCGAATAATAGAAAATATATTGTGCTCAGCTTCATTTACACTAAACTTTCTGTTAGTTTTGAAACCTTATCAGCATTTGTTATATGAATAAGCGCAGCGCAGGTATTATTGCTTTCGTCTTGTTTAGCATAATTTCCATTCTTCATTTTATACACCTTGAGCATTGGATTATACTACATGAAGGATTTCTTTTTGCCTGTCGCTGGATATTCATTGCAAGTCTGATTCTCTTTGCAATATATAAGCGTTCTTTAACCACCTGGATTCTTGTAGCTATGACCATAGGTGTGGAATTAGGGCTCGACTTTCCGCATTTTACTCCCAACCTGCAATTTTTAAGTAAAATATTTCTCCGGCTGGTAAAAACTATTGTAGCCCCTTTGTTGTTTGGCACTCTCGTGGTGGGTATTGCCAGTCATTCCAACCTCAAACAGGTTGGCAGAATGGGCTGGAAATCTATTTTATATTTTGAAATCGTTACCACTCTTGCATTAATCATTGGACTGGTATTTATTAATATTACCAATGCCGGTAAAGGTATAGAAGTACCTCCTGCATTGTTGAAAGAACTACCACGGTCTTCAGAAAAAATTATGCAGGAAAAAATGCTGGCAATTCTTGACAGTGCCAATATTGCCTATCCGCCTCATCTGCTCGAAAAACTGCCTGATGCCCCAGGCAAAAACTGGGAAGATCATATCATAGACATTTTTCCTGAAAATATTATTAAATCCATCTACGAGGGGAATGTATTACCCATCGTGGTATTTAGTGTGATCTTCGGTATTTCGCTTGCATTGCTCAGCGATCAAAAGAAAAAACCGATGCTTGATTTTGCGGAGAGTCTTGCGGAAACTATGTTTCGTTTTACGAAGATCATAATGTATTTCGCACCGTTTGGTGTGGGTGCAGCTATTGCAATTACCGTAGGGCACTTAGGGATAGATATTTTAAAAAACTTACTCTTACTGTTGGTTACATTATATCTTGCCCTTTTTACTTTTCTGATAGTGGTATTGCTCCCTATTGTACTTTTTGTGGCAAAAATTCCATTAAAAAAATTTATCCAGGCTATCAAAGAGCCGGTATCTATTGCATTTGCTACCACCAGTTCCGATTCTGCTTTGCCGATAGCGCTGGAGAATATGGAAAAATTCGGTGTACCCCGGAAGATCGTTTCTTTTGTCATCCCAACAGGTTATACCTTCAATCTTGATGGAACCACACTCTACCTGTCGCTGGCTTCGGTATTTGTGGCACAGGCCGCCGGTATCCATCTAAGTTTTGGTGAGCAATTGATGATTGGGCTTTCGCTGATATTAACCAGCAAAGGTGTTGCGGCAGTACCACGGGCTTCTCTGGTCATTCTTATCGCCACTGCTTCTACATTCCATTTCCCACTCTGGCCTATAATGGCGATATACGGCATCGATGAGTTGATGGATATGGCGCGCACCTCTGTAAATGTGATTGGCAATACACTCGCAAGCTGTGTAATTGCCCGGTCTGAAGGTGAGTTTGATGATAAAAAAGCGTTAGCTTTTACTCCTGATTAGTCTCGCAAATGGTTTTTTGCTTATTTTGCGGCGCTTAAAAACTTTTATTAAACTCTGATATTTAGTTGATATCGGAAATTGCAACATTGCTGCCGCAGACAATATATCAATATTAGTATATGATGAGAAGACTCTTTAGCCTGGCATTTTTTATTTCTTTAAGTTTTACCCTGTTGGCACAGCAGCAGATTGAGGTAAAATTTTTGAACCAATATGAAGAACTCCTGAAAGAAGTAACTATTTCAAATGGTGGAAGAGATACTATATATCAAACAGACAACAGGGGCTTTGCAAATATTTCGGTTAATCCATCAGACTCTGTAAGAATACATGCAGACGGGCATATAACAGTTATTGCAGATATAGCAAACCTCACTCAAAAGCCAGAAGTGCACCTGCACAAAAATTTTACCTGGAAAGATTTACTTAACCCGATGTTTTATATTATAAATGGAGGGTTATGGCTATTACTTTTTATTGTCTTTGCCGAAACCGGATTATTTATTGGTTTCTTCCTTCCGGGCGACAGTCTGCTATTCGTAGCAGGGATCTACAGCACCAACATTATACACGAATTTTTTAAGGAATTAGGTATCGCCGGCATCAACAATGAGTGGATTGATCTGCTGTTGCTGACAGGATTGATTTCATTTGTGGGGATATTGGGTAATACTGTTGGTTACTGGTTTGGCAAAAAAATAGGACCTGCTATGTTCAGTTGGAAAGATCGTTTTCTTTTTAAGAAAAAATACCTGCACGATGCTCATGATTTTTTTGAAAAACATGGCGGAGGTGCTATTGTTTTTGCCAGGTTCCTGCCCATCATCAGAACCTTTGCACCCATAG
Organism: Bacteroidota bacterium; assembly: GCA_018268105.1. Taxonomy (GTDB): domain Bacteria; phylum Bacteroidota; class Bacteroidia; order Chitinophagales; family Chitinophagaceae; genus Agriterribacter. The sequence continues at coordinate 734 of JAFDXG010000138.1, read as the reverse complement.
TGGCAGGCATAGTAGACATGAGCCGGAAGAAATTCATGTTTTATAATATTGTGGGTTGTATTGCCTGGGTGATCAGTATGATATTTGCCGGGCACTTTTTGCAAATATGGGTACGAAAACAGTTTGGCTTTGAATTAAAAGACCATCTTGAAGTAATCGTAATTATCATAGTATTGGTCACCACATTTCCGGTATTATGGAAATTACTTTTCGCCCAAAAAAAAACAACATAGCATAGCATTTTTTAAATTTCAGCTCTCATGTCTTCACCCAAAACGAATGCTTCCATATTCAGCATTGCCGTAATTGTAGCGGCATTAGGTTATTTTGTAGATATATACGATCTCCTGCTTTTCGGAATAATAAGAATACCCAGCCTCAAAGATATCGGACTGTCTGAACAGGAAATACTTACCGACGGCGAACTGATACTTACCTGGCAAATGTGGGGATTGATGATTGGGGGAATTATATGGGGTGTAATGGGAGATAAAAAAGGCAGGCTGAGTGTACTGTTTGGATCCATTGTGCTGTATTCAATAGCTAATATTGCGAATGGATTTGTACAGAATGTAGATCAATATAAGTTGATACGCTTTGTAGCTGGTATTGGGCTGGCAGGAGAATTGGGTGCGGGTATTACTCTTGTATCTGAACTAACCGCAAAGGAAAAACGCGGTATTGCTACTTCTATGGTAGCCGGTATTGGCTTAACGGGAGCGGTAGTAGCTTTT
>JAFDXG010000137.1 GCA_018268105.1 Bacteroidota bacterium | reverse complement strand
GGCACCTTCATTAAGCACATAACAATGAAATCAATCGAAAAATTATTGCCGGAACAGCAGTTTAAAAGAGTACATCGCAGCTTTATCGTTGCTGCCGGCGCTATTACAGCAATAAAAAATAATGTGTTACAAATAGATAAAAAGGAGATCCCTATTGGTGAGAAGTACAGGAAAGAAGTGGTCAGGTTCTTTACAGAAAGTGGTAATTAGTACCCGGGGGATAGATTCGTCAATTCGTGAAACTATAAGGCAAATATGCCTGCAAAACGTAGGATTTCTTTAAGATCTTTGCGAAAAAATTTGTATTTCCTTTGCGGTTATTTTTTACCGCAAAGTACGCCAAGAAATTACGCAAAGGACTCAAAGCCGCACTAAAAGGATAGATATACTTAATACATACTTAGATCAATACAACATGAAGGTGGGATGCCAATGACGTATTGCTAAGCAGTTAGTTGTCAATACCTCCTGGAGACTGCTTCACCACTTTGGTGGTGCCTGTAACAATTAAGCGTTCTATACGTGGTTCGCAGTGACGGACGAAATTCTGGACTATTTGCAGGCTTTAAGTATTGTAAAAGCTACAAAATTATCAACACTCCTGCGCCGTCCTTACGATCCAGCAAGCATCAAGATTTGAATTGGATGAATGTTGCGGCGGGAGAAGTAATCTCAAAGGTACTTCTTGTCATAGCTTCATTGATTTAGCGTCTTTATTATCTACTCGAAATGACAGCACAAGAGTGTTTTGTTTTTTGTAACCGGCGTTTTCTGTAAGGAGGAGTATATAATTTGCAGGCATCACTTGTGTCTCCCGGGTTTTCTTCATATCCGCTACGTCATTTGCCATTGCCGAACAGTATTGCCAAATCCCGGTGTGAGTGATCCCGCTTTCGCTTCGCTTATCGGGACCGGCTCCACAGGCACTGATAGTAGCAGCATCACCTCCCGTGCAAAAAAAATTATGCAGATCCCCTTAATTTTCTCCTTTCTTCTCTGCGATCCCGCAAGAAATTTCATCTTTTCCACAGCTATCCACATTAATCCACATTAAAAGCAGGTCAACACCTTCGGCTCACCTCATAAAAACCCCCTAAACCCCTATAACGAAAGGGCTTTCCGAAAAAAAATTTGCTGTGGATAAAATATTTAATTTAAAACTTGCGTTTAAGGTGGGAAAATGTGTTATTTTGTGGGAATAAATGGGAATTTGATATAACGCTTTGTAAATGATACGGTTTTTAGGGGAATATGAAGCTACTCTGGACGCAAAAGGTCGGTTTCTCTTTCCAACAGGATTTAGAAGGCAAATCCCGGAAGGAGAAACCGGTAGCTTCTTTATTAACAGGGGGTTTGAGCGTTGTTTAACCCTGTATCCCATGAAAAACTGGGAGCCGATATTTGAAGAAATAAGCAATAAGAATGATTTTGACGCAAAAGTACGTGAATTCAGGCGCTACTTTTTGAATGGGGTAACGGTAGAAATGGATAGTGCGGGACGGCTTCTGTTACCAAAAAACCTGATGGAATATGCCGGATTGCAAAAAGATATTGTTTTGCTTTCGGCTATTGACAAAATTGAAATCTGGGATAAAGATAAGTACCAACAGCTCTTTGACACTTTTTCACCCGAAGCTTTCAGTTCTTTGGCGCAGGAAGTAATGGCTGCTAAAAAAGAGGGATAATATCGTGTCGCAACAATACCATATACCCGTATTGCTCAGCGAAACAATAACATCTCTGCAAATAAAGAAAGGTGGAACTTATGTGGACTGCACATTTGGGGGTGGTGGGCATAGTAAGGCAATTCTCAGTGTGCTAGGTGAAACTGGCAGATTGCTGGTGTTTGATCAGGATGCAGATGCCAGACAAAATGTTCCCGAAGACCCGCGTATTAGTTTTTTCCAATACAATTTCCGTCATGTGCAGAGGATATTGAGATTGCATAATATAGATGCAGTAGATGGTATACTGGCTGATCTTGGCGTATCAAGTCACCAGTTTGATGAAGCAGGCCGGGGGTTCTCCACCCGCTTCAATGATGCACTGCTTGATATGCGAATGGACCAGCGGCAGGAGTTGACGGCTGCAAACATTATTGAAACCTTCTCTGAACAGTCGCTTCATAAGCTGTTTGAGCAATATGGAGAAGTAACTAATGCAAAAACGCTGGCAAAAACCATCATTCAGCAACGTCAGCTTACACCAGTCAAAACAGTACATGAATTTAGAACTGCAGTAGCTTCAGCGGTGAAAGGTAATCCCAACAAATACTTTGCCCAGGTATTCCAGGCGCTACGCATAGTAGTAAACGACGAAATGGGAGCGTTAGAAGAATTACTCAGGCAACTCCCTTCCCTCCTGAAGAAAGGCGGCCGTGCTGCCATCATCACTTTTCACAGTATTGAAGACCGGCTGGTTAAAAACTTTTTCCGTAGTGGAGGGTTTGATGAAGCGGTACCTGATTCACTATTTGGAACAAGACCAGAAAATCCATTTATCCTGATAACTAAAAAACCAATTTTACCTTCTGCCATTGAAATTCGGGAGAATCCCAGGAGCCGTAGTGCAAAACTGAGAGTTGCAGAAAGAAAGTAAAGAGGGAAGAAGGGTTAAATAAAAAGGGTGAAGAAATGTTTTTCACTTTCCATTACACAACGATTGCTTTATTAAAATATGGAGAATATAAACACATTGAAGCCACCAAACGAAATTGAGGATAGCAGCCCGCCTTCGGAACAGCCAATAAAAAAAGAGGCAGGCTGGAAAAAATGGATCAACCACCAGTGGATCGTGAAGAATATTTATTACTTCCTTTTCCTGGCGGTTTTGGCAGTTATATATATATACAATGGTCATTATGCAGAAAATACAATTAAGGATATAAACCGCAGTGCAAGGGAGCTTAAAGAGTTGCAATATGAATATAAAACCGTGAAAGGCGAATTGATGATGCGAGGTAAGCAAAGTGAAATAGCCAAAGCGGCAGAACCTCTTGGGCTGAAAGAATTGAAAAAGCCGCCGGTGAAAATTATCACCGACGATAAATAATTATAACAGAACAATTGGAAATAAAGAAAGACATATTATGGAGAGTTTATCTATGCTTCCTCGGTATAGTAGTACTTAGTCTTTTTGTAGTTGGAAAGGCTTTGTATATACAACAGGTACAGGGAACATATTGGAAAAGCCTGAGTGATAGCCTGCATCTTGAATACCGTGCGCTGGATGCCGACAGAGGAACCATCTATAGCGAAGACGGGAGTATGCTAAGTACCTCTATTCCGTTCTTTGACATTCATATAGATTTTCTTGCAGACGGGCTGCGTGAAAAAGACGGGAAAAGATTTAAAGAAAACATTGATTCCCTGAGTATCGGTTTGAGTACTTTATTTAAAGACCAGCCGGCGGCGGTATATAAGAAACAACTTCAATCGGCATACCGCAAAAGAGACAGGTATTTTTTGCTAAAAAAGAAAATCAGCTTTGAGCAATACCAGGCACTGCGTAAACTGCCGTTGGTGAGACAGGGAAGAAACAAAAGCGGTTTTATTATAGAAGATATGGAAAAGCGGCTTACTCCGTTTGGACTGCTGGCAAACCGCACTATTGGTTTATCAAGGTCGTATGTGGATGGTAACCGGCAGGTGGTGACCCAAAATGTTGGACTGGAAAAAACTTATGACAGCTTATTAAAAGGAGTTTCCGGAAAACGCCTGGTACGAAGAATTTCTGGTGGTGCTTTTGTTCCTGTGGAAGGATCTGAAATTGAACCGGAAAATGGAAAAGATATTGTTACCACCCTCGATGTAAACATGCAGGATATAGCCCAGACAGCACTAATGCGCATGATGATTGATAATGAGGCGCTGGAAGGATGCGCCATTGTGATGGAAGTAGCAACCGGCAAAATAAAAGCAATAGCTAACCTGGGATTGATGCCCGATGGTTCCTATTTTGAAAATGACAATTATGCATTGAAAACTTCTGAACCGGGTTCTACAATAAAGCTGGTCACGCTGATGTCTGTACTGGAAGACAAATATGCTACCATATCTGACCTCGTGAACATTGAAAATGGTACATGGATGCTGAAAGGAAGACGTATACAGGATGCTGAAAGATCGCCCAAATCTGTAATGACTATTAAAGAGTGCTTTGAACATAGCAGTAATGTAGCTATGGCAAAACTGGCTTACAATTATTACAACAATAACCCCGCTAAGTTTTATCAGCACTATAAAACTCTGGGACTGACATCCCGTACGGGAATAGATCTCAATGAGGAGTTTAGACCCACAGTAAAAGACCCCAAACGAAAGGACTGGCATCTGCAAACATTACCTTCTATGGGTTTTGGTTATGAAGTGATGCTGAGCCCTTTGCAACTGCTTACTGTATATAATGCCGTAGCCAATGATGGCAGGTTAATGAAACCTTATCTTGTAAATGATATTGAAAGAGACGGGAATATTCTTCGAAAGTATGAACCTCAGGTAATCAACGAAAATATATGTACCCGGGAAACACTGAGACAATTGCAGGAATGCCTGCGGGCAGTATGCATTGATGGAACAGCAAAATCAGTTTTTAAAGACGCTGTATATGCTGTTGCCGGTAAAACGGGTACGGCTAAAGTAAATGATGGTAAATTCAAATACAATGATGGAGTGTACCAATCTTCTTTTGTCGGTTATTTCCCGGCTGATAAGCCTGTCTTCAGTTGTATTGTGGTTATCAAAAACAAGCCACATGCTGTCAGGCATTTTGGTGGTGCAGTAGCAGCGCCGGTATTCAGAGAGATTGCTGATAAACTGTATGCAGAACGCAAAGATGACCAGCCGGGATATTTAGCAGAAAAGGCAGTCGACAGTAATTACTACAAGTGGAGTGGTAATACGGGTGATGCAAAAAATATTATGAAAGAAATGAAAGTCAGTTTTCAGGATTCCAGTTATTCAGATCTATGGAGCTATATGTATAATAATAATTATACCCCTGCACTTAATGCGCTTGCAATAGCAGACAATATTGTTCCCGATCTGAAAGGAATGGGACTTAAAGATGCAATTTACCTGCTGGAAAATATGAATTTAAAAGTACAGGCAAAGGGTAGCGGAAGGATAATGAATCAGTCGCCGGCTGCAGGTGCAACTTTTAATAAAGGACAAACAATAACATTGGAATTAAATTAAAGACTACAATCAGTTTGATATTATAGATGGCTGTTTTGCAAGACATATTATATAAGGTAAACATTCGCTCGGTTCTGGGAAACATTGCTGTGAATGTAACCGACCTGCAGATAGATTCACGTAAAATAACTGCGGGGTCTTGTTTTATTGCCATCAGGGGTACTACGCAGGACGGGCACCTTTATATTGCATCGGCCATTATGAAAGGCGCAACTTCTATAGTTGCAGAACAACTACCTGCTGAATTATCGGAAGAGGTAACTTATATCATTGTTGAAAACAGCGCACTGGCAGCCGGTTATATGTCAGATAATTTTTACGGATCACCTTCTTCAAAAATGAAAGTTGTGGGAGTGACTGGTACCAATGGTAAAACCACTATTGCTACTCTGCTCTTTAAACTGTTTTCGGAGCTTGGCTACAAATGCGGGCTTTTTTCCACCGTTCAAAACCAGGTATCCGATACCGTTATATCTTCCACACACACTACACCGGATGCCATCAGCATAAATGCACTGATGAAAGATATGCTGGACGAAGGCTGCACGCATGTATTTATGGAGTGCAGCAGTCATGCCATTCAGCAACACCGTGTTAGCGGGTTACAATTTGCCGGTGGCATCTTCAGCAATATTACTCACGATCACCTCGATTATCATAAAACCTTTGATGAATATATCAGGGTAAAAAAATCTTTTTTTGACAGCCTTCCATCAGAAGCATTTGCAATTAGCAATGCAGACGATAAAAGAGGTTTGGTGATGTTGCAAAATACCAATGCAAAAAAACATTTGTACAGCCTGCGTACGCTGGCAGAGTTTAAAGGAAAGATCCTTGAAAACAATCTCACCGGCTTATTGATGAATATTAATGAGCAGGAGGTACATTTCCGGCTGATTGGAGAGTTTAATGCATATAACCTGCTGGCGGTATATGCCGCAGCTATATGTCTTGGTGAAGAAAAGCAAAAAGTATTACAGGCCTTGAGCAATCTTACTGGTGCAGAGGGAAGATTCGACTATATCGTATCTCCTTCCGAAAAAATTATAGGTATTGTTGACTACGCACATACACCGGATGCATTGCTGAATGTATTGAGTACAATAAAAAAACTAAGACAGGGAAACGAGAAGATAATAACGGTAGTAGGCTGTGGTGGCGACAGGGATAAAACCAAAAGACCGATTATGGCCGAAGTAGCCTGTGAGCATAGTGATAAAGTGGTGTTTACTTCTGATAATCCCAGGGGTGAAGTGCCTGAAGAGATAATCAGGGATATGGAAACAGGGCTCCAGCCTTCCCTGCGGCGTAAGTATGTTTCTATTACCGATCGTAAAGAAGCTATAAAAACGGCCATAAACCTGGCTGAAAAAGAAGACATTCTTCTGATAGCCGGAAAAGGGCATGAAAAATACCAGGATATAAAAGGAGTGAAATATCCATTTGATGACAAGCAGGTATTGAAAGACATGTTTGCACTATTGGGTAAATAAAAATTTATAAATAAGAAAGCACAAATGCTGTATCATTTATTTGAATGGCTTAGATATGAGGGCATAAAATTCCCTGGAAGCGGGTTGATGAATTTCATCACTTTCAGGCTACTGATGGCAGTCTTGCTTTCGCTTTTCATATCTACAGTTTATGGTAAGCGCCTCATCAATCTGCTGAGAAAAAAACAGATAGGAGAAAGTGTGCGAGAACTGGGGCTTGCAGGGGAACAGCAAAAGAAAGGGACCCCTACAATGGGAGGTATAATCATATTACTTGCCATACTAATACCTACCCTGTTGTTTGCAGACCTCAATAAAATATACATACGGTTGATGCTGCTATGTACGGTATGGCTTGGTTTCATCGGGTTTATGGATGACTATCTGAAACTGAAAGCACGCAAAGCCGCACAGGCAAAAGGAGAAAAATATAAGAAAAAAGACAGCGACGGGTTGGCAGGGTATTCTAAAATTATTGGTCAGGTTGGGCTGGGAATCATCATTGGGGCTACACTTTATTTCAATCAGAAAGTGGTGGTATGGAGGGAGTATTATGAACCCAATACTGCCGGTCAAACGGCGCCTCTTCTTAAAAAAGGAGAGAAGAAAGTAGGCGATGAAATTGTAACTATTGAAGGCAAAGAGCACAGGTATGCTGTTGTTAAAACCCCCATTACTACTATTCCTTTTGTAAAAAGCCATGAGTTTAATTACAGCAAGCTTATCAGTTGGATAGGAGAGGGGGCGGAAAAATATACCTGGATCATTTATATCATCGCTGTCACACTAATTATCACGGCGGTATCAAACGGGGCAAATCTTACCGATGGCCTTGATGGGCTGGCAGCGGGAGTAAGCGCATTGATCGGGGCCTGTTTGGGGATATTTATTTACGTTAGTGGAAGCACCCGCTTTGCCGAGTATCTCAATATTATGTATATACCCAACCTGGGCGAGTTATCGGTTTTCGTGGGCGCATTTGTAGGTGGTTGTATCGGTTTTTTGTGGTATAACGCCTATCCTGCCCAGGTATTTATGGGCGACACGGGTAGCCTTGCCTTAGGTGGTATTATTGCTTCACTGGCAATTATTGTGAGAAAAGAATTACTGATTCCCATTTTCTGTGGGGTGTTCCTGGTAGAAAACCTGAGTGTGATAGTGCAGGTAAGTTATTTCAAATACACCAAACGCCGGTATGGTGAAGGGCGAAGGATATTCCTGATGAGTCCTTTGCATCACCATTATCAGAAGCTCGGGTATCATGAGAGCAAGATTGCTGTACGGTTCTGGATTGTAACAATACTATGCGTATTATTTGCATTGGCAACATTTAAAATGCGCTAAATAATAAATGTAAAAGGCAACTAAAAGAAGATGTCAAAAAAGTTTGTAATACTGGGGGGCGGCGAAAGCGGAGTCGGTGCGGCTATTCTTGCACGTAAGCAGGGATATGATGTCTTTCTGTCTGATGCTGGTCCACTGAAAGAAAGATATAAAAACGAACTCCGCAATAACAATATTGTTTTTGAGGAAGGAAAACATAGCGAAGAAAAAATTTTAGCTGCCGATGAAATAATGAAGAGCCCGGGTATACCTGAAAAAAACGAACTGGTTAAAAAAATAAGAACCAGGGGTATTGCAGTAATCAGTGAAATTGAAATGGCTTACCGGTTCAAGGGTGAAAGTCGGGTAATAGGTATCACCGGGAGTAACGGCAAAAGTACCACAACATCTCTGATATATCATATCTGTAAAACTGGCGGCATGGATGCAGCACTGGTAGGCAATATCGGATATTCATTTGCCAGACAAGTGGCTGAAGACCCTAAGCCACTGTATGTAGCGGAGATCAGCAGTTTTCAGTTGGATGATATCATAGATTTCAGACCTGATGTTGCGGTACTGCTCAATATTACGGAAGATCACCTCGACCGGTATGAGTATAAATTTGAAAAATATATAAGATCCAAATTCAATATTGTTAAAAACCAAAAGCCGGAAGATATATTTATCTACTGTGCTGACGATCCTGTGATTACACAGTATATAAAAGAAAACCCATTACATTCCAACTTATTACCATTTTCTATGTATAGAGAACTACCCAAAGGCGCTTTTATCAGAGACAAAGACATGATACTAACTATTGATGGAGAAAGTTTTGAGACTAGTGTGTACGACTTTGCTTTAAAAGGAAAGCACAATCAATATAATAGTATGGCAGCATCTTTAACCGGCGCCACAATTGGCATACGCAAAGAAAAAATACGCGTAGCTGTTGAAAATTTCGAAGGGCTCGAACATCGCATGCAGCATGTGCTTACTGTTCGCGGGGTAGATTTCATCAATGATAGTAAGGCAACCAATGTCAATAGCACCTGGTATGCGCTTGAAAGTATGAAACAACCAGTGATCCTTATTCTCGGAGGTGTTGATAAAGGGAATGACTATTCGGCGCTCCTGGATTTGGTAAAAGAAAAGGTGAAAGCCATTGTTTGTCTTGGAACAGACAACCGCAAAATTCATGAAGCATTTGGAAAGCATGTGGAGGTGATGGTAAATACCGGCAGTGCATCAGAAGCAGTTAAGGCTTCTTTTCACCTGGCAAACAAAGGGGATGTTGTACTTCTGAGCCCGGCATGTGCGAGTTTCGATTTATTTAAAAATTATGAAGACAGGGGAAGACAGTTTATTGATGCAGTGAGGGAATTGTGAGGTATCAGGTATCAGGTATCAGGTGTTAGGTATCAGGTATCAGGTATTAGGTATCAGGTATCAGGTATCAGGACATAAGAAGTAAGGGTTAAGAAGGTAAGGCTTAAGGTGCAAGACACAATTTCAAATTCATACATGCAGGGAATTATTAACAGAACAAAAGGCGACAGGGTAATATGGGCAGCAGTTGTGTTGCTCACCCTGGTGAGTATGCTGGTTATCTATAGCAGTACCGGCACGCTGGCCTATCGTCTTTCCCGCAGTGCAGAATCCTACCTGTTTAAGCAGTTTGCGTTTACTGCAATCGGGTTATTTATTATATACTTTGCTCATCGGGTAAACTATACCTTATATTCCCGAATTGCATTAATACTATTTATAATTGCCATTCCTCTGCTTATATATACATTGTTTTTTGGCGCGGAAATTAATGAAGGAACACGCTGGATAAAACTGCCGATCATTAATCTGACTTTCCAAACTTCAGACCTGGCCAGGCTGGCACTGTTTATGTATTTGTCAAGACAGCTCAGTCGCTCACAGAATGAAATCAAGGATTTTAAAAAGGGCTTTCTTCCGCTAATTGTTCCTGTTTTCATTATATGCAGCCTTATTGCTCCTGCTAACTTGTCCACAGCATTACTTATAGGTGCTACAAGCTTAATACTGATGTTCATTGGTCGGGTTAGCATAAAGCATATTGCTATGGTAATCGGCATCGCCTTAATTCCTTTGTTACTGTTGATCTCTATAGCCTTTGGATTTTATAATAAAGAAGAACACCAGTCAAAAGAATTACCCTCTATACTGCATATCGGCAGAATCCCCACATGGATCAAACGTATACAGGATTTTGCATATGCTGATAAAGAAGAAACTGCCTACCAGGTGCAGCAGGCAAAAATTGCCATAGCCAAAGGCGGATGGCTGGGACTTGGGCCCGGCAATAGTGAACAACGTAATTTTTTGCCCCACCCTTATAGTGATTTTATCTATGCAATTATAATTGAAGAGTATGGAATTATCGGTGGTATACTAATACTGTTTATTTACCTGTTGTTCTTGTTCCGAAGTATAAGGATATTCAAGAAATGTCCTTTCGCCTTCGGGGCCTTTTTGTCGCTGGCATTAAGTTTTACATTGGTCATACAGGCTTTGGTAAATATGGCAGTTAATGTAAACCTGTTTCCCGTAACGGGGGTACCTCTGCCACTGGTAAGTATGGGTGGCAGCAGTTTTCTTTTTACCTGCATGTCTATAGGTATCATATTAAGTGTGGCACGTAATGCAGAAAAAATGGAAGGCAAAACAGTGCCGGTAATAAATGAATAAAAGAAAAGTATTGGCAAAAAAAATAATCATAGCAGGCGGAGGAACAGGGGGGCATATCTTCCCGGCTATTGCTATTGCCAATGCGCTGAAAAAAATAGAAAGTAATACGCAAATACTATTTGTAGGGGCAAAAGGGAAAATGGAAATGGAGAAAGTACCCCAGGCGGGATATCCTATTAAGGGATTGGATATTGCCGGGTTAAACAGAAGTTCTTTGATAAAAAATATTGGGTTGCCTTATAAGCTTATCAAAAGTTTTTTCCAGGTGAGGAAGATTATTAATGAATTTGGTCCTGACGCAGTAGTAGGAGTAGGAGGTTATTCAAGTTTTCCTGCATTACGTTTTGCCCAGCAAAAGGGAATTGCCACTTTTATTCATGAGGCAAATTCATTTGCCGGCAAAGCAAATATGCAGTTGGGCAAAAGGGCGAGAATGATATTTACCGGCACAAAAGGAATGGAGTCATTCTTTCCTGCTGATAAGATCATGGTAACGGGAAATCCTGTGCGAAAATCAATTGCTCAGAGTCAAATCAGCAAAGAAGAAGGCTTAAAATTTTTTGGTCTGCAACACGGCAAAAAAACCATACTAGTTACCGGAGGTAGCCTAGGGGCTCAATCAATAAATGAAGCCATTGCGGCACAAATAGATGAATTTGAAAAGAATGATGTGCAGTTGATCTGGCAGACGGGGAAGTTATTTACAGCAAGGGCAAAGACATTGACCAGGGATAAAGCTAATATATGGACCAATGATTTTATCACACAAATGGAATATGCTTTTGCTGCTGCCGATGTGGTGATATCAAGGTCCGGCGCCATGTCAGTAGCGGAATTATGCGTCGCAAAACAGGCAGTCATTTTTGTACCCTATCCTTTTGCGGCAGAAGATCACCAGACCGTGAACGCAATGCAACTGGTACAGCAAAACGCAGCCATACTGGTAAAAGACAGTGATGCAAATGACCAACTGGTTGAAACAGCAATACGTCTGGCGAAAGATGAACAGCGGCAACAGATTTTGAAAACAAATATCGGCAGGTTGGCAATTACCAATGCTGACGAAATAGTGGCGGAAGAAATTTTGAAAAAAATATAACTCATATAACAGGAAGTACCTGCAGAATGAAAACGATAAACGATATACATAAAATATATTTTATTGGAATCGGCGGCATTGGGATGAGCGCATTAGCAAGGTATTTTAAATGGAAAGGAAAAGATGTAAGCGGCTACGACAAAACGGAAACTGCATTGACAAGACAATTAAAAGAAGAAGGTATAAGCGTTACCTATAGTGATGATGCAGCACTTGTTCCCAAAGATGCAGATGTTATAGTATATACACCAGCAATACCAAAGGATCATGCCGGTTTGTCATATTATCGTGAAATGGGTTATGAATTGTTAAAGCGTAGTGATGTGCTTGGAATTATCACTGAAAGTTCTTTTAATATTTGTGTGGCTGGCACTCATGGCAAAACCACTACATCTACCATGGTAGCACATATCCTGCGTCATTCGGGATATGGATGCAATGCTTTTCTTGGTGGTATTGCAGCTAACTACAACAGCAATTTCTGGAGTAATGAAAGGAATGTTTGTGTAATAGAAGCTGATGAATACGACCGGAGTTTTCTGAAGTTAAGTCCTGATATAGCCATCATCACCGCTATGGATCCGGATCATCTCGATATCTATGGCACTGCGGAAGAAGTGGATAGAGCCTTTATGGATTTTGCAGGAAGAATAAAAAAAGGCGGGATATTGATCAGTAAACTTGGATTAGAAAAAAAAGGTGCATTGCATGCAGATCATCATTTTAGTTATGCACTAAGCAATGATGCGGCAGATATCACCGCTGTAAATATTGTCTCGGGTAATGGCGGCTATGTGTTTGATGTAAAGAACAGAAATGAAATAGTAGAAAATGTTAACCTGAATATGGGCGGGTTGCATAATGTGGAAAATGCGACTGCTGCTATAGCTGTAGCTATACAACTGGGCATTGAAACACAAAAGATCAAAGCAGCCGTGGCAGCTTTCAGAGGGGTAAAAAGAAGATTTGAGTATATCATTGCTCCATCTGAAAGGAATGATATAGTATATGTTGATGATTATGCACATCACCCTGCCGAACTGGAAGCATTGGTCAAAAGTGCCGCATCATTGTTCAGCAATAAAAAATGCACGCTGATTTTTCAGCCACATTTATTTAGTCGTACCAAAGACTTTACGAATGAATTTGCACAGAGCCTTGACCTGGCAGACGAAGTGATTTTATTGCCAATTTATCCTGCCCGGGAATTGCCTGTAGAAGGAGTAACAAGTAAAATGATAGCCGACAGGATGAAACCGGGTCATGTGAGGATAATGGAGAGGAATGAATTACTGACCTGGATTAAAGAAACATATAAAAACAGTAAAGACAAATTATTAATTACAGCCGGTGCCGGTGATATTGATAAACTCGTACCGGAAATAAAAAACATTTTAAGCGGAAAATAAATAATGGGAGCAAACAGAAGAAAAATATGGCGGTTTATTGCAGTTACGCTGTGGATCGGTGCAGGTATAACCCTTGTAATTTTTCTCGTGGCAGCTATCCGTAAACGTGATGATAAACTTTGCTCCGGGTTAAAGATAGAGATCATAGACGTGAAGAATAACCTTTTTGCGGACAAGAATGATATTAGCGGAATGATTAATTATATGGCTCCCCGCATAAAAGAACGTCCGATAAATGATTTCGACCTGCAACAGATGGAAAAAACACTTGAAG
>JAFDXG010000136.1 GCA_018268105.1 Bacteroidota bacterium | reverse complement strand
AGTGGCTGCGTACGCTTCGCCTAATTTACGCAGCCACTTTATTAAACTCAAAATTCTGTTTACCTTCAAGTCCGGCTATCGGCAGACGTGCTCTTATTCCCGTACGGCTACAAGCCTTGAACCGTAGTACGCCATTCAAAATGAAAACTACACTGCGAATAATATTAACCATTTTGACTTTAGGTTTTGGAGTCGCATCTATCAACCACGAGATTGGAAGACAGGAATTAGGTTTGTTTGACCAATTAAAACAAATACCTTTTGTTATACTTTGTATCCTGACAATTTTATTGGCTATTGTTGATTATAAATCATTCAGGACAAGTAGAACATTTTTAAATTTTATTCCGACATTTCTTGCGGTGCTTTTCTTGAGTGTGACCATTTACAAGAAAATTGAAAGAAATGCCATTGCCAGCGAAAGAACAGTTTTAAAAGTCGTTAACCAATCGGGAGCGAAAAATGTTCTTCAATTTGACTTCAAGGAGGGTGACAATTATGTTTTGACAGAATCAAACCTATTAGGCAGAGACGTTTATTATGGTAAATACAAAAAGAATGGTGATACAATTTATCTTTTGACGAACCCTTATGACGGAGAAATCAAAACAATGCCGAAGTTCGGAATAATAAGCCATGACACTTTGTTTTGGTATATGTTTGACACAATGATAATTGACCAACGACAAGACTGAACGGCGTACTACATTGGGTTTGCTGCTATCGCTGGCTGACGGAATAAACATCAGCTTTTGTTCGCTGTTCATCTATAGTTCCAGGCTGAAAATTCATTGTTCAGCATTTGTACTTATCTTCGGCTTTGGGTTCGCTACTCGGCTGACGTTCGGGCGAAAGGAACATTGAATGCCAGCGCAGCAGCAAGCCCTACCGTTGTGCGTCATGCCAGAGCGATACCCTAAACAACAATACTACTTTTATAGTACGCAAAATTAATACTGACTAAAACTAAGTTTATGAGAAAAATAAAACTGACACGGGTAGTTTTCATTTTTTTAGTGTTCGCATTGACAAGCTATAACTGTGTTGCACAGAATTTAATATCAGTACAAAATGGAAGTTTACCAAGTTTCTATACGACAATAGATTTAGCAATTACACAAGCTCAAAATGGCGACACAATTTATGTTCCCGGAGGTAACTTTCCTTTATCTGTACCCATTAATAAACGAATACATCTTTTGGGTGTAGGACATAATCCAGATTCAACAAGTGCAACCAATTTTACATTTGTAACTGGCACTCTTACTCTTCAATCTGGCGCTAAGGGTGGAGAAATCTCAGGACTGTATTTGCTAAATGATATAATCTTAGGAGGAAATGGTTTTGATTCAGTCAATAATTACTCTATTAGCAGATGCAATTTTAATAACTTATCAAACCCAGGAAATCCATGCACTAATATTTTAATAAACGAAAACGTAGTTAGGGGTACAATAGGTTTGGGTAACATTACAAACCATGTATTATTTAATAACATTATTAATGGGGTTGTCAGTACAACTAACGCAACTTTATCCAACAACATTTTTTTTAGTACTATTAGCTGTCAAAATTGCTTAATACAAAATAATATTCTTATCGCAATTCCTTCTATGCACTATTACGGTTGTTCTCCCAACTGTTGTATTTCTGGCAATAGCGTTTTTCAAAATAACCTTTTTGTTGAAGATATACCCACTAATTATGGGACATTTGCAAACCTCTGCCCTACAATAATATGGAATAACAATATATTTAATCAAAGTATAAACAGCATTTTTATCAATCAATCTGGGAATACTTTCAACTATTCTCACAATTATCATTTGCAACTATCTTCAGCAGGACATAATAGTGGTACTGATGGAGCAGATGTTGGTATTTATGGGGGTTCATCACCATGGAAAGAAGGTTCTGTTCCCTTCAATCCACATGTTCAGTTCAAAAATATTTCTGGTTCCACGACCCCAAATGGTAATTTGCCAATTAATATTAAAGTTGCAGCACAAGACCACTAATCAATAAAACAGTTTAATGCTAAAGCAACTTCAAATATTTAATCTTTTATTCTTTTTTGCTATTACAGCAAAAGCTCAAGCTGACCTTGCAATTATCGGTAATGTAACTGTAGTTGCTCCCAATCCCGTGCATGTTGGCATTTCAGTAACTATTTCATTTAACGTACAGAATATTGGTAATACAAATGCTGCTAATACACAAACAGCAATATTGATTTCTTCCCCAACTAACTCCATCCCCACAACAGTAATAAGGAAAGTTTCAATGGAAGCACTAGCGTCAGGTGCAACAAGTAATAATATACAACTAACTTTTCCGGTGCCTTATCAAATTACAACAGATGGCAATTACAACATTATTGTAAATCTCAACTATGACGAAACAATTCCTGAAACCGACCACCTGAACAATATAGCTGGCACAACTATACATGTTAATCATGCCCCATGGGCAGCACAGAATATTCCATATCCAATTATTTTTATTCATGGTTTAATAGGAGCAAATACAACATGGGATGAGTTAATTAATTCTATGAAAAATACTTACGGATGGTCTTATGGTGGCAATATGAATTTTTGTTTGAACTATGACCAAAACGTTACTACTGCTAATAAGACTAACGATTATCACGACTTTACTAACCTTAGTACTTTACATCCCGATGATTATTATACTGTAAATTTTGATGTAAACTATGACGGCACTCCATATTCCAACTCAATCAATAATTTAAGCAATCAGTCAGCAATTGTCAAACAAGGGCTTGCAATAAGAGATGCTATTAACCATGTATTGGCAATAACAGGGAAGGACAAAGTGATATTGGTCGGGCATAGCATGGGAGGACTTGCGGCAAGGGAATATTTGCAAAATCCTTCTATTTGGCAAGAGCCAAATATTAATCATCATGTTGCAAAGTTTGTAACAGTAGGTACACCGCATGGTGGTTCCAATGCAACTGATTTTGGTACAGGAATATCAGGTGTAGATTTATCATCGGAAGCTGTTCGGGATTTGAGAACAAACTATTTAGTTTCATCACAGCAGGGAGCATACCTTTTTAACGGGGCAGAAGACAACGATTATTTAAAGGACTTGCCGGGCAGTAATTTTTATAATGCTGATGTAAACTGCAATGGATTAACTGGCGAATGGATTACAGGAATCAATAATAAAACTGTTTCAACCAATTTGTCTTATTCATGTTTGGTGGGTACTGGTCAAGCATTGCCTATTGCTGGCGATGGAGTTGTAACCGAATATAGTGCTAACATCAATAATTTTCTTTCTGTAAATGCGGACTTATTTACATTACCAAGAATTTCAGGTTTGCCGTTAAGCACAACATGGCACACAGAATTAACAAAGCAATTTCCTGATATTATGCAGGGATTAGACGAAGCCAATAGTAATGTCAATAGTCGTGCTTATAAGATTTTATCAGGAGAGCTTTACTATGGAAATATAACTTATCAAAGTGTAAGTAGCCCTGCAAGAGATTATGATAACTATAGAATCAATATTCCATCAACTGGCAACTTAAATATACAAGTATATAATATCCCAACGCCAGTTTATTCAATAGAAGTAAGAAACTCTTCTAACAATTCGGTTTATAGTATTGCCAGCAATGGAAAAAGCTATATTAATACAAACATCTCACTTGCAGCAGGTAACTATTATATCGTTTTATCCGGGATACCTACTGCAACTTCCTACAAATACCCTTATGCGTTCAAGTGTACGTTTAGTCAATCCTCAACATTTTGTAATAGCACAACTATTTTAACAGCGGCTTCGGGTACCTTTAGCGATGGCAGTGGAAGCAATAACTATAATAACAACTCTGATTGCAAATGGAAAATCCAGCCCAGTGGCGCAACGAGTATTAGTTTAAGTTTTTCTGATTTTAGTGTTAGCAATCCCGGTGACACTTTATATGTTTATGACGGTGGCACTATATCTTCACCCCTGCTGGCTTCCTTAACTGGAAATACACTGCCATCAAATGTAACATCCACAGGCGGGACATTGCTTGTGAGATTTTCTACCGATGTAAGCAATACGGCAACAGGGTGGACAGCTAATTATACTTCAATTGTCGTTCCAACATATTGTAATGGCACAACAACATTAACTGCAAGTTCAGGTAATGTTTCAGATGGCAGTGGAGCTACTAACTACGGCAATAATTCTCACTGCTCATGGTTAATAAATCCTCCCGACGCTTCTTCAATTACTTTAACCTTTAATCACTTTAACACAGAGCCTACAAATGACATTGTAAATATTTATGACGGCAACGATAACACAGCTACTTTATTAGGTTCATATTCTGGCAATTCAGTTCCGACTTCTGTAACTTCAACGGGCGGTGCAATTTATATTGAGTTTATCACCAACGATTCAATAAATGCTACGGGATGGGACGCTTCGTACAATTCATATATTCCATATATAAGTACTGGTATAACCCAATATGAGTATTGGTTTGACAATAATTATCAGGATGTTGTTTCAACGGACATAATGCCACAACAAAATTTTGAATTGAATAAAAACATCAATACAAATAGTTTGTCAGTAGGTCTACATTCTTTTCATATCCGCTTTAGAGACAGCAAAGGTCAATGGAGTTCTATTGTTTCAAACTACTTTGTAAAAAATAAGCCATCTATGGCAATCAATCAAATATCAGGGTATGAATATTGGTTTGATAACAACTATGGAAGTTCAGTATTTAATACAACTTCATTGCAAAGTAATTTTCAACTAAGTTCAAATATTTCCACAATTAATTTGTCGCAAGGACTGCATTCTTTTCACATTCGCTTTAAGGATATTAAAGGACAATGGAGTTCTGTGTTAAGCAATTTCTTTATAAATAAGGTATCAACTACATCTCCTAAAATGAAAAGTTGGCGATATTGGTTAGATAATAATTATTCCCAAATTGTAATTAAAGAATTTGTTTTACAGCAAGCAAATGAAAATTTGTTTGACACTTTAAATTGTGCATTTCTTAATACAGGAAAACACTACATTCATTTTCAATTTCAGGATAGTCTTAACCAGTGGAGTTCTGTTATCGTTGACAGCTTTAATGTAAATCAACCAGCTATACCCCCTGTTCCGACAAGTAACTCTCCTCAATGTGCTGTTATCATTTCACGTAGTGGCACTCCACCATCCGGCGTTATTTGGTATTGGCAAGGAACAAGTTGCGGCACTGACACAACTTTAGGTCATGACAGTGCTTATTTAGCCCTCGCAAGCGGCAATTACTATCTACGAGCATTTGAACTTAGCTGTGGTTGTTGGTCATCCGAGTGCAGTAGTGTTTCAGTTACGATTAATCCATCCACAAGTGCAGTATGGCGAGGGACAATTAGTACCGACTGGACAAATGGCAATAATTGGTCTTGTGGCGTTGT
>JAFDXG010000135.1 GCA_018268105.1 Bacteroidota bacterium | reverse complement strand
TCAATTTTACTTTTAGAAATATGCTCTGCATGTTCTTTCAGGTCAGATTCAATATCATCATATATTTTTTTCTGATCGGCGCTCAGCAATGATTTATCAAAACCTTTCATGGCTTCATACATTTTACCGAAAGCTGTTGCAGCTTCTGTTTCACTGCTGTTTATAAGGGCATTCTTTACTGAGAGATACTCCGTTACCAATGTTTTTATGTAAGATGCTACTGCCGGTTCAACGGAAGTAAATGTTGCAGCTACCATTTTAATATCCTTATCAGGTTGGGTATTTTGCTGCATAGGCATAGGCATACTGTCATGGTTCATACCCGTATTGCTTTCTTTGGAAGAACTATCGCTGTTGCAGGAAATCACGGCAATGGAAGTGATTGCTGATATAATAAGAATTGTCTTTTTCATTTCTTTATTTTTAGTTGATTAATGTTTGTGATTGGAATGATCGTCTTTTTTTTGTTCTTTTAACGCCATACCGCATTTGGGGCATTTGCCGGGCTTATCGTAGGTCTTATCTCCTTCGCATTTCATGGGACAGCTATATACAACTGTGCCTTGCTCCTTTTCTGTCAGTTCCATTCCACATTTGGAACATTTACCCGGCTTGTCGCTGGTAACGTCCGGATGCATGGGACAGGTGTACATTTTCATCACTTCCATTTTCATCTGCTCTTTTTTGGATTTGGTTAAATCCATTCCGCATTTAGGGCATTTACCTGGCTTATTACTTACTACATCAGGGTGCATGGGGCAACTGTATTTCATCATCTCCATTTTTTGCTTTGGCGTTTTTGTTTTTTGCTTTGTACTGTCCTGTGCAAAAAGGGAAACTGAAAAGATGGTCAACGCTGCCATCATCAGCATTTTCATTGCTTTCATTTTAAAAAGATTTAATTGTGTAAAAATTGAATAATATATGGCATACAGAAATGCCTTTAGCCCGGCAAATCATTTGCCTGGCTCATAAGAGGGAAAATAATCTAAATACGGAAAACGCAGTTACGGATGTAAACGGGTACAGCCTGCGTTCGGGGAGGGGCATTGCTGTTGGGGCTTTCTTCAGTTAATGAAGGCAGGGCCAATTCGGGTAATTGAATATAAGCAGATGGTAATGCTGTTGCCATCATCTGCATAAGCTGCAGGTTGCTTTCAGTTACCTTTTGTGCTGAATCGTCTTTTAAAAACTTGTGTTCATCCTTGCAGCAGCCATTATCCTTTTCGCTGCTTTTTTCCATACCACATTTACCGCAGGTTTTGGATTTGTTGTGCCCAAGCCCCCAATCGGCCAGCTTGCCCATGCAATAATGCATGTGTATCGTTGCACCTGAAGAAGTGCCCAGATACAAAACGGCTAATATGGCGGTGATGAACCTTTTCATTTTATAGATTACTACAAAAGTATAACATTTATTTTGAGGATTCTTACATAATTCTGCTAACTGTTTATACTTAAATGACTTATTACCTACCTGCAACAGTCCTTTTTGCGTACAAAAAGGAATTTAAATGCTTTCCAGAAAAATTGCCCTATCGGTTTAAAGACATTCATTATAACATAGTTAACAACATAACAGCACTCATGCCAATCATCAGTGCATCTTCAATAATGGTAATGGTGCTCATGGGTAAATTAAATACATCGCCCAGGCAGGCACATTTAATTTTACGCTTATTGAAAACACTTTGTAACACACCAATAATGCTTACTGACATTACAACAAAGGTAATGCTATTGGTAAGGATGGGGTTAAACCCTGTAAGAAAGGCAATACCTAATGCCAGCTCAACAAAAGCATAAACATAACCCCAGCCATTCCATTTTTTTGCTATTACATCATACATGGAGTAGCTTTCTGCAAAGCCTTTTAAATTCAGCAGCTTAAAAAAAGAGAACACTAAAAAGAATCCGGCCATAAAATTACTCATCCAGCGCATCCACAAAAAATTACCGGTTACCCATTCGTTCAACAAGGTTATGCCGGTAATAAATGCAAATATTAGCAGGATGGGCTTGTAAGTAGCTAACCATGTTTTGGCTTCTTCTGATTCTTCAGAAAAAACCGGTGAGTGTTGCGGAGCAATTTCGTATAATTTATATTTTGGATATTCCTTCAAAGCATCCTGTAATGCAGACGTTGCAATATGTTTATCCATCTGTATGGTGGCTTCCCCTTTTGCCAGGTCAATTGCAACGTTGCTAACTGAATTTACTTTTGATAAAAGGCTTTGCACTTTTGCCAGGCAACCCGTACAGGTCATGCCGGAAATTTTATAGGTATGTGTCATAATCATCATTTAATGACACAAAGTTCCGACGTAGATGCGGCCGGCCGTTACAGAATTATGGAAATGATTTACAACTAAACAGCTTTCTTCTTCTTTTGAAAACTGCAAAATGTGAATGACTGTGTAGTTTTAAAAGGTGTTTGATGTATTTCTTCAATACATTTAATTTTCAGGAAATTAGTTGACAAGGCATCGGTAAGCTGCTGCTGTGAATAGCGGTGAACCGGAAGGCCACTGCATTTCTCAGGCCCTTTATCGGAAAAAGTACCCACTATCAGTTTGCCTTCTTC
>JAFDXG010000134.1 GCA_018268105.1 Bacteroidota bacterium | reverse complement strand
CCTGACCCAGGATGATACAACATTCCAATTTGCTGCAATTCACCGGACTTATTTTTCAGTACAAAGTTGTGATCGTATCCCGGTGCAATAGCAGCTATATCCTTTCCTACTTTTTTTGATTTTCTGAAATCGAGCGGCGTATCTGCTACCGGTATAATTTCACCTGTAGGTATGAGCGCTTCATTTGAGTCCGTATAACTTTCTGCAGACAGTTGGAGTTCATGTTCCAATATGCTATCATCAATACCACCCGATAAATTGAAATAGGCATGGTTGGTTAGATTTACGGGTGTAGGAGCATCTGTTACCGCCCTGTATTCTATTGCCATTGCATTGTCATCCATCAGGCGATATTCAACCGAAACAGTTAGGGTTCCGGGAAAACCTTCTTCGCCATCTTTACTGGTATAGTTAAGTTTTAATCCATTTCTATCGGCAAGCGGCTCTGCATCCCATACTACTTTATCAAATCCCTTCAACCCGCCATGCAGTGAATTACCATTATTATTTTTTGCAAGGGTGTAAACTTTGCCCCCGAGAGTGAACCTGCCTGCAGCTATCCTGTTGGCAAAACGCCCAACTATACATCCAAAACATGGGTTACCCTGCTGCAAATACCCTTCAAGCGAGGTAAAGGCAAGTGTAATATTTCTGAAAATATTGTGCCGGTCGGGGGTATTTATGCAGGTAATAGTACCCCCGTAATTAATAATTTTTACTTCAACGCCACTACTGTTGGTCAGGGTATACTGAAACACTTCTTTACCATCTTTTTCACCCCATTTTTCTGATATAATTTGAGCCATATCCGTATTTAATTTTTGAGTGAAGATATATCAAATTGGCTTTGAACACTTAGAGATTAAATGTATCATTATCAAACCCAAGGTGTATCAAAACCGGACAGTGTAAAAAAAACCATATCCGCAACCCGTTGATTTTCAAACGACCGGATGAATGGCATTGTATTTATGATATTTTAAGTAAAACAGGGGGTATTAACTGCTATTCCCGAAAAAAATATATTATGATAGAGCTCAAAAAGATTTCAAAATCGGTGACTGCCGGTGGCAATAAAATCTATATTCTCAAAGATATTGATTTGAGAATACAAGAGGGAGAATTTGTATCCGTGATGGGACCTTCGGGTTCGGGCAAATCTACTTTACTGAATATAATCGGAATGCTTGATGACCCTACAGAAGGCTACCACTATTTTATGGGAGAGGCTGTGCATTTAATGAAAGAAAAACAAAGATCGCAATGGTATAAAAAATATATTGGTTTTGTCTTCCAGGCATATCATCTCATAGACGAACTGACGGTATACGAAAACATTGAAACACCACTGATATACCAGGATATGAAATCCTCCGAACGGAAAGCCATAGTAGCTGATATTCTCGATCGTTTTCAAATTGTTGGTAAAAAAGATTTATTCCCCACGCAATTGTCAGGCGGACAGCAACAACTGGTAGGTATAGCGCGTGCCCTGGTAGCCAAACCCAAACTCATTTTAGCTGATGAGCCCACAGGTAATCTCAACTCTAAACAAGGGGAAGAAATTATGAAACTGTTTCAAAAACTCAACCAGGAAGATGGAGTTACCATTATTCAGGTTACCCACTCTGAAAAAAATGCAGAATTTGGTTCGCGCATTATCAACCTGCTTGACGGAAAAGTTGAATAATCCATGAAAATACAAAAGATGAAAAAAGAAATTATAGTAGGGTTTTGTACTTGTTTTATCAGTATATATTGCCTGGCACAAACGGACAGCCTGAACAAAAAAATATACTCACTAAAAGAATGTGTGGAAACCGGTCTTGAAAATAATATACCAGTGCAGCAAAGTGAACTGGCTGCCCAGTCAGCAAAAGCAGACTGGCAAAAAGCAAAGGCCAATCTTTTGCCCAACCTGAACGGCAACTGGGGATACGGATGGAACCAGGGACGAGCTATTGATCCCTTCACCAATGGCTATATTGACCAGCGATTTTCATCTTCAAACATCGGGTTGAATGCCGGCATTATTCTCTTCAGCGGGTTACAATTGCAAAACCTCATCAGGCAAACAGGGTATGCCTATCAAGCCAGTGAAATGGAATGGCAGCAGTCTAAAGACAAACTCACACTTGATATTATCCTTGCCTATCTTACCGTATTAAATGCCGAAGATACCTGGCGCATCATGTCGGAGCAGACTGAGGTTACCCGTAAACAGGTAGAGAGATTAAATATTTTGCTGGAGAAAGGCGTCATTGGGTCCTATATGCTTTCTGATATGAAAGGTCAACTCTCCGGCGATGAAATAAACACCGTAAATAACTATGCCGCTTTACAAACTGCCAGGCTAAATCTTGCACAGTTAATGAATATCCCTTATGATAAAAATATGCAACTGCAACGACTATCCGAAGGCGAGTTGCTCGAAATGTATCCGGCAACTGCACTGCAGGTGTACGAAACTTCACTACAAAATCTTGCACAGATAAAAGCAGTGGATTTGCGAGTTAAAAGCGCTGAAAAAAACGTAAGTGTAGTTAAAGGCGGGTATTTCCCTTCATTAAGTTTCAATGGAAGTCTCGGCAGTAATTATTCAAGTATATCAAATTCAATGATACCCACTACCACCACGGAGACAGCTACGGGTGCTTATGTGATGATTAATAGCATAAAAACACCTGTGTACGAAGAAAGACAGCATTACGATCAACAAAAAATATCATATAACAATCAGCTTAAAAATAATCTTGGAAGCTATATAGGACTAAGTCTCAGTATTCCTATTTTCAATAATCTTCAGGTAACAACAAACGTGAAAAAGGCAAAACTGCAAGCAAAATATGTAAACCTTGAATCGGAAAATACAAAACGCATACTCCGTCAAACTATTGAGAAAGCCTATGTGGATATGACTTCAGCATACAATCGCTACAAGGCACTGCTGGAGCAGGCTATGCAGTACAAAGAGTCTTTCAGATCGGCAGAGATACGTTTCAATCTGGGCACAATTGTTTCAACAGAATACCTCATCACCAAGAATAATTACGACAGGGCGAGGCTCAATCTTAACCAAACCTGGTATGAATATATATTCCGCACCAGGATACTGGACTTCTACCAGGGAAAACTTTCGTTCTGAGCACATTAAACTTTAGCATAATTTAATGTATCAACGGTAAAACCTTTGCTGGGTATTTCTATACTTTTGCACAAAATGAAACCTATGTTTAAAAAATTCATTCTCAAACATCTTCCTGTTTTAGTAGTGTTAATTATGCAGTTTGCTGTTTTGCAGGCCCAAATTAACCTCAATGAAAAACTACCGGTAGACAGCAGTATCACCATTGGAAAACTGCCGAACGGACTTACTTATTACATAAAGCACAATGCAAAACCGGAACAAAAAGTAGAACTGCGACTGGTAGTAAATGCGGGGTCTATCAACGAGGACGATGATCAGCTTGGGCTGGCTCACATGGCAGAACACATGGCCTTCAACGGCACCAAAAATTTTAAGAAAAATGATATTGTTTCATTCCTTCAGGATATAGGCGTTGGATTCGGCAATGATCTTAATGCCAACACCGGTTTTAATCAAACCATTTATATTCTTCCAATTCCCATAGATAAACCCGCAAATCTCGAAAAAGGCTTCAGGGTACTGGAAGACTGGGCACATAATGTAACTTACCTCGATGATGACATAGATAATGAGCGCCCGATTATTCTGGAAGAAAGCCGCCTGGGCAAAGGCGCAGAAGAAAGAATGTTTAAAAAAATATTTCCCGGATTGCTCAAAGGGTCTTTATATGCTGAACGCCTTCCTATCGGTAAAGACAGCATTATCAAAACATTCAAATATGATGCGATTCGAAGATTTTACAGAGACTGGTATCGCCCCGATCTGATGGCGGTTATTGTAGTGGGCGATATTTCTAAGCAAACTGCAGAAGATATGATTAAAAAACATTTCAGCAGTCTCGCTAATCCTGTCAATGAAAGAGAACGCAAAACGGCTACGGTTCCTCCTTATACAGAAAATGATGCCCTAATAGTAACAGACAAAGAAGCCACCGGCTATGATGCGGCGGTAGAATTTCCAGCTTATAAAACTGAACCGGTTACTACTAACGGTGCGTACAGGCAGGATATGATAAAGTCCCTTTTTACAACGATGCTCAACAAACGCATGCAGGAGCTTACCCAACAGGAAAACCCGCCATTTGTATATGGTGGGGTCATGTTCAACAACTTTACCCGGGGTTATGAAAACCTTGAAGTTTATGCTTCATCAGGCGACAAAGAACCAACAAAAGCAATCACTGCAGCAATAGAAGAAATTGAGAAAGTAAAAAGATTTGGATTTACTGACCCTGAATTGGAAAGGGCGAAGAAAAATATTCTTGCAACTTATGAAAAAGCGTATAACGATCGCAACAAAATGGAATCATCCAGTTTTGTGAATGAATATATTCAGCATTTTCTTGAGCAGTCGCCTATACCTGGAATTGCTGCTGAATTCAATTTAGTAAAAGAGTTGCTGCCGGGTATTTCAGTAACGGATATTAATAGGATGGCAGACTTGATCAGGGGGAATCAGAATATTTTTGCCTATATCACAGGACCGGAAAAAAATGATATAAAACTACCCACTCCTGAAGGCTTGTTGCAAACCATTGCCCTGGCTGAAAAGGCAGATGTAAAACCTTATGAAGAAAAAGTGATTGCCGAAGACCTCCTTGCCAAAAAACCTATCGCAGGAAAAGTAATACGAAAAACAACAAACAAAGTGCTGGGGACAACTGATCTGCTGCTTTCAAATGGTGTAACCGTTACATTAAAACCCACTGATTTTAAAAATGATGAAATATTGATGGGTGCATCCCGCTATGGCGGAACAAGCAACTATGGAGTAACTGACCGGTATAATGCCACCTATGCCATGTCTGCCATCAATGCAATGGGCTTCGGAAGTTTCACACCTACCGATTTACAAAAAGTGCTCGCCGGAAAATCTGTTTCTGCATCGCCTACACTTAGCAATACAACAGAAGGTATAAGGGGTAATTCAACGGTAAAAGACCTTGAAACCATGTTTCAGCTCACTTACCTTAAATTTACCGAACCCAGAACAGACACAACGCTTTTCAAATCGTATATACAAAAAAATAAAGCACAACTCACAATGCTTAGCGCTAACCCGCAGGCAGTATTCTTTGACACGGTTATGCGAACACTGTATCACAATAGCCCTCTTGCCCCGATAAATGTGCCTAAAGCAAGTTATTTTGACAGCATTAATACAGACCGGGTTATACAGATTTACCATGAAAGATTTGGTGATGCCACAGGAATGCATTTTGTATTTACCGGAAGTTTTAATAACGAACAAATTATTCCATTAATAGAGACCTATATCGCGAGTCTCCCTGCAAAAGGCAAAAAGTCAAATTATATTGATCGTAAACTTCGTCCTATTACCGGGGAAAAGGATCTTACCATACATAAAGGTGAAGAACAGAAAAGTATGATCATTACTTTTGATTACGGAGAAATCCCCTATAGCCAGGACCTCGATTTTAGGGCAAGCGCTGTTACAGAAGTGCTGAATATCCGTATTATTGAAGAGTTGCGGGAAAAGATTCAGGGAATTTACGGTGGGGGCATTTTTGGGGGATTACATAAAGTGCCTTATTCCTATTATCAATTTGTAGTACAACTTCCCTGCGGACCCGAAAAGGTAGATACCTTAATTAAAGCTATGCAAAACGAAATTACATTAATTAAAAAGAATGGTCCATCTCAGCAAAACCTGGATAAAGTAAAACAACAATGGCGTGAATCTCATAAAGAGCAGATTAAACAAAATGGAGCCTGGCTCACTAACTTACTTGCCATGAAAACCGAAGGAGAAAATATCGATCGTTTTGTACATTTTGACTCTTATGTTGATAAGCTGACTGCTAAAGAAGTACAGGATGCAGCAAAACTGTTATTCAATGGCAAAAATCATTTTACTGCTGTATTGATGCCGGCAGAAAAGGAAAAGAAATAAGAATAGTATTGCAACTATACCAGTAATTGCCACGGGATAAATAAGTTTCGTGGCAATTTTATTTAAAATAATTTGTTGTATGCGTTGGCAGCAATTGTGAACAAATATTTCTCTCACAGTTTACGCAGTTTATCACAGAAGTATTTCGCATCTATAATATCTCAACTATTCATTAATGTATTTCATCACCGTAGAAAAATAAAAATTGCCCCGATCAATGTCATTGCAATTACAAATTTTCTGTAACTGTTCTCCTGTATTAATGAAACAATTTTAATACCAGTCCAAAAACCGAGACCTAATGCAGGTATCAGCACCAGGTCGGTGCTGAGTGTTGAGGCGTTTATATTATCCCAGAAAAAGAATTGAAAAGGCAGCTTAAAAAAATTAATACAAAGAAAAAGCCATGCAGCAGTACCTATAAAATCTTTTTTAGGGAAACGCATGGCAAGGAAATAAATATTGGCAAATGAACCGCCAAGGTTGCCCAGCATAGTAGTGATACCTGTTATCAGTCCTAATGAGGATCCAAATAACTTATTTGATGGGAGTACCATAGACTTCCTTACCTCCAGAAAAATCATAATGAATACTGCTATCACAATAATAATCGCCATCAATTTTTTGAAATAATACTCATCCATATTCTTTCCTATCAATACCCCAGTAAGTACACCGGCCATAATCCAGGGAGCCAGTTTCCAAAAATGCGACCAGTTGGCATGACGGTGATAATATAAGACAGCAAAAATATCGGCCACACAAAGCAAGGGTAATACCACCCCGGTAGAAGTCTTACTCCCCAATACAATTGCCATGATTGTAATATTGAGCATATCAGCTCCTTTCAGACCAGCTTTTGACATCCCGATACAGAAACCTGCAATTGCAAGCAGCATCCAATTTGCAGCAGAATAATCGGGAAGTAGGTTCATTAGGTATAGGTTTTTTGACATCCGAAAACCTATTGCTCAAATACAACCGTTTCAGGAGAAGCACCAAGAGACAATAAGGTATTGCTTATCTCCTGAACCATTTTGTCTGGCCCGCACACATAGAAAGGTCTTGAAAAATCGTTTATGTTTTTTTGCAGAAATTTTTTATCTATATACCCTTTCTCAGTTCCTGGCGCGGATGACCGGGTCAAAATAAAATGCACATTATTACCAAGCATTGTTGTCAGTTCTTCGCGAAGAATAATATCTGATTCAGTTTTATTTGAAAAAAACAACTGATTCTTTCCTATTTTCTTTTCCTTATATAACTGTCTCAGGATCGCGAGAAAGGGAGTAATACCGGCGCCACCGGCAATAAAAATGCCTTCACCTTTATATTCAATAGCCCCCCACACATCATGTATAATCAGTTCATCACCTGCCCGAAGTGTATCCAGTGCATGGGTAACACCATCATGATCCCGGTATGACTTAATCGTAAACTCTAGAAACGGCCATTCATTTAAACTGGTAAACGTAAATGGACGCAACTCCCCTTTCCATTTTTCCTGATTAATAGAAACATCTGTTGCCTGTCCGGGTTCAAAGCGATATCCCTCAGGTTTTTCAAAACGGTACTTCTTAACATCATGGGTTACCTGTTCAATACTTAAAATTTTTACAACTTCTTTCATCACATGTATTTTTCTATAAAGGTAAAATAATATACCGGTTATCTGTTCGGGAGTATTTTAAATATCGACAGTATCTATCGCCTCTTCTACATAAATATAACCTGATATTTGCAGCATGACACCTTCATTATTATATGTGGCATTTGCACCAGTGTACACTCACCCTTTACCAGAAGGTCACCGCTTTCCCATGATAAAATATGATCTGATCCCCGGTCAGTTGCTGCATGAGGGTACTATCACCAATACAAATATTGTTGCTCCCACTGTATGTGAAGACAAATGGATTTTACTCACCCACACAGAAGGCTACCTGAAAAAACTTAAGAATCAGGAACTGAGTGACCGGGAACAAAGACAAATCGGATTCCCGCAATCGCCTCTGCTAACAGAAAGGGAGCTAATCATTACCCAGGGAACAATCAACTGTTGCCATGCAGCCCTTCATTCAGGTATAGCATTAAATGTAGCCGGAGGAACACATCATGCCTTTAGCGACAGGGGTGAAGGCTTTTGCCTGTTGAATGATTTTGCAGTTGCTGCCAACTATATGCTTTATCAATTGATGGCTAAAAAAATACTGATCATTGATTTAGACGTACACCAGGGCAACGGAACTGCAAAAATATTTGAAAAAGAAGACCGCGTATTTACATTCAGTATGCACGGAGAACACAATTATCCCTTCAAAAAGGAAAGAAGCAATCTTGATATTCCACTGAAAGATAATACAGGGGATGATGAGTACCTGAAGCTCCTGGACCAAGCATTAGATAAACTACTCCCGCAGGTTAACCCTGATATGACTTTTTATCTTTCAGGAGTCGATATTCTCGAAACTGATAAGTTTGGAAAACTTCGTGTAACCCTAAACGGTTGTAAGCAGCGTGATGAAATGGTTTTTACAAAACTAAAAACTTTACAAATTCCCTGTGTAGTTGCAATGGGCGGGGGATATTCTTCAGATATAAAAATCATAACAGAGGCACATTGCAATACCTTTAGATCTGCAAAATCTATATACGGACTAAGTTAGAGGCTTTCATTTATGGGATATGAACATTGAACCCTAAAACCTGAGATCTTCACCCACTCAAACTATATACGATTCAATAGCCTGTTAACCATACGCAATACCTGTCCCCTGTACTTTATAAAAAGAATAACACTACCTGCCCACACAATAATTGATTTGTAGAATATTGAAGTAACACCATTTATTGTCCCTCCCTCGTGGCTGCTGAAATATGAAAAAATAATTGAAGTCATGGTAAAAATCAGCAGTATTGCGCCCCATCCTGTAGTACGGGGTATGAGCAACAGCAAAACTGCAATAAGTTCAACAATTCCATATAATATTCTTCCTTTTGGATCTATCCCAATTGCAGTAAAATCATTTAAACCATCCGGCTGTACCTGAAATTTACTCCAAACTAAAGAAAACAGAATTACTGCTATAATCAATCGAATCACCCATAATACTATTTCACGGGATTGCATTTTATATTACATTTATCGGATAAAAATAATATAATTTATATGGATCATCATAGGATGAATGATATAATTTCAAAACAAAAAAGATCTATTGAATGAAAAAAATTGTCATTCTTCTCATTATTATTTTTTGCATATACGGTTTTACTCAAAAACAAATCTCCTGGGTAGCAATCGGAGATTCTATTACCTATCTTAACGATCACCAGGATGAAACAGACAATCGCCTGAAAAAAGGATATCTTACAAGAGTTGCAGAAAAAATACCGGGGCTGAAGTATATTAACCAGGGGCATAATGGCTGGACATCCGGGGGTATTGCCAAAGAAATAAATAACCTCGGGCTTGTAAAAGCTGATATATACAGTGTTTTTCTTGGAACTAATGACTGGTGGCAGGGACGCCCCGTTGGTAAAATTTCAGATTATCAAAACAACACCGGTAACCAAACTGTATTTGGATCTTTTCGTATCATTATAGACAAACTCAAACAACTCAACAAAGATGCTGAAATCATTCTTATTACCCCTATGCAGCGTTCCGATTTCGTGTACATCAATGATATGACGAATAACGCTTACGGATCTTACAAAGAAAAAAATAATCAGTCGCTGGCACTATTTGCTGATGCCATTAAAGCTATAGGAAAATATGAACATCTCCCTGTAATTGATCTTTACAACAAAAGCGGGATAACTCAAAAGAACCTGGTAAAGTTCAAACATCTTAAAGACCCATCAAACCCAGGGACATACAAAAATTATCCCTATCCCGATTTTATTAGTATCCCCTTTGATCCCCGGCACGACGATTACCCATACCCCCCTGATGCTATAGACATGACTTACGATGGACTACACCCTTCGGACAAGGGATGTGAAGTGATCTCCAACATGCTGGCAAAGGCGATCAAAAAACTACTCCGGTAAACCGTAATACCGGCACACCGCACGATAATCATTAAAATCAGGAAGTGGAGCTGATTGCCGCGAAATCGTTCCCGTAGAAGTTGGTTTGATACAGATAAGTCTCACTTTATTAAACCATGATTGGGTACTGGGTAATCCATCCTGGTCTCTCTTTAAAGTAAGCAGTCCTATTGATATATCTGCTCTGACTCTTATATTACATTCTGTGTAGTAGGGAAGCTGTACCCAGGGACCGGGGCTGTCACTGGTGTATACATACTCAAGGTATACCCAGTTATTAACCACATCTTCTGTAAGGGTATTGGGTGCACTGATATCAAGTTTAAGATATCCTTTAGTGGAAGAACAAACAGTAGACCAGACAGCGGTACTGATATCCTTAGTAAATTCCATTACATTAGCATTTTCCGGGTCACCTTTATCACCTTTTGGGACCTGAGTTCCCGTAGCACCTTGCTGACCTGCGGAGCCAACAGCACCTGAAGGGCCTTCTTAAGTACAGGAGTTCATCAAAAAGGTAAAAGCTATAGCAAAACAGATGTTTTTTGCAATTGATTTCATGCTTTATAAATTATAAAAGTTCGCGATATAAAAGATTTTATCACTTTTGATATAAATTTTAAAACATCAAATCCAGACTAAGCCGAAAAAATTGACATCTACAGGTTGTTATATGATTCCTGGGTTGTCTCTATTCCACCCTCATAAAATCCAGGTCCTGAAAATCAAAACTAAAATCGGTAAGTGGTGAGATTGCCTTCATTTTCACTCCTGTGGCTTTCCCATCGGTATCAAGAGAAAAAATTACAAATGCATCTGCATCCATACTCCGATCGTTCCACTTTGCAATAAAAGTATTGCCTTTGTAATACAAGAGTTGACCGCTGAGTTTGGGGGAGCGCTTCGATTCAAACCAATGTACACCGTTCTTAGACGAAATCACAATTTCACCGAACCAGGGATCACGATATGTTCCGGCATAAATATTAAAATCAACACTGGCTGTATATTGTTTTTGCTGAGCATTTATCTTTGCCCACACTTCATCCGTAATTTGTTTTGCTTCCGCTACAGCTTTATCCACGCGATCCTTTTGCTCCTTCACTCTGTCAATACCTTTTATACCCAGATAGCTGTCTTTGATAGTGGCAGTAATCGCATTAAAAGCAGCTCCTGATTGCTGGTTGGTGAACACTATAATACCCAATTTTAATTCAGGTATCAGTGTTACCTGGGTAACTATACCCGCAAGCCCGCCGGTATGCATTGCCTGCTTGTATCCTTTCACATCACTTAGAAACCATCCTAATCCATAAGCAGCGAAATGAGTGTTATAGGTTGAAGAACCATGAACAGGTATGATAGTTTGGGGTGTCCACATTTCTTCGTGCACTTCTTTACTGAGCAATTGCTTTGAAAGTCCTTCACCATATTTGCCGTTATTCATCTGCATTATGACCCACTTGCACATATCTTCAAGGTTGCTCCATATTCCCCCGGCTGCATTTGCCGTTTCACTCCAGTCGTTATGAATCACCTGTACCTTGCCATCAACAGGGGCATGCGGATCAATCATATTCGATTTGTCTTTTATCTTCCTTATGGAAGAATAACTTCCCGACATTCCCAGCGGTTGCATGATCCGCTGTTCAATAAAGTTTTCCCAACTCATACCCGATATGCGTGCCACTACTTCCCCTGCCACTATATACAGGTTATTGTCATAGTCATATTTTGTACGAAAACTTGAAACTGCTTTCAGGTAGCGAAGATTATGAATGATATCGGACCTTGTAAAATTGCTGCTGTCCGGCCATATCATCAGATCGCCAGCGCCAAGCCCGAGTCCGCTTCTGTGAGTAAGCAGGTCTTTAACAGTAAACTCCTCCGTTACGTAAGGACTATACAAGCGAAATTCAGGAATGATATCGGTAACCTTAGTCTCCCAGGTCAGCTTACCTTCATCCACCAGCATACCCAATGCCGCCACGGTAAATGCCTTGCTGTTGGAAGCAATACCAAAGATGGTTTTGGCATCCACTTTCTTCATATTGCTCAACGAACGAACACCATATCCTTTTGCATGAATTATTTTATCATCTTTCACTACCGCCACTGCTATTCCAGGTACGTCAAAAGTTTTGAGTACAAGGTTTGCAACCGAATCAATCTTTGCTGAAGAGACCGGCTGCGATCTTAACACTACAACGTATAGAATGAAAACGGTCGTTAATAATACATGTAATGACTTTTTCATAAACGGGTATTATATAAAAAATGAATTGTCCAAATGTGATATATATTTCAAATTTCTCCTGAACCGGGTGCAACAAAGAGACTTAACATATAATGTGTTTCAACTTCTATTTATGATACAATTATTCATAAAAATTCACACAATACATTTGTGTAAATATTTTACACTTCTCGTTCGGTATATTTACCCTAAAATAATGCATTCTGTACAACTAAAAAAGTGGTTGCACCGAATGCAATAATATGTGACTACAGAATAAACATTCGGGTAATCGTGGCTTACTTTGTTAATCTCAGTAAACTGCTGTTTCTACTACTATCCTGTGCAACGCAGGTCGCAGGATTTCAAAGCAGTATATCAGGATAAATCATTTCAATTTTTGTTTTAAATCCTGATTTGAAATGCGACCTTCTGTATAATGAGAGTAAATAATTGCGAATATGACAATATCTTTGTCTCTCAAACATGTATTATGTCTTTATTAGTCATCGTTCGTCACGGCCAATCTCAATGGAACCTGGAAAATAAATTTACGGGTGATGTAGACGTACCCCTGACTGATGCGGGAAGGAACGAAGCACATACTGCGGGAAAGAAGCTTAAACATATTGTTTTTGATCAGGCTTTTACTTCTACCCTTCTCCGCGCTAATGAAACACTATCAATAATCCTGGAAGAAATTGGACAAACAGATATCCCAGTTGTGAAAGACAGCGCAATCAATGAGAGGAGCTATGGAGATCTGCAGGGTATGAATAAAAAGGAAATGGCGGATAAATATGGAGATGAGCAGGTGGCAATATGGCGTCGGAGTTTTGATGTGCACCCACCCGGCGGTGAAAGTCTGAAGGATACTGCTGCAAGGGTAATTCCTTTTTATCAGCGGGAAATGGAGCCGCAGATTATTGCAGGCAAAAATATATTAGTGGTAGCTCATGGCAACAGCCTTCGGGCTTTGATGATGTATCTCGAAAATATCAGTCCTCAGCATATTGCCGAAGTGAATATTCCTACCGGTGAACCACGGGTATATACATTCAGCAGCCATTTAAAACTGGTGGATGCTTTGTATTTGTGAGTGGATGGGGGCTTTGAGTTATCAGCAGTTAGGTTTCAGGAGTATTCAGCGGTCAGCATTAAAACTTATCGGTAGAAGGTAATAGTACCGGAAATTTCAAAAAACGGTTATTGCATCCCTTGGGTTTTTGAAGTTTATTGTTTGTTGTTTATCATTTTACGTTTATGGTTTCGTGTTTATTGTTTCACGTTTTACCTTTTCCAAAGTAATCAAGCTCATTGGTGAAATCTATATAAGGATATTGTTCTTTCATTCGCCGTACTTTTTCAGCATTTTGTTGTAGAAACTGCCGGTGTGCTGTTGATGTCGGATTGAAAGGGCGGTGCCTGGTTGCCATATTAATCATTTGCATTTCTTTCATAATGCTGTATGCTGAAGGATCAATACAGGCAGCAGTGAATTTTTCCCATACATAATCAGTAGCCATATAATTTGGATGCACCATATCTTCCGCATAAAACCGGTAATCGCGGAGATCATCTATTAAAAGTTCATACGCGGGGAAATAGAATAGTTTATCAAACTTGTCTGTAATAGTATGCACGGACTGTATCAATACGGCTTTGCTCTTATTGTTTTCAATTAATCCATCTCTAAGATGACGTACCGGGCTGATGGTGAAAATGATTTTTAAATGAGGGTTGAAAATAGACAGCCTGTAAATAAGTTCATCAAGTTGTGCCAATACTTCTTCAGGGGTTAGCAGCTTTTTACGAAATTTATCCTGCGGTACTTTATGACAATTTGCTACAACATTGGTGCTGCGTTGGCCGACAGAAAATAATGGTGAACTTTCTTCCACCCATTCATACACAAATGCCGATCCTAATGTAATGATCAGCCAGTCGGCTGCTTTGAGAAAATGGTGAGCGGCAGTTTGTGAGGCATTGATACTGGAAAGCGAATCCGTAGCTTCAATAGCTGAAAACCTGCTGTGATGGTCCCAGCTATGCCAACTCTCATTAAAATAAAAAATATCTTTCTGTGTATATTGTTTCGGCTGGATATATGATAGCAGGGAATGTGTTATACTTACCGGATTGAATAAAATACCATTGGGATTTCCTAATACAGTAAACTTATTATCGGTAAGATATTTAGCTATATGTTCGGTAAAGCATGACCCGGTTAGCAATATTTTCTGCCTGTGTTGAATGCGCTCCGAGAATGCTTTGATATCAAAAGAAATTCTGAAATCCATGGCTATATAAATGTAGCAGCAGCAAGCTGCAGGCTTTGCTGAAGAGCAGATTCATTTACATTCAGCTCTTCATCAAGTTTTGAAAAATAATGAAGCATTTGCACAGTGTCCATATTACCAACAAGGTCATCGTTGGCCATTGGGCATCCGCCGATACCCAATAAAGCCCCGTCAAATCTCCTGCACCCGGCTTTGTAGGCCGCCTCAATTTTGAATATTCTGTTCAGGGGCGTTGAATGCAGGTGTACACCGGTTTCTATTTCCGGAAAATGATTTATAACATATCTGGTCATTTCAGCCACCTGTTCAGGTGTAGCAATTCCTATCGTATCGGCAAGGGAAATAATACCAATACCAAGCTGCTGCATTTTGTCTACCCATTCATATACTATCGTTTCATCATATGGATCGCCGTATGGATTGCCAAATCCCATTGAAATATACAGTACCAGTTTTTTGCCGCAACTGGTACATATCTCCTGAATTTTTTTAACGGTATCCATAGCAGTAACTACAGAACTGTTGGTATTGCGTTGCTGAAAAGTTTCTGAAACGGAGAAAGGATATCCGAGATAAGAAATGGAATCATAACCCGAAGCTTCAAGAGCGCCACGTTCATTGGCAACAATAGCCAGTAATTTTGTTGTACTACCATTTACCTCTAACTGTTTTATTACCTCATGTGTATCTGCCATTTGTGGAATAGCTTTTGGAGAAACAAAACTTCCGAAATCAATAGTATCAAAACCTATTTTCAAAAGACTGTTGAGATAAGCTATTTTTTTTTCTGTTGGAATAAAATGCTGCCATCCCTGCATGGCATCACGCGGGCATTCAATGATTTTTAATTTTGGGGCAGCCTGTTGCATAGTGCTGCAATTTAGGTAAAGAAAAGTTGTTTTATTTTGACTGCATTTTAATACTTTTGCAGCCCCGACTCCGTAGCTCAGTTGGTAGAGCAGCTGACTCTTAATCAGCGGGCCCAGAGTTCGAGTCTCTGCGGGGTCACAAAAGCTCAGCGAAAGCTGGGTTTTTTTTATGTAAATGATAAACGTGGAACGGCAAACTATAAACGAAAAACGTGATTTTTTATACTTGTATATATCTACGTTGTGCCAGGCAAATTTTCCTGAACCTGCAATTACTTTATAACCTTGTATTCCACTCTTCTGTTTCTTTGCCTTGCATCGGGATTATCAACACCGTCAATTGTTTCAGGCTCGAGTGGGCAGCATTCTCCATAGGCTTTTCCAACCAGCCTCGTTTTATCAATACCATGCCCTACCAGGTATCTGATACATGCATCCACACGCTTCTGTGCAAGTTTTAAATTATACGCTTCTGATCCTTTTGAATCAGTATAACCGCCAACCTCTACCACTGTGGAAGGATTATTCAGCATATATGTTATCAGGCTATCGAGCTGTACAAATGATCCATTCCCAAGTGTTGATTTGTTATAGGAGAATTTTGCAAGTGATGCCGAAGCCGCATAGGAATCCCCGCTGTCCTGTGAAGAGTCTGAGTTTGGATTTACTATTAATTTCAGGCAGATAGTCTCATTATTCATTATATAAGAGCCGGTATCAAAATATGCGGTGTAACTTCCTGCAGAAGGCTCATATCCTTCGGCTTCTGCTTTGATATCAAATCTCGAAATGTTCTGCAACCGGAAGTTGTATAAACCACCTTCTGTCGTTTTCATGCGGTTTAAAATTTTCCCTCCATGTTTGGGATCAGTTAATGTCAATGCTGCGCCTGGTATAGGCTGGCCAGTTCCGCAGTCTGTCACCATACCGGAAATGATTTGGGTATTGTCCTGTCTTACTGTAAACATATCAAGACAACAGTCAGAATCTCTGTCAGAGCTAAATATACCGGTGTTCCACAGGTTATCTTCATCAGTGCTGATGTAGAAAAGGTCGTCCTTAGATGAGTTTATTGGGCTGCCTGCATTTTGAGGTTTCTCCCAGTTAGAGAGTTGCACATCGCCTTTGGCAGAGTAAATATCAAAACCGCCCATACCTGTAAATCCATTGCTGGAATATAGCAATGTCCGGCTTACCAGATGGTAGGATGGTGACAT
The DNA here is from genome assembly GCA_018268105.1 of Bacteroidota bacterium. Lineage (GTDB taxonomy): Bacteria > Bacteroidota > Bacteroidia > Chitinophagales > Chitinophagaceae > Agriterribacter. The sequence goes on along the minus strand of JAFDXG010000134.1, from coordinate 18,820 downwards.
TTCATCTTCTGCGGTATTTATAATATTGCCGGTATTATTTACAAGCAATGGATTTAGGTCGGAATCCAGTGTAGCATACCAGATATCGTACTTGCCAACTCCACCGGGGCGATCAGACGAAAAGAGTAAATATTTTCCATCCGAAGTAATGAAAGGTTCAGTACTATTAAAGCCTGGCACATTGACCGGCTCGCCAAGTTTTGCCGGCTTACTCCAGCCGGTATCAGTTTTTTCGGAGCGGTAAATTGCGGAATTTTTTATGCCATTATTTTCTGTCCATTGGGTGAAGAGCATTTTATCTCCCCGCTTATTAAAGGTTGCTAATCCCTGGTGTAATTGGTCAGCTCCGGGCATAACCAGCTTTTCTTTATTTTCTACCGATGAGCCTGAGAGATCGGCCAGATAGAGTCCTGCAGTATATATACTTTGTTGCCCTGCTTTTGCCGCAGGTTCATTAATTGAGGTAAAGACAAATTTATTTTCAGCGACACCACCCATGGCATAGGCCGAAGTATTTGAGATATTCATCAGCCTGCTAACAAAAAAAGATTCTTTTGGTTTCGACAATTGTTCTTTTATGAACTTAAGGTTTTCTAATTCCCGGTCAGTCCCGGTGAGCAAACCATCCATAGTTTTATATGAATCACGAAAAGATTCAAATGTAGTCTGGGCTTCATCATATTTTTTATTTGCCCTTAATGTAACAGCATACCAATACCTGCTTTCGGGATAGGCATCAGCAGAAAAATTAGTGGCTTCACGGTATAATTTTTCTGCTTTAGTATAATTGTTGCACAACCTATAACTTTCTGCCAGGTGATATACCGCTTCATTGTGAAGGCTTAGATTGGACTTTCCTTTAATTTTTTTCTGAACGGCAAAGGGTGTGGATCGTGCCGATTTATCTTTTTCCGTACTTAGGTATTTTTCATAATACTGTATGGCTTCATAATATTTTTTTTGTGCAAATAGTTTTTCTGCCTGTACAAAATAACCCCTCTCGTTCACCTGTGCCTTAGCTTTTGTAAAGACCAATACTCCGCTGATGCAAATCAGTACAGCAAGTATAAATTTTATGCGGAAATTATTTTTGTATTCCATCTTCATGCTAAATATGATTTAAAATCGCGGGCAATAAAACGGTTTTGTCTCCATTGTTTTTTTTCTCCACCAGGTATAAGAAACTGATATTTCAAGGCTGTTGCGATTAATATTTAGTGCATCCTTACTGGAAAAACCGGTATCATAGCTCATGCCTATGGTAAGTCCTTTATAATACACACCGGCAAAAGGTGCAATGGCATCATTGAACCGGACATTAGCCCCAAACATCAGGTCTGTTTTTTCGCTTGCATTTACCTGTAGATATGCACCTGCCATTTTTTCTTCATTGTTACCCTGCCGCATATATAAAATATTGGGTACGATATTAAAATACTCATTTATAATAATTCTTGCGCCGGCATGTACACTGTACCTGATGGGTAAGGTCTGTTTTTCTGTATTACCCGCAACAAACGGATCTTTAGGTTGACTTATATGAAAGGCCGAAAATCCTCCAAAGAGATTTATCTTTTTATCGGGTGTGGCGTCATAATATACAATCCCTGCGCCGGCATCAATATCAAATACCGATGATCTGGCAAGTACCTCACTGGTGGTATTTGAATGTTCAAAGCCAATTCCTGAAACCCACTGATCACCAAATTGGAGCTTAGCGGCATTGAAACGCCTGTTTAAAAACCCCGCCTGCATACCCATTACGAAGTAGTGATTACTAAACCTTATACCGGTATATGCCAGGCTGAGATAAGCATTGGTATAGTTATATGACCCGTCGGATGAGGATTGATTCAAAAGATTGACACCAATATTCAGGTTTTTCCCTGTGACAGCTTCACCTGAGATACCTTTTGTTGAAAAAGTATTTTCATATTGATTGCGCCAAACAGCAGATACTCTGTAATCGCCTTCAATGGCCCCGGTTAATGCCGGATTCAAATTCATGGGTTGAATGAAATACTGTGAAAAATGAGGATCAACCTGTGCTATTCCGGTCAGGCAGGTTGTCAACAGTATGCAGGTTAATATCGTCCTCAATTTTCTTTTCATGGTATACTCAGTATTATCGGATCAGGTTGACAGTACCTTTCTTAATAAAAGTATCTTCATCCTGCATGCGTATTTTTATAACGTATATATATACTCCAACCGGCTGGGGTATTCCTTTTGATTTTCCATCCCATCCTGTGGTATTATCGCCAGTCTCAAAAATCTGTGCGCCCCATTGTGTGTATATCCTTATCTCTGCTTCTTTCAAAGCTGATCCATAAACTTTAAATACATCATTCTTTCCATCATTATTTGGAGTAAAAGCATTTGGAATAAACAAATCGCCGGGGTTGCCGGTTATAGTAACTTTTACTGCGGCAATATCACAAGCCGGACTGGGTATGTTGTTGTCGCATACCCGGTAGCTGAAATTATCAATTCCGCTATATCCGGAAGCGGGTATATATGTAATAACACCAGTTGATGTATTAACAGAAACTACCCCATGTGAAGGTTGAACAACTATTGTAACCGATGTTGGATCCAATGATTCTGACGGCAGGTCGTTTGATAAAACATTAATTTCAACTGCAGTGTTGATGGTAGTAGTTGCTACATCATCATTTGCTGTAGCTGTATTTGTATATGCAGAAACTACACCTGAATATCCTAATAAAAATGATAAAAGTATTATTGCAATTCTCTGTTGTCGATGAAATGAAGCAATTAATAGGAGTATAATAAACTGAAATAAGAGAAAAAAAACAGTAAGCAGGGCGGACCCAGGCATTAAACTTGCCAAAAAAGCTTCAAAAGTAAAAAATACCGGGTTCTTCATTTATAAAAGGATATAAGATTTTAGGGCTTTTTACATTGGTTTCAGCAGGCACAAGGGTTTCCCCTTAAAAAACCTTTGTATATTAACTTGTTAGCGAAAAAGTTATTGTATGATAAAAATATTTTTTGGATGATTTTTGAGATATTGTAAAAAAAAATATCGTACCTTTTGATAGCTGATCTTTATGTTGTATTTATTTGTTAATCAAAATACTGTAAGTAATGAGAACGGTTGCCAATATCTTTCATCGCAAGGGACGCCATAATATTACCATCACTCCGGATGCCACGGTGTTGCAGGCACTAAAAATCATGTCGGAAAAAAATATCGGATCCGTTATTGTAACGGATAACGACGGACATTACTGCGGGCTTGCAACCGAACGGGACTATGCCAGGAAGGTAATATTACTGGGGAGATCTTCGGGCGAAACTAAAGTTAGCGAAATCATGCTGGAGCATTTACCCAGGGTTACTCCCGATCATACGCTGGATGAGTGTATGGGCATCATGAGTGCACATAATATCCGTTATCTTCCCGTTTTTTCAAATAATGAATTTTACGGCGTGATATCGGTGTTGGATATCGTAAAAGAAACAATACTTGCTCAGCAGGAAACTATTGAACAGTTGCATAGCTATATCCACTCTACCATATAGCCCGGGTATTTTTAAGATTTCGTTTTGAGTTATTAGATTTTGGTTTAACCATTCATGTCTAAGTTTTCCGCCACTCACTTTTGCCGGTTAACTCTTTGCATTATTGTATAACCACTTCCCTGATAACGTTTTCGCCCATCGCTTCATTCACACGCTGTATTATTTTATCTTTTTGATACAGTAATTCATTTTTTAACGGAGCTACATTGGTGGTAATAAATAAGGTATGATTGATAATCTGTATTTTATCGGTGTATTTAGCAATAGTTTTTCCCATAAGGTCTTCCCACACTGTAGCAATTTCCAGCGATCGTATACCACTTTGCAGTCTGCTTTTTTGCAGGAATAACTTCAATGCCTGACCTAAAGAATATTCACTCATATTGCTAAGGTAAAAAAATGAAATCACTTAGGGCAGGTTAATAATAGTATGTTCAATTGATAATGTATTCAGTGCTTCCTCCAATCTTGAGCAGTGGGTATCGGTGATAAATACCTGACCTTTATTTTCCACACCCACTTTAAAGAGTAATTGCTTCATCCTGTGTTCGTCTAATTTTTCAAAAATATCGTCTAACAGCAGGATAGGTGGAAACAGGTTATGCCGGAACAATATTTCAAACTCAGCAAGTTTGAGAGCAAATAATAAACTTTTGCGCTGCCCTTGCGAAGCAATAGATTTAAACATCTCGTTGTTCATTCTGAACTCAAGGTCGTCTTTGTGGATACCGCAGGTGGTTCTTTGCAGCACCATGTCCTTTGAACGAGTTGCTTTTAGTTGCTGATCGAATGTACCATTAAATAAATGGCTTTGATACCGAATGTCCAGTGCTTCCCTTCCCCCCGAAATGAACTGGTACAGTCCAACAGCTACCGGTTTAAATTCATCGAGAAAAGCTTTCCGGCTTTGAAAAATAGCATTACCCGCGCTCACAAGCTGACCAGTAATAATTTCCATCAGGCTTTCATCAATGGTATTATTTTCTGCCCACTGTTTCAGCAGGCTGTTGCGTTGTTGCAGCAGTTTGTTGTAGTCAATCAGGGTTTGCAGGTAGCTGCTGCTTATCTGGGAAATGGTATAGTCCATAAATTTTCTTCGGTCTTCGCTTCCTTCTGTGATAATGGCAATATCATCAGGAGCAATCATCACACAGGGAAATTTTCCTATATGAGCAGCAAATCGGTTATACAACTCATTATTTACTCCAAATTCTTTTTTCCCGTTTTCTCTTACCACTGCAACAATATTATATGTCTGGTCTTTTAATGAAAACTGACCATTAATACGAAAACCAGCCTTACCCTGAGTGACGTTTTGCGCATCAGTCTTCCCAAAATAGCTTTTAGTAAAACATAAATAATAGATAGCATCCAGCAGGTTTGTTTTTCCGGCTCCATTATTTCCACATAAGGCCGTTACTGCCCTGGGGAAGGAAAAATTATCCTGCAGATAATTTCTGAAGCTGACAAGTGATATATTATCAATTTTATACAAAACCCCAGTTTTATTTGCCCGAAAATAAACCTGAAAATCAGATTTTTGCCGCTTTGAAGGGAGTAATTTGAAATTCAGAATTTGAGATTTAACACATATATTTGCCGCTCAAATTTTACCGCGTGAGTACTACAACTAAAGAAACCGTAAAATTTACGAAAGAAACTTACCTCTACTGGTACGAACTGATGCTCCTTCTTCGTCGTTTTGAAGAAAAAGCAGGTCAGCTTTATGGCATGCAGAAAATCAGAGGCTTTTGTCATTTATACATCGGTCAGGAAGCTGTAGCAGCAGGTTGTATGACAGCTACCAAACCGGAGGATATGTTTATTACTTCATACAGGGGGCACGGACTTGCAATAGCCAAGGGTGTAAGTGCAAAATCATGTATGGCCGAATTATTTGGGAAAGCTACCGGTTGTTCAAAGGGAAAGGGCGGCAGTATGCATTTTTTTGGTATAAAAGAACGTTTTTTTGGCGGGCATGGTATAGTAGGCGCCCAACTTGGTACCGGGGCAGGGCTTGCCTTTGCAGAGCAATATAATGGCACTGATAATGTATCCCTTACTTTCTTTGGAGATGGCGCAGCAAGACAGGGTATACTGCACGAAACTTTTAATCTGGCCATGCTCTGGAAACTTCCTGTAGTATTCATTTGCGAAAATAATAACTATGCAATGGGAACTTCTGTACAAAGAACTTCCAACGTAATGGATATTTATAAACTTGCAGACGCTTATGATATGCCTGGAGATACGGTAGATGGGATGAGCCCAGAGGCTGTACACCTTGCAGTGCAGCGAGCAGTGAAAAGAGCCAGAGAAGGTGGCGGTCCTACGCTGCTTGAAATAAAAACATACCGCTACAAAGGGCACTCCATGAGCGACCCTCAGAAATACCGTACCAAAGAAGAGGTAGAAGAATACAAACAAAGGGACCCGATTGAATACAGTAAAAATAAATTGCTAAACGACTTTAATGTAACTGAAGCTGAAATAGAAAAAATTAACGAAAGGGTGAAAGCTGAGGTAGAGGAATCTGTAAAATTTGCTGAAGAAAGCCCATGGCCTTCAGATGATGAATTGCTAAAGGATGTATATATACAGCAGGATTATCCCTTCATTACCGACTAAACGAATTTTACTTATTATTTACAATTAATCATTGAACAAACAGGCACAATGAGTGTAACACACAAACATGAACCGGCGAAGAAGGAACCATTGGTAAAAGCGCAGGATTTCTGGGGAAAAAACAATAAAAGCATCATCATTATTTTGAGTGCAGTTATCCTGCTGACAGGAGGATATTTTATATATAAATACTGGTTTAAAATACCGGAAAATGAAAAAGCTGTTGATGCCATTGCAAAGGCTCAGCAGTATTTTACTTCTGATTCATTGCAACTTGCTTTAAATGGCGACGGAAAAAATCCTGGTTTTTTGAAAGTTATCAGCAAATACGGCAGTACGCCTTCCGGCAATCTTGCCAAGCTCTATGCCGGTGAAACTTATCTGCACCTGGGCGACTATAATAATGCTATTAAATACCTTAAAGATTTTAACCCCAATGGTTCACTGCAAACACAGGCATTGGTTTATGGTCTGCTGGGCGATGCATACAGCGAACTGAAGAAGAATGAAGAAGCTGTGGAGCAATACAAAAAAGCAAGTACCACTTTCGAAAAAAACCAGGCAATGTCTTCTGAATACCTATTTCGTGCAGCAAGTTTGTATGAACTGATGGGAAAAAATAAAGAAGCTATTGAATTATTTCAGCAATTAAAAGATAAATATCCAAGAACTGAAAGGGGATTTACGGCTGAAAAGTACCTGGGTAAACTGGGTGCAACCGAATAACATCCGATTATGGGAGAAGTTGGTAAAAGTAATTTATATGATATAGATACAGGCATTCTACCTAAGAGTGCCTGTGTTGTTATTGTACGTACTGAATGGAATGCAGCTATTGTTGATAAGCTTGAAGAAGGTTGCATCAGGGTGCTGAACCGGTACAATATAAAATATAAAGTTTTGGTAGTGCCCGGTGCATTTGAAGTTCCGTTTGGTATAAAACAATATTGGGATGTGGTGCAGCAAAGAACGATGATTCCCGATGCATTTATTGCTTTTGCCTGTGTAATAAGAGGTGGCACTCCGCATTTTGATTATGTATGCCAGGGAATTACCAACGGCATTACCCAACTTAATCTAAACCTTCCTGTACCTACTATCTATGGTGTACTGACGGTGGATAATGAACAACAGGCATTAGAACGTATTGGAGGAGTACACGGACACAAAGGCGAAGAAGCAGCAATAACTGCACTCAAGATGATAGCTATGAAGAATGGTTAATAGCTGACTGCTGATAGCTAAAACCGACATTAAATTTAATATCAAAATGGCATATTGGCTCATAAAATCAGAACCTTCTGTATATAGCTGGGATCAGCTTGTAAAAGATAAACAAACCGTTTGGGATGGTGTACGCAATTATGCAGCCCGTATCCACCTGAAGGCTATGAAGAAAGGAGATGAGCTATTTTTTTATCACAGCAACGAAGGCGTGGAAATTGTAGGCATTGCCAAAGTAATGAAAGAGTACTATCCTGATCCCTCTGTAGATGGTGATAAATGGGTAGTGGTAGACGTAAAACCTGTTCGCAAATTGAAAAAACCTGTTTCGCTGGCGGATATAAAAGCTGACAAACGTTTAAAAGATATGGCATTAGTACGGTTGGGCAGGCTATCTGTACAACCAGTAACAGAACAGGAATGGCAAATAGTATTGGAGAAGGCAGATGAAAAATAAAAATAAATCGAGCGGGATGAACGACTGAAACCTCAAAAAAAACTATCTTTTATTATATACCCAACCATTGCCCCAGGTCTACCCTTTTTGCTCCTTTAATATTTTTCTATTCAACTTTAAATTTTCCAGGTTTCTTTTTTTACCGGAGATTTTCCTGCTTTTACCGGAATTATATTGTGGATAGCCTTTATCCTATTGCCCTGTATCAGGGCAGGGTATAGCTTTGTATCAAAATCAACGACAATGAAGAATAGAATAAATGAACACAAAACAGGTTCGGTTTTAGCAGGCTTGTTTTTACTGGTTATCGGTGTGGGAGCAATACTCAAACAAACTTTTCTTGATTTTCCTTCCTGGGTTACCACCTGGCCAATGATATTGGTAGCTGTGGGCATATTTGTTGGATTGAAGCACGGATTTCGGGGACCAGGCTGGATAATACTGATAGGGCTCGGTTGTATTTTCCTAGCTGATAAGATTGTACCCGGTGTTAATCTCCAGCCATTCATTTGGCCTTTTATTATTATAGCAATTGGGTTGGTAATGATTTTTGGTTCAGGCTCCAGGAGGAAATGGATGCGTGAGTACCAGGGCTGGAGGAAGGATAAACATTTTGATGACAATACAGGATATAAAGGTCAAACTGCTTCTGATTGGGATATATCTGCGGATACCCTGGACAAAAACGAAGATTTTATTGATAGTACTGCTATTCTCGGGAGTTCAAAAAAAGTGATTTTTTCAAAAAAATTTAAAGGGGGTGATATCACCAACTTCTTTGGAGGTACAGAGATCAATTGCTCGCAGGCAGATATCAATGGGAAAGTGAAGATGGATATCACGCAGGTGTTTGGAGGAACAAAGCTGATTGTGCCCCCTCACTGGACAATCAAATCCAGTGCTACTTCAGTATTTGGAGGCTTTGAAGATAAACGTTCTGCATCAAATTCAAACCAGGACCCGGGTAAAGTGCTGATTATTGATGGGGTCTCCATCTTTGGCGGTATTGAAATCAAGAGTTATTAAAAAATACAAACCAAATTTGTTATGAACTGGTTTATGGCTAAAATCGTTTACCGTATAATTTGCGGTGAAGGAAATCACACTCCACAGTTTGATGAACAACTAAGGCTGATTGTTGCACTCAATGAAGAAGAAGCTTTAAAGAAAGCCTATACTATCGGCAGGCAGGAAGAAGAATGTTTTTACAACGTTTCCGAAAAACTGGTACAATGGAAATTTATTAATGTATCTGAGCTTTTAAAAATAGGTGACCTGAATGACGGCGCTGAAATTTACAGCAAGATAGAGGAAAAAGAAAATGGTGAACTTTATACCGAAATGATTCACAAAAGAGCAGCCGGCCTGCGGGCGGGTAGCGGGCAATATGTATTGCACGCATTTTAAAACAACAACACGTGTCAAAATCACTTTTAAATAAAGGCAGGAATAAACTTTATTTTATAGCCTTCTGGCTTTTCTGGTCAGTAATGCATGTGTGGGTATTGAAGGAGTGGAATTATACAATGAATGAAGCATGGATAGACAGTGCCGTAAGTAATTCATTACTTTCATCAATGTGTATTATTGTAATTATTAGTATGCATTATTATCTGCCACGAAAGGAACAGTTAACCTATCTGTCAATGTTGTGCCTGGGTGCGGCTGGAATATGGATTTCGGTGACCCGGTATATATTGTCCTCTATAGTAAGCAATGAAATACTTGATGCATTTACCCAATCAATTCCCATAAGAATTGCTATCGGTATATTAATACTGGGATGTATTATCCTTATCAATGTATTACTGTACACCCAGGACGAACAAAAAGAACAGGAACTAAGGCAACATGAATCGGACAGGATTGCAAAGGATGCGGAATTATTCAAACTGAGGCAACAATTGCAACCACATTTTCTTTTCAACAGTCTCAACTCAATTAGTGCATTGGTGGCAACACGCCCCGGAGAAGCCAGGAAAATGATACAAGAATTGTCGGATTACCTGAGAAACACTTTAAAGAAAGAAGAGTATAAATGGGTCAGTCTTAAAGAGGAGCTTGATTATCTCCGGCTTTATCTTGACATTGAAAAGATAAGATTCGGGCATCGCTTATCCACAGTATTGCAACAGGGTGAAAAAACAGATACCATGAAATTACCCCCTTTCTTATTACAACCTATTGTGGAGAATGCCATAAAGTTCGGACTGTACGATACTACCGAGGCTATCACCATTTCAGTGGAGTCGGAGATGCAGGATAATATGCTGGTGATAAGGGTGCGTAACCCTTTTGATCCGGAGTTGTCAAAACCAATAAAAGGAACAGGATTTGGATTGAATGCCGTACAGAAAAGATTGTTTCTTTTGTTTGCACGAAACGATTTATTAACTACGGAAGTACAGGAAAATATTTTTATTACCCAGGTAAAAATTCCTCAATAATGATAAAGGTGTTACTTATTGACGATGAACCATTAGCCAGAACAATTCTCAAAGAATACCTGCTTGATTATGCACAGATAGAAATTGTTGAGGAGTGCAATGACGGGTTTGAAGGTGTAAAAGCTATTGCTCAGTATCAGCCTGATTTAATTTTCTTAGATATACAAATGCCCAAAATAAACGGATTTGAAATGCTTGAACTTATTGAAAAACCGCCTGCTGTTATCTTCACTACAGCTTTTGATGAATATGCCATTCGTGCATTTGAAACTCATGCGGTTGACTATTTGCTCAAACCCTTCAGCAAAGAAAGATTTGATAAAGCTATGCAGAAATGGTTCGGGACATCCACTGCAGGTCAGTCAGCCGAAAAAGAGGCTTTGCTTTTACAAACCGTTGCAGAAAGCGGACTTTCCAGCAATCGAGTTGTGGTAAAAAGCAACAATAAAATCAGGATAATCCCGCTGCAGGATATCTTGTATTTTGAAGCTGCCGACGATTATGTGAAAATTCATACCACAGATGCCTGGTATCTGAAAAACAAAACCATGCAATACTTTGAAAAAATCCTGAACGATAATCAATTTGTAAGGACACACCGTTCTTATATTGTTAATGTGCAGTGTATCACCCGACTCGAACCCAATGAAAAAGAAAACCATATTGCAATATTAAATAAAGGTCAGCAGGTCCCGGTAAGTAAAACAGGTTATATCAAATTGAAACAGGTACTTGGATTGTGAGATATTTTTAAAAATTGTGCTAAAATAGGAACCGGGGATACACGAATTTTTCTTCATTGAATTTCTATTCTTGCATTCGTAGCAAAATATTACAGGATTTTGAAATGCACCTGATTTATAATATCTGCACATCATAGCTTTTAAAAAGACAAACCTTACTATCTTTAATACCAAACAAAAGTTTGTCGTATGAGCCATCAAAATTTCAACCGCAGAGAATTTATCCGTGGAACATCTGCTGCACTATTGCTTGCAACACTCAGAGCTAACGGCATGGGTGTATCCATCCCTCCTTCAAAGCGACGAGTAGCTCTCATTGGTACCGGCTGGTATGGCAAAAGCGATTTATTCCGGTTGATACAGGTTGCCCCGGTAGAGGTGGTAGGTCTTTGCGATCCAGATCAGCACATGTTGCAACATGCGGCTGAGATGGTGAGTCAGCGTCAGGAAAACCGAAAAAAACCGCCTATATATGGTGATTACAGAAAAATGCTGGCAGAACAAAAACCTGAAATAGTGCTGATAGGATCACCCGACCACTGGCATGCATTACAGGCCATTGAAGCCATCAAATCCGGAGCGCATGTATATGTGCAAAAACCAATCAGTGTGGATGTACTTGAAGGAGAAGCTATGGTAGCCGCTGCCAGAAAATACAATCGTGTAGTGCAGGTGGGTACTCAACGCAAAAGTACTCCGCACCTTATAGACGCAAAGAAAAATATTGTAGACACCGGGTTACTGGGAAAAGTATCACATGTAGAAATGTGCTGCTACTATCACATGCGCGCCAATGGCAATCCGCCCGTACAGCCCGTACCAGATTTTTTTGATTATGAAATGTGGACGGGACCTGCTCCCCTGCGACCCTACGATGGATTACCTCACAGGCGCTGGTGGCGTACATTTATGGAATATGGCAATGGCATCATGGGCGATATGTGTATACATATGTTTGACACCGTACGGTGGATGCTGCAATTAGGCTGGCCACAACGTATCAGCTCTACCGGGGGAATATATGTTGATAAAACCGGCAAAAGCAATATTGCAGATACCCAGTCTGCCATTTTTGAATATCCCGAACTTAATTGTATATGGCAACACCGAACCTGGGGTACACCTGCCGATCCGGAGTATCCCTGGTCCTTCAAATTGTATGGCGACAAGGGAACTCTTTGCGGAAGTACAATGAAATATGATTTCATTCCGCAAGGAAAAGGTGAAAAAATACAAAAAGATGTGGTGTATGAAAAAGAAAAATATCCTGAAGACCTTACCGAGCCCGATATAGAATTGAATGCCGCACCAGCCACCAGGCTGCACATGCTCGATTTTCTGAAAGCAATAGATAACAAAACCCGGCCGGTTGCCGATATAGAACAAGGACATATCTCTACTGCAAGCTGTATCATTGCCAATCTTTCCATGAAGCTGGGACGACCGTTGCAATACGACCCAATCAAAAAAGAAATTATTGGAGATGCTGAAGCAACCCGGTTATTGCAACGTCCTTACCGCCAGCCCTGGATACACCCGTATGCCCAATCTGTATAACGCTTTTTTTCAAACAGTGAAAATATATCTTGGTCTATTACAGTTTATCCTTGTTAGCTCCGTATTATTTGCACAACCCAACAGACTGCTGCAAAAAGACGGGCAGTATATTATACTTGCTGAGCAATCAGCAAGCCGTGTAGCTATTGCTGATATAAAATCGCAAAGTATTGTATGGGAATGGAATCCGGCTATGCAGCCTGATATAAAAAAGGAGCATGTAAAATGGTTTGGCAATATGAGTGATGCAAAACCTGTGAAAAAAGGGAAATATATTCTTGCCTGTGCTTCGGGAGGTGGAGTAGCATTAATACGTATTGCAGATAAAAAAACTATATTCTATGCCTATGCCGGCGGCAATACACATTCCATAGAACTGCTACCAGATGGCAATATAGTAAGCGCATCCAGCACTGGTAATTTTATGCGAATATTTATCTGCAACAAAAAAAGCCGGTCTGAGGAAACACAGCACAAAGATTTTTCGCTGCACGACGGGCACAACCTGGTATGGGATGAAAAAAGGCAACTGTTGTACACTGTCTCCGATAATCAATTTGTCCGCTATCGCTACAATCACAACCAGAAGAACCCCGCACTTATAGCAGTAGATTCCCTCACTATACCCGGCTACGGAGCTCACGATCTAAGCTGGTCGTTCGATCACCGGTTTTTATGGCTAAGTACAAGCGATGCAATATTCAAAATAAATATCCCCGGAAACAGCATTGAAAAAGCTGAAGGCAAAATCACCCGCAACATCAAAAGTATTTCATCGAAAAGCAACACCTCCCCTACCCTTGTTGTACAACCCAAAGAAAGCTGGTGGACAGATGAAGTGCTTGACTTCAATGGTAATATTATTTTCAAACAAGAGGGATTGAGGATATATAAGGCGAGGTGGTTGATGTGAGAATGCATTAGCATGACAATACATTAGCAATAGTTGAGTACAGATGTGTAATTGCCGGGGAAAAACATACCCTAATTAGGTTTATTGATACTTTTGTAAATAGGATGCAGGTTGTAAGAGTTAACCCTCATATCAAAAAACCTACAGCGGTTATCATCGAAAATTCGTAATTTAACGCATCAACCCCGTCGCATGCACTGCTTGCAAATCTTCTATAACCCAAACCAACAAATTCATCGGTACAAGCATGGGGTAAATAAAAAAGCCCCTGTTAAGTACAAGGGCAAAAACTTGTTGAGGCAAGCCTCACTACGGAATAAAATCCTTATTGTGATTTGCTTCATTACAAATGTATAAAAGAAAGGATTATGGAAACAAAAAAAGTTTTAGGCCTAGACATTGGAACAAATTCTATTGGTGGGGCACTTATTACCCTACCTAAGGAGTATTTAGACTACGGGAAAGATGGGAACATTGAATGGATGGGAAGCAGAATCATTCCAACAGATGGTGATTACCTACAAAAATTTGAAAGCGGTGCGCAAGCTGAAACTAAAGCAGCTTTCAGGAGGGGCAAACGAGGCTCCCGCAGGTTAAAGCACCGATACAAGCTTCGCCGATCAAGATTGATAAAAGTATTTAAAGTCTTAGGATGGATTGATGAAACTTTTCCACTTGATGACTCACGTAAGTTCAAACAAAACATAAATGAAAATGGATATTCTCTGAAAATAAGCGAATATCTGCCATTTTCTGCTGAGACAATCGCTGAGTTTGAAAAGGAATTAGCAATTGAAGGCACTAAAAGCAAACAAGGGAAAAGTATTGTTCCTGAAGATTGGTTAGTTTACTATTTACGCAAGAAAGCACTTGAAAAGCGCATTACTATACAGGAGTTGGTACGGATTATTTATGTACTAAATCAGCGAAGAGGATTCAAAAGTAGTAGAAAGGATTTAAAGGAAAATACAACTATCTTGACATATGCGGAATTTGAAAAGATAAAAAACAATATTGATGCATCAATGAATAATGCAAAGGAATATGAAACACAATTTGTGTCAATCACAACAGTAGAAGAAATAATCAAAGTATCAGAAGAAAAGGACAAAAATGGGAAGTATAAGTTTTCTGTAAAAGTAGCAGATAAAAAAGTACTTGATTTTGAGGTTCAGCGAAAAACAGCTCCTGAATGGAAGGGAAAAGAGTTCACATTCTTAATCACACAAAAGATAAAAAAAGGAAAGCTTGAACAGTTACAACCAAAAACTCCAACCGAAAATGATTGGGGATTATGTACAACTGCTTTAGATGAGAAAATAAATAATTACCGGACACCGGGAGAATACTTTTATGAACAAATAAAAGAATCGTATAAAGCAAAACGAAATTTCAAAGCACGCCAATATCCCGTTTACAGATGGCGCTATCAGCAAGAGCTGGAAGCTATATGGAAGAAGCAATGCGAACTGAATCCTGAGTTAAATAAAATAAACACAGACAAAGATGTATTAGCGAGGTTAGCTGGAATTCTATATCCAACTCAGGCAAAAAACAATATGCCTAAGTTGATGGAATTTGAAAATAACGATTTGCTTCACATCATTAGCAATGACATCATTTATTACCAGCGGGAATTAAAATCACAAAAGAATTCCATTAGTGAATGTCGCTATGAAAAACGAAAAGGAATTGATGGAGAACTGTACGGTTTGAAATGCATTCCACGATCATCACCTCTTTTCCAGGAGTTCAGGATTTGGCAGGATATTCATAACATCAGGATATTAAAGAAAGAAGAAAAAATTGATGGTAAAATAAAATTAGATATAGATGTTAGTAAACAATACATAACAGATAAGGTAAATGAAAAACTCTTTGAACTTTTCAATTCAAAAGCATCGGTTTCTGAAAAAGAAATAGTAACGCTGATCAAAGAATGCAATGAGCAGAATGATATAGTAATTGCAAAAAAGGATGGAGAGCATTCCCATAGAATTAATTTATTCAGGAATCGGGATACACTTAAAGGAAATGAAACATTAGCTCGTTACAATTCCCTATTTAGGAAAGCCGGATATGATGGTACTTCAATTCTTAATGACAATGATAAATTATTGAGATTGTGGCATATTGATTATTCTATTACGTCATCTGATGAAAAGTTAGCTGAGAAGTGGATTTCTTCAGCCCTTTCTAAATTATTGCCGGATATTGATAACAAAAATCTGGCTATTGAACTGTTCTGCAAACTTCCCGAACTTAAAAAGGAATACGGCTCTTTTTCTGCTTGCGCTATTAAAAAGTTGCTGCCTGTGATGCGCAGTGGAAAGTATTGGAGCGAAGAAGGGCTCAACTCAGCAACGAAAGACAGAATTGAAAAATTAATCAACGGAGAGGTTGATGTAAATATTGATAATGACACCAGGAAAAAAATACAGAAATGGGAGTTGGAAAACAGGTCATTAGAAAAAGTAGAAGATTTTAATGGTTTGCCCACATGGCTTGCCGGGTATGTTGTTTATGGTATCCATTCAGAAAGAGAAATTTCAAAAATTAAGTCTGTTGAAGACTTCAGCAAGTTTATACAAAAAGCAATCCCCAACAATAGTTTACGTAACCCAATTGTAGAACAGGTTGTCAGAGAAACCATGTTATTGGTTCGTGATGTATGGAAACGATATGGTGATATTGATGAAATTCACATTGAGTTGGGAAGAAACCTAAAGAATAATAGTGATGAACGTAAAAAATTAGCAGATGCACAGAAGGAAAACTTTGATGAAAAGCAGCGAATAAAAAACCTTTTATATGAACTAATGAATGATGGCTTTAATCAATACAATATTGATGAAAAGATTGAACATGTTAATTTTGAAGTAAACCCCAACCCCGAAAGCCCGGCAGATATTGACAAATTCAGAATTTGGAGGAGTTTAACCAATAAAACAGATATTGATTGGGCAAAAAAGGTAAAAGAGGAAAAAATTCCCACAGAAAAGGAAATCAAGAAATACGCACTTTGGTTGAGTCAAAATTGCAGATCACCCTACACTGGTACATTAATTCCATTAAGCAAATTATTCGATACCAATCAATACGAAATAGAGCATATCATACCCCGTGCCAGGATGAAGAATGACAGCTTCAATAACTTGGTCATTTCTGAGTGGGGAGTGAATAAAGCCAAAGACAAACAACTGGCCGCCAACTTTATCAGTTCCAGTAACGGAAAATGTAAATATGGCGATAAGGAATACTCGCTGTTTAGTTACCACGATTACGAATCTTACTGCAAAGAAACTTTTAAGTTTCAAAGAGGTAAACTTAAAAACCTTTTGGCAACTGAAGTGCCTGAAGATTTTGTTGAAAGACAACTCAATGATACACGGTATATCGGAAGAAAACTTACAGAATTATTGGCCCCGGTAGCAAAAGATGAAAATGGAATCCTTTTTACCGGCGGTAGTATTACTGCCGAACTGAGAAACAACTGGGGATTAAACAGAATATGGAAAGAGATCATCCTTCCCCGTTTTGAACGCTTAGAAGAAATCACCGGCAAAAAGGGTGAATACATTATTCATGATATTGATGAATTTGGTAATCCGGTAATACACTTCAATGTAAAAGAAAATCAGAAACTTAATACAAAGCGAATTGATCACAGGCACCATGCTTTGGATGCTTTGATTATTGCAGCTACAACAAGGGAGCACATCAGGTACCTTAATACTTTAAATGCAGCAGATACGACTGAAGAACTTAGTGCAATCAAAAGGTCACTCGTTAAAGGGAAAATCAGGGATTTTAAACTTCCCTGGGAAAACTTCACACTGCACGCTAAAAATAAATTGGAAGAAATCATTGTTAGTTTTAAAACGAATAACAGGATCACTTCTCAACCGAAAAATAAGACAGCTTATTTCAATAATAATGAGGGAAAGATAAAGAAAGAATATAAGTGGCAGCAGTCAAATCTGAAATGGATGGCTGTAAGAAAGTCAATGTTTAAAGAGCCTCAAGGCATCATTCATCTGAAAGAAGTTTATGAAGAAAAAAATATCCTGAAAGCAATAGAAATGCAAATTGACAGGATGCTGGTTCAAAATAAACCGGAAATGAGGATTGCATCTTATGTATATGATCAGGAAGCCAGAAGAATTATCAAAGATCTGATTGAACGGATCGGAATTCCTATTCAGGAAAAGCAGCCTCTATTGAAGGAGGTAAAAAAACACCTATCAAAAAATCCACTAAAAGATATTTCTGGTAAAAAATTCGAATCCATCAAAGTGGCAACTTTTGAAGAATATGCTGCAAAAAGGGTTTCATTAGATAAATCATTCGATCATAAAAAAATTGACAAAATTCCGTATGCAAGAACGGGAAAGTCTGTTTTAGGAAGATTACTACATGAACACCTGGATTCAGCTGAATATAAAAATGATAAAAGCAATGCCGATCCTTCTCTTGCATTTTCAACAGAAGGACTAGAAGTTTTGGCAAAGAAAGCCGGAAAGCCTATAACAAAGGTTACTATATATGAAAAGAAAGATGAATCGAGCAAGTTTGGAAAACAGTATGTTGAAGTGGATGCCGGAAGCAATGCTTTTTTTGTGATGTACGAAAATAAGATCATCAAAGAACGAACTGATTTTAGGTCAATCGCTACCCACAAAGCCATTGAAAAAATTGTAAATGGTGAAGATATTACTGAAGACAAAGAAGGATTTGAAAAGTTTGTTCTTTCACCCGGTGATCTTGTATATGTACCCACCATTGAAGATCAGGAAGCAGTAAAAAAAGGAATCAATATTGAGAATGCCATTCCCTGGAACAACCAAAAAGATATTTTAAAAAGAATTTATAAGGTTGTTAGTTTTTCAAAGAAAGATTTATTATGTGTGAGAGCCAATATTGCAGACCCTATCATTCCTACTAATATTAAAGAAAAAGTAAAGGGTGAAATTGATTGGCATAACAAATCAGCAACAACAATGGAGGGTGATGTTACAATTAAAGATGTTTGTATTAAGGTAAATGTAAACCGCATGGGGATTGTTTTAAATAATAATAAAAGAAACATTGAAACTATTCCGGTGCAGACGAACATTCTTTCAGAGCCAGAATTAGTTTATTCAACTAATAAATTGAAAACATTCAATTCCTTTGAAGAAGCCGATGAAGAAAACGCAAAATCAATGGCAGCGCTATCACCCGAGGAACATATCAGGAATGTAACTGACAGGTTGAAGAAAATGCATGAAGAGGAACTGAAAAAACCAATGGATAAAAAACT
>JAFDXG010000133.1 GCA_018268105.1 Bacteroidota bacterium | reverse complement strand
GAACAAAAAGAAAATCCGGCAGCAAGACATTTGCAAAAAGCGCTTGCCAGGGAAATAACCATTTTTGTTCATGGCGAAGAAGAATACCATAAAGCAATAGATACTACTCAAAAATTATTTTCTCAACAAACCGCCCCGGCGGAAGCACTTTCCATCAGTGACCTGGAAAATATGGAAGGAGTTGTCAAATTTGACTTCCCGCTGGAAAAAATAAATGGCGGTATTGATATCGTTTCCCTGCTTGCAGAAACCGGCGCCCTGCCGAGCAAGGGCGAAGCCCGTAAGATGGTGCAGAATGGCGGGATTAGCATCAATAGAAATAAGGTTAATGATGTAACACACAAAATCGGCAGCACAGATTTGTTGCACGATACCTATCTGCTAATCCAAAAAGGAAAGAAAAACTATTACCTGCTGAAAGCACGCTGACACAAGCAGGAATGAAATTTGGTTTGAAGCGTGCGAGTGTATATTTTTGCAGCCCTTAACCGGTAGCTTACCGGCAAAGATTGGCCTATAGTATAATGGTAGTACAACAGATTTTGGTTCTGTCTGTCTTGGTTCGAATCCAGGTAGGCCAACAAAAAAGGGACAATTGTGAGTTTTTCACCTTTGTCCCTTTTTGTTTTATTATAGCTGGAATGAAGGGGGCACAATACCCTTGTCAAATACCCGGTTTTGTCAAATACCATTTCTCTACATTCTTATAATATATTTTATCAACAACTGATTTAGGCAGCATAAGACCTTTAAACTTCCCATTCACTAAAGGAGATTGAAGCGTATCACCGCTTGTAAAATATTTCCAGTCTCTCAACCACAAATCGTGTGCTTTCTTTTTTAAGGTATCGCTATTGTCCGAATCCCATTCTTCAAGATCAGTTCCATAAATTATCCTATCCTGGTATTTCATAAAAAAATCATGCACTTTCTGCCAATTATGAATAGTCTGGTATTGCACATGCCCAACCCTTTCCGCACAATCAAGCGCCATGTTCGGAAATTTATCCAACCGCTTTGCCATTTCATCCACACTCCATTCCAGGCTACCGAGGTGGGCGCCTACAAATCTCAGGTTGGGGTGTTTTTCCAGCAGGTGGTCTCTTGATTGTATCTGTGCCTCATAAGATGGGTACTCAGGATGCAGATACATATAATATTCCGGGTGACTCGAAAAATAAGACCTGTCATTATTAGTAGTCATCTGGTCCAAAGGCATCCAGCAGGCCTTTGGCTCGCCTATATGTCCGCATACGGGTATACGGCTTTGTTCTAAGAAATTAAAAATCGTATCAAACATTGGATTATCAATCATAATAAAATTGCTGTCTTTGTCCTTAATAGTCATGCCTATATTTTTCCAAACCTTAATACCTATGGCGCCGTTAGCAAAAGATTTTTTCAAATAATCAAGCTGCCGCTCGGCCCAACCCGGATTAAACCTCGTGGCAGTCTCAAATGTGGTTAAATAATTAAAATCATCAGGATAACTTAGCCTTTGTTGAATAGCAAAATACTGCTGACTGTCAATGGGCGGATAACCTGGCACTTCACAGTTCAGGCTTATCAATTTAAAATTATCAGCCTTTGCCTGTTCCATTAACACATGGTTCGTAGACATAACGTGGGCATGAGCATCAATTTTCTTTACCGTGGCAAAATCGTTGTCGGTATAATATTCACTTATATCGCTACTATTGGAATTACAGGCATACAGCATCGCAATCAATACACCTACGACAAATACGGTGTTTGTAATTTTTTTGTTGTTTATTCTCATAACGATATTTTTATTAAGTCTTAGTTTGAATCCCTTCAAGTTTATTTTGCACCAGTGTAGTTACAGCATCAGTTGCGGCAGGGAATACCTTTCGCAAATCAATTTCATCATTTTCTATAAGTTGCCCCTTCAACGTTTTCATAAAAATATTCTTAATCTCGGTAGCTAAATTAATTTTACAAATTCCACGTTGAATGGCTTCCTGCAAAATATCATTCGGAATACCCGACGCTCCATGCAGAACCAGTGCTGCATCAGTTATTTTGTTTATTTCAGTGAGGCGTTGCAGATCAAGTTTAGGCGCTTCTTTGTAGAAACCATGTGCCGATCCTATGGCCACAGCCAGGGCGTCCACACCTGTTTCCTCAACAAATAATTTTGCTTCTTCCGGTTCTGTAAATCCGGTTCTTTCTGTGCTTTGCCCAAGCTTGGCAACATAACCCAATTCTGCTTCCACGCTGGCGCCATACTTTTCTGCCAGTTTTACCACAGCTTTTGTAATACAAACATTTTCCGAAAAGGGCCTTTCACTTGCATCAATCATCACGGAATGAAACCCCGCATCAAGACATACCGCCACCAATTCATAAGAATCTCCGTGATCAAGATGTATCCAGCCTTTCACGTTATGGTATTTAAGAGTGGATTGAGCAAGGGCGATGGCAACCGGTAATCCCATATACTCAATAGAGCTCCTGGTGAGTTGAAGAATAAGCGGTCTTTTTACAACGTGTGCCGCTTTTATAACACCTTTCAAAGTTTCAAAATTATAATAATTGGCTGCCAGCAATGCTTCTTTTGCGAGTCGTAACTCCCTCCATTGATCCTTTAGACTTATACTACCCTTCATAGCCAAATTTTTCCTTAGCTGTTCTCATAATTTCCCGGTAATAGGTAAATGCCGCGGTGCCTCCGGCCTTTGTTGTTGAAATGGCGCCGATAAGATTCGCAAATCTCTGGCACTGCAACAATGGTTCATTTTGCAGGTAGCTGAATATAAATCCGGCATCGAAACTATCCCCTGCCCCTATTGCATCCACCACCTCATGATTTACGAATGCTTCACAAGGCAAAATACTTTCGTTATGCCACAACAGCGATCCCTTATTTCCTCTTTTCACAACAATGATTTTGGCATTTTTTTCTAACGCTTCCAGTGCCTTTTCGAGTGAATATTGTTTTGTCACATTTAACAACTCTGCCTCGTTTGGCATAAATACATCCACAAAGGGCAATACCTCATTACAATCAAAATCCCATTGTTCTATCGGGTCCCATTGTATATCAAATGAAGTTGTAAGTCCTGCGTCTTTTGCTTTTTTAAATAAGCAATTGAGTTGCCCTTTAAATCCCGGCTGAAAAAAATAGGAAGAAAAATGAAGGTGTCGTGCCTGAGCCAGCATCTCATCACTAATATCCTGCACATCCATCAGTTTCATCGCTCCCTGGTAGGTAATATTGGCCCTGTCTTCACCAAAATTGAGTACCACGGTTGCACCGGTTTCTAACGCATCATTTCTCAAAATCATAGATGTGTCTACCCCTTTTTTTTCAAGCTCCTCCTTACAAAAGCGCCCGAAAATGTCATTGCCAACCTTTCCAATAAAAGCAACTTTAATCCCCAGAACGCTGAGATTACTGGCGAAAATAGCAGCGGAGCTACCTAAAGTAAGTGTCATAGTATCTGCAAATTTTTCTTTTCCAATCTCAGGAAAAGAATGGATTTGATTCAGAATTAAATCAACGTTTAATTCTCCTATTACTATTACATCAAATTTTTTGTTCATTATTACAACCGCCAATATGAGCGCAATATATTTTCATCAAACTCGTTGGGTTAACTCCATCCGGCAATGATCAGGTATGGTCAATATGGATAGATGGTAACTCCCTGAACTATTCTGTTGATACCCCCGTCTTGTGAGGGCGAATCCGGAGTTAACCCCAACTCAAGTGATTTATAGAATCCGATGATCTGTGCAGGAAGCACGGCACAGACAGAAAAATAATCATCCGGAACAGGCTGACAACCACAACAAAGATCTATTGACAGATTTATATTTAAGTCTTCCAACTTATGCAAACACTGCCCAACCCCAATGCTAAAAAGATAATTTCCCTTCTGATGAATAGACTTAACAAGATCAAGTTCGTATTTATATACATACGGATCGTTGGAAAATAAATAAATAAGCAGGGTTGAGCCATCAATAGCCGCTCTGGGGCCATGACGAAAACCAAGAAAAGAATCATATTGACTAACGATCTTTCCGTCAGTCATTTCAAGTAATTTCAGGTGAGACTCCTTAGCGGCGCCTTTTAGCGCTCCTGAGCCTAAAAAAACCACCCGCTTAAAATCCATTTTTGATACTTCTCTTAGGTTCTGAGTAAACTTTTGCAAAATAAGATTTCCGTATTCCACTAACTTATCAGTTTTGGCCTGACTGCCATTTAAATGAATAATATCGGAGATCAATAATCCTGCGAAAGTCATTGAAGTAAACGAGCCTGTCATTGCAAGGGCCTGATCATTTGACTTCCCGGGCAGCACAAATACGAAAGAATTTTTTTTACCGATGGTTCTTTTTGCAAGGTTACCTTCAGCATTGCAGGTAATTACAAGGTGATAAATCAAATCGTACATTTTTTCAGCCAGTTCAAAAGTAGCTACACTTTCGGGGCTGTCGCCAGACCTTGCAAATGAAATGAGTAAGGTAGGCGCTGACTTGTTGATGAGCCCCCTGGGATGTGTTACCAAATCAGTAGTTGGAATAACAACGGTGGGGACGCCTGTATTGATGAAAAAAGATTGTTGCAAAATTTCGCCAATGAATGCAGATGAACCGGCCCCGGAAAGAATTATTTGCAGACTGTTTATTTTGAATATCTCATTTAAAAACTGAGATAATTGATCTTTTTTCTTTAGAACCATCTTCAGGGTAGTGTTCCATAAGTCAGGCTGACCATATATTTCCCGGGCTAAGTGCCCCCCATTTTTGATATTAATACTTCGTAACAGATCAATATCTTTCATAAATTCTTTTCTTTTATTAACTTTAAAGCTAAATAATTTATTTTTTCTTTACAAATTTATTTTAAAAAAAATTTTTGCAAAATTATTTGTCGCCCATCTTTAGTATCCTTTCATTACTTTAAAGTAGCGCCTACTCCGCCATAAGAAATATTGCAACAATTGCCAGTATTATACCTGTGCCTATCACGACGTGGGGAAATACGCCATAAATTAAGAGCGATAAGATGATGGTTATCACCGGCGCACCGGTATTAGTCAGTGGGCTTACTATTATTGCTTTGCCAAACCTAAAGGCATATACAATAAACAAGGCTCCTACTGCATTCAATATCTGTATACCCGCCGTAATTAAAGGCCATTTAACAGACCAATTCATCCCTTCTTTAAAATCGGTATAAAATAAAGCAACCGGAATTAGTCCCAGACTCACAAGCGTCATATAAAAGAAAATGCTTTCAGCCTTCATGTGGTTGTTTGCAACCCGCATAAAATAAGCCTGAATTCCCCAAAACAAAAACACGATCAAAGACAGGAATATCCATAGTGAGCCATTTTGATTTTCACTACCTGCGGGCTGATAAGAAAGCAGGGGAATGGCCACTAACGCAATGATTATTCCCACCCAGGACCTAACAGAAGCTTTTTCTTTTAACACAACCAGCGATAAAAAAATCGTAACTAAAGGAGATAAGGACACAAAGGGGAAAACGAGGTATGCGGGTCCCCTTTTTAAAGCCTCAAATAAAATTAACTGACCTGCGGCTCCAAAGAATCCAATAAGCAATCCATACAAAATCGCTCTCTTATGTCTCTCCGGCTTCCAACGAATTATTCTCAATGCTACCACAGCAGGAATTATCATGGTGATTGCCCAAACAACATAACCAAGGGTTGCTGGGAAGCCTTCTTTTACAGGCAACTCACTCAGCGCCCCCCATATTCCCCAAAAAACTGTCGTGCAAAGTGCAAAAAACAACCAGGGTTTTATTTTCATAAAAAAGAGACTTTGATAACAGATCCCTCAATATATATGAATTAGCAAAATAAAGAAAGATAAAATAAAAACAATTTTCAAAAATAAATATTCTTGAAACAAAACGAAAATAAAAATATTTCAATAGTTTTATTAATAAAAAGATTTGCTTTAAAATGCACCGCTGAAAATTCTAAATATTTTGAAAAAGAATACTGCTTATCATGGGCCTTCGAGTAAAAATTACAGGTTTGGTTGCTAAACTTCTCATTATCCTCCTGGCATCAAAAGGGATGGCCCAGCCTGCAACTACAAACGTCCCATCTCAGATCATACATCCACCTGCCAACTCCGGTTTGTGGCAGAACTGGCGAAATGAGCTGAGCAAAAAAAGGACCGAAATCAAAGAAAAGATCGGATATAGCGGTAACCGTTATACCGACCCCGACTATCAATGGGCATCAAAATGCTTTAATGTAGCCATGCTGATGCTTTTTGACAAACGGTTTTATGATGCAGAAACCGGATTGTATAACGTTAATGCCTTCTTACAGGATGCTATCGAGCAGGTTGGCGGATACGACGGCGTGGTATTATGGCATGCCTACCCCAGGATTGGCTTCGATGACCGCAACCAGTTTGATTTTTACAGAGCGTTTCCCGGTGGGCTCCAAGGGCTCCGAAAAATAGTGGCTCAATTTCACAGGAAAGGAGTAAAGGTTTTTATTGATTACAATCCCTGGGATACCGGCACGAGAAGAGAAAAAGACCCGGACATTGATATGCTTTGCTCGATCGTCGTTGCCATAGATGCAGATGGAATCTTCTTAGATACGATGGACGGTGCTATGGAAGGGCTGCGTTTAAAACTTGACAAAGTAAAAAAAGCTGTGGTACTGGAATCAGAAATAGAGGTACCCGTTGAGCGAATCAAAGATCACAATATGAGCTGGGCGCAAAATTATGAAACAGGAACAGTCCCGGGCGTATTATGGAACAAATGGTTTGAAAGGAGACATTTAATGCATTTGACTAAAAGATGGGCAACGGATCATACATCTGAGATACATACCGCATGGATGAATGGATGTGGAATGATCGTCTGGGATAATATATTTGGTACGGCTAATCTCTATAATCAAAGAGACCGCTCAATGCTTAGAATGATGCTTCCCATTCAACGCAGGTACCAGTCCATGTTCTCTGGTGAGGGGTGGGAACCATTGGTGAGAACAGGTATTTCCGGAGTTTTTGCCAGCAAATGGTACAATGATGAAACAGTCGTCTGGACGATAGTAAACACAAAACAGGAAGATCAATATGGAACGCTGCTTTGCATACCTCATATTAAAGGAGTTGTCTATTATAATTTGTTGACAGGTCAACAAACGGGTGTAGTCCATGGAGATACAGTATATATTACAGATAGCATAAAAGGACAGGGCATTGGTGCTATTCTCGCTATAAAAAATAAAGGGATCAACCTTGATGACCTTAGTTCTTTTCTTCGTCAGCAGTCCACATTGTATTCTCGGTACAATAGTGATACCAGCAGGATTTATTCGATCGAAAAACAAACTCCTGCCGGATTTGCATCCTTTACAAAAAATGCAATACCCAAAAACATGGCGCTGGTTGAAGGATCTTCGTACCCGGCAACAATTTGCTTTACGCAACGGGAATGTGGCTTTTATCCTGAACAAGGAAAAAATTACCAGGAATTACCGAATGACAGATGGTTTCAAACAATAAGCAGAACTACAAATGTTGTGTTACAAACCTATGCCATTGATGAAACACCTGTAACGAACCGCCAGTTTTATACCTTTCTTCAGGCTACCCAATACAAACCCGCCGACCATAATTATTTTCTGAGACATTGGGTGAACGGAAGACCTCCGAAAGGTAAAGAGGATCATCCGGTTGCGTATGTAAACATAGATGATGCAAGGGCTTATGCAAAATGGGCCGGAAAGCGATTGCCAACAGAAGGCGAATGGCAATATGCTGCCGAAGGCCCGCAACATCTGCAGTATCCCTGGGGAAATACTTTCGATGCTAAGCGCTGCAATAACGGGCAGTTAAACGGAACTACACCTGTAAAAGCCTATACAGACGGCCGCTCTTATTTCGGTTGTTATGATATGTGTGGCAATACATGGGAGTGGACTGAAAGTGAAAGAAGCGATGCACTTACCCGTTACTGTATTATTAAGGGGGGATCATATTATAAAGCGATGGGCTCACATTGGTATACTGACGGAGGAGCCCAGCCGAATAATTTTTCTGCAAAGTTTATCAGGATTCATCCGGGATTAGACAGATGTGCAACCATTGGATTTCGTTGTGCTGTGGATATAGCAGACTGACTTGAAACAATTGTTACACAGTTGCACATTTCATTATGATAATATCTGAAACTCAACTTTTTTGATATGAAAATACGCGGTCTTATACTTAACCTGTTTTGTTTTTTTGTAATGCAAAGCTCCGGACAAAAAAAATATGGGCCCGACTGGGAGTCAATTGACAGCAGACCGGTACCTGCCTGGTTTACTGATGCCAAATTCGGCATCTTTATTCACTGGGGGTTGTACTCGGTTCCTGCATGGGCGCCGACAGGAGATTCCATCCCGGTATATTCAAAATATGCAGAATGGTACTGGTACCGTAAAAATGAGAATAGTGTTGCGGGCCGCCTGTTTCTCAATTATCATAATAAAATCTATGGAGAAAATTTCCGGTATCAGGATTTTACAAATTATTTCAAAGCAGAAAACTTTAACCCCAATGAGTGGGCCGATTTGTTTGTTGCGTCGGGCGCTAAGTACATTGTGCTTACCTCAAAACACCATGAAGGATTTGCCCTGTGGCCAAGCGCCCAATCATGGAACTGGAACAGTGTTGATATTGGACCGCACAGAGACTTGTGTGACGATCTTGGCAAAGCCGTAAAAGCAAAAGGTCTGCACATGGGTTATTATTATTCACTGTATGAATGGTACCACCCACTGTATAACAGCAACCTCAAACAGTACGTGGATGAACACATGATGCCGCAAATAAAAGATTTAGTGAATCGCTATCAGCCTGATATACTTTGGGCAGATGGCGAATGGGAGCATACAAGCAAAGAATGGCAATCGCCCGATTTTCTTGCCTGGTTATTTAATGAATCTCCTGTAAAAAACAATATCGTAATCAATGACAGATGGGGAAGTGATACAAGAGTGAAGCACGGGGGCGTATATACCACCGAATACGATCTTGTTTTTGAAAACAATGTAAAAACAAAAACAATAACCCACCCCTGGGAGGAGTGCCGGGGGATAGGGGGATCCTTCGGGTACAACAGGAATGAAAAACTGGAGGACTATACAAGTTCGGAAAAACTGATACATCTCCTGATTGAAAAAGTGGCAAGAGGTGGTAACCTGCTGCTTGATATCGGGCCCACCGCAGATGGAAGGATACCCGTAATTATGCAACAGCGATTAAAGGATATGGGACGATGGCTTCACACCAATGGCGAAGCCATCTATGGCACAACAGCATGGAGAGATGCGCCCCAGGCTTTAAATGAAAAAAAAATATTCTTTACACAAAAGGGAAACGACTTATACATGATCACCACTCGCTTTCCTGTAAAAGAAATTGTTGTGGACAATATTAATTCCGCAAAAAACATCAGTCTGTTGGGTTATGAGGGAAAACTTAAATCGAAGTTGAAAAACCGCAAACTTACAATACAGGTACCGGGGATAACACCTGCTAATAATCCTTCAGATTATGCGTGGGTATTTAAGATTGAAAATGCTTTATCAAATTAAAAATATCATCATGCAAAAAAACAGATTCGTTTTTTGTATTCTGTCCTTTTTATTTCTCGTTCAAAAAAATTACGCACAAACTGGAAAAAACATTACAACCGTTGTAAATAATACCACCTATAAGGTAGTAAAAAATCCACCTATAAAAAGTGTATTGCGCATTAATCCATCTAATACAAGGTACTTCACAGATGCTACCGGACGTACCATCTACCTAACCGGATCACATACATGGTCGAATGTGCTGGATATGACCGGGCCAGGTGGTCACCAGGATGGGCGCAAGAATACTTTTCTTGACTGGATTGAAGCGTACGGTCATAATTTTACACGACTGTGGGCTTTTGAAAACGACGGCTTCGTATTCAAAGATGTGGAACCCCAGGTATATATGCGCACGGGCCCCGAAATGACCGCCGATGGGAAACTTAAATACGACCTCACCCGGTTCAATCAAAAATACTTTGACAGGCTTAAATCAAAAGTAAGCGCCGCTCAAAAGCGTGGTATATATGTATCTGTGGTACTGTTTGGGCACTCGGGCAATCTGAAAGGCGCCACGTATTTTAAAAAGGAAAACAATATTAATGGAATTGATGGCGATCCCGACAATGACGGGTATGCTATCGAAACCAGGCAGTTGAAAATACCCGCGGTAACAGCCATCCAGGATGCTTATGTAAAAAAGATAATTGAAACGGTAAACAGTTTCGATAATGTTCTTTACGAAATAGCTTGTGAAAGCGACCTGACAACAACAGAATGGCAATATCATTTTATTCACCTGATCAGAGAATATGAAAAAATATTTTCCAAACAACACCTTATAGGAATGAGTTCAGACGGGGGGTATGGACCCGGCGATGACACCAAAAGGCTTTTTGACAGCCCTGCTGACTGGATAGCTCCGGGATGGGATAACGATAAAATGTCATCCTATATGACAGATCCACCTGATGCAACCGGAGAAAAAATTATCATGACAGACACAGATCATTTGTGGGGAGTTGGTGGCGACAGCAAATGGGTATGGAAAACTTTTACCAGGGGAATGCATTCCAGTTATATGGACCCTTATACGGAATTAGATCCTGAAGCCACACTAAAAGTTAGCCAGGGGCAATTTGATAGCGCCCGAATTGCAATGGGGCAAACATTACGGCTGGCCAATCGGGCAAATCTATCTGCCATGGCTCCGTACGACCGACTGTCCTCTTCTTCATTTTGTCTCGCTAATCCCGGGAAAGAATATATAGTATATCTGCCTAAAGGCAGTGAAGTTACTGTTGACCTTTCTGCGGCAAGGGGAAAAATGAGCGTGGAATGGTTAGAGCCGGTGACTGGCAAAACTGCAAAGGATAAAACAATTGCGGGCGGAAATAAAACCCAATTCAATTCTCCCTTTAGTGGAGATGCCGTTCTTCATATCTCAAAAATAAAATAAACAGCCACATGAACATCATAACGAATCATCGCATTTTTTTGCCGATCACTTTTGTTGTTATTTGTTTTGGTCTCTTTTCAGGCTTTCGCAACCGCAAACCAACCCCATTTAAGAAGAGTGAAAACGCGGACAAAGGGCTTTTCATTAAGTGGGAAAACAACCAACTTACGATTTTGGGAGAAAATATGCCCGGCAAACAAATGGACATTTTGTACCTCGAAGCTTTCTGCAAAACGGGATCAACAAGCAGGGCCTGGGATTCCACCATTATCCCTCATAAAACTACACTGGTTTCAGCAGATGAAAACGGCAAACACATCATACTAAAAACCATTGTACAACCAGATATTGAAGTGATACATGATATCAAAGCCGAAAACGACAATGTAGATTTTAAACTTGTACTGACAAACAAAGGCAATCAATCGGAAGATATTGATTGGTTTCAGCCCTGCATCCGCGTAGATCCATTCACCAACCGGGCGCAGGATGACTATATTTTTAGGTGTTTTATATTTACAAAGAACGGACTGACAACATTGGACAAAACCGTCAGAACACACCATGGCTATTATAAAGGAGGTCAGACTTATATACCACCGGGAATTAATCTGAATGATGTGAACCCCCGCCCTATCAGTCCTGATCTGCCCGTAAACGGATTGATCGGCTGCATTTCAGACGATAATAAATACATCATGGCAACAGCATGGGATCATTACCAGGAATTGTTTCAGGGCATATTTGTGTGCATACACAGTGACCCAAGAGTAGGCGGGCTAAAACCGGGGGAAGTTAAACATTTGCATGGCAAAATTTATTTCCTGAAAAATGACCCTAAAGAATTATTAAAGAGGTATAACATGGATTTTCCGAACTAAGCAGACGATAATACAGTCATTACCGCACGGTGTATCTCATTATCATTTTCCCACACACATAATACCTGCCGGTTATTCAATGCTTTCAAAACCGGCAGCCGGCCTTTGCCTAACTTCTTTTTGATTCCATTTGGCATAAGCACCGTTACTTCGCCATCCTCCTGCCATGCATATATATTTTTTCCATCTACCGCTGTTATGGTGCAGCTTCTTCCGGAACCTATGGCTTTCTCTGCAATCCCGGGCGATGAAGCATAAATTGTTCCTTTGCGGTTCCACACTGTTTGCGGAACGTCATTTTTGTCAAATGCCATTCCGCCACCATCCATTGGGCAACCATCCAGTTTCCAGCTTCCTTTCCCCATTTTTTCCGCGGGTTCAAATTTACTACCAGCATCAGCGGAATGGATAAGATAGATATCCCTGTTTCCGTCAAGGTTATTCCGAAACATTACAAAAACATTTTTACCATTTACAGACACAGAGGGTTTACAACAATCACACACCGCACCACTGGGTGAAGCATAAACCAAAATATTTTTTGACCAGCTTCGTCCACCGTCAGTTGAACTTGCACCAAAGATCTTATTTCGTTGATCTGACCTCAGGTCCAGCCATACGGCAAATAAATCATTCCGGCCGTTACTGGCTAACCCAAGAAAGCCTTCTTTAGCCACAGTATCCACATCATTTATCCTCGCCGTTTGTCTCCAGCTATTGGTTCCCATTTTGGTGTATGAAAAAATATTTCCACTTTTATCACATGCAATCATGGCAAAACCGGCGGAAGTGGCGGCAATTTGTGGCCCCCGCATAGAAGTACCCACCAGGTCTTTCAATGTATCCACCAAGACAATCGGAGCAAAATTTTTACCCTCGTCACCGGAGCGCATAGACAGAATACTGTCGCCACTTGCGAAAGTTAATAACAAAGCACCGTCCTGACTTATAGCAACAGCCGGCATTGCACCCCGTGCGATAACCCTATCTGAAAAGTCATTGTATTTTTTTTCTTTGCACCCCAGCAGCAATCCAAGAACGGATATGCCCAAAAGCAACTTCATATTGTCAATATTTTTCGGTAAAATCTTTTTCAATTCTCTATTCAATTTACAATTTTAGCATCAGGTATTTTATTCGCCTTAATTTTTTCGATTTTGCTCCCTCCAATTCATAGCTTTTGTCTCATAGCCGACGGGCTTCCCAAGCGGAGCGCCGCTCGCTCTCAGGTTTCTCCATCTCACCTTCAAAGCTACAGCCTAAAACTCATCATCTACTGCAAACTTCGGTTTACGGTACATCCACTGTCCGTTAGTAAAATCTGGAAATTCTACCGTCTCATAACCCAATTCAATGCTCTTTTCGCTTAGCGGAGTTACCGCGCTCCAGGCAGCGGCATCATACACATCCATCTTAGGAGAAACGCCGCGTTTGACTGCTTCAATAAACCCGTGCAATACAAAAAAATCAATACCGCCGTGGCCAGCGGCTTTTTCATTGTATTTGGTGGCCCAGCGTTTCCACAAGGGATGATTGTATTTGTCGAGCCAGGGCTGCTGGTCGTCCCATTCATGGTGCTTTGGAGATACGCCGTCAACATAAATGCCTTTATTAATCTGCATCCACAATCCATTGGTGCCCTGCACCCGGTAGCCGAGTGAATATGGTCTTGGCAGGTTGGTATCATGCTGCAGCAGAATCGTTTCCCCGTTGGCACATTTAATATGGGTGGTTACAATATCACCCAATTTAAATTCAACTTTAGCATTAGGATGATTTGCTCCGCCTTTCTTAACTATATAATCGTGAAGCCCCCTTGTTTTTGTAGCAAAGGAACTGAGTGACAAAAAACGGTTGCCATGATTAATATCAATCATGGTAGCTATAGGACCAAGCCCATGGGTAGGATACAGGTCGCCGTTGCGATGAACAGAATGATTGGTTCTCCAACGGGCTTCTGAAAAACCTTTTTCGCCGAACTCTACCCCACTATCATAGGGATCAATGCCATTATTAAATTTCACACCCCGCAGATCGTGCTGGTATCCTGCCTGCAAATGTATAATCTCGCCAAACACACCTGCACGTACCATATTCAAAATGGCAAGCACGTCCTGAAAATAACAGGCATTTTCGAGCATGGTAACATGAGCATTTTGTTTTTCCGCTTCGCGAACCACAGCCCAGTGGTCTTCCAGCGTAATGCCAACAACAACTTCGGTGGCTACATATTTAATACCCGCCCGCAAGCAGTCTATAATCATGGGCGTATGCCATTCCCACGGAGTAGCAATTAATACAGTGTCAATATTTTTTTGTTCCAGCAACTTTTTGTAAGCGTACACATCACCTTTAAATACCTGCGGCATCTTCTTTCCGGATTTTTTTATCAGATCAGTTGCCATGCCGAGCATCCGCTCATCTATATCACATATCGCTACCACATCCGTGTCGGCACGGCGCAACGCATTGTCAAGATGTGCCTGGCCGCGTAAGCCGACACCAATAATGGCAAGCTTTACATTTTGTCCGGCTTTAGGAGTAAAATTTTGAAAGGAATTGAATCCAATTGCTGCAGTGGCAAGCGTAGCGTTTCTAACAAATGACCTTCTTTTCATACATAATAAATTAAATAG
This sequence comes from Bacteroidota bacterium, assembly GCA_018268105.1. Lineage (GTDB taxonomy): Bacteria > Bacteroidota > Bacteroidia > Chitinophagales > Chitinophagaceae > Agriterribacter. The sequence continues at coordinate 15,501 of JAFDXG010000133.1, read as the reverse complement.
AAATTAAAATATTTTCTTTTTATTTCTTTTTAGTTCATAAATTTATTAAACTTTTCTTATTTACGAATAGATAAACAAATTTTAAATAAAATAACTCCTTCTAGGGGAGCGTACTTCAAATTACCAGTTGCTGCAAAACAGTAACCAGGGCGTCCGTGCATTCACAAAAAAATGAATTACAAATCATGAAAAGATTTTTGTTGAAAATCTTACTTATAGTTGCCGCAGCTTTGATATCATACAGCAGCTATGCGCAATCATACTCTCAAGCTGATATCACCTTACCTGATCGTTATTTCAGACTGCTTGAATCCGGTGTGTCAATAGTAGAGAACCGCCTTGCCGCAGAACCTGATGCGACACTTGCCTTGCTGGAATCGAAACCCGGCTGGATACATTTTCCCAATGCTATCCTGATGCCGGCCGTTTTATATACAAAAAAATATCCTGTAAACAAACGATATGGAGATACCGCCATGCTGAACCTTGCACTGCGCATTGGAGATTTTCTGGTAAAAGAACAGGAAGCAGGCAATTATTCCAAAAGGGGCGACAGCGATTGGGACACTTATATGTGGCTGGAGGCGTACAGGATACTGGAATCGAAATTAGGAGAGCAAAGAAGACAAAGCTGGAAAAAAGTATTGCTGGAAGAGTTGCAGTTATTAGAGCCAAAACTTGTAAAGCGCCTCGATTATCCCTGGTACAATGCCCCTTTCATCATCACCTCTCCCAATCATTTTGCTATTTATGCGTCGGCGCTGTTGGTAGGCGGACATGTGTTCAACAAACCAGATTGGGTAAAAATGTCCACGGGGGTTTTGCATCGTTTCTGCGTACGGGAACAGGCGACTGACGGGTATTGGGGCGAGCACAGCCAGAGTGGCCCAACTACCGGTTACGACTACCTGACACTTACCCAGATTGCCCTTTATTGGGAATACTCCAAAGACCCTGAAGCACTCAAAGCGTTGCGACGTTCTACGGATTTTCATAAATACTTTACCTATCCCGATGGTACGCCGGTTGAAACTATTAATGACCGCAACCGCTACTGGGGAGTTTCCATGTGGGGGCATTTTGGATTCTCGCATTTCCCTGACGGAAGACGGTATGCAGCATTTTTAACGGTTCATTTCCCATTAGACGGAGATGTAAATATTTATGGCGGCGACATGCAATCCTTCGGCCGCATCGCGCAGAATGTACTTTACTATCACGAGGGCAACACAGCCCCAATACCGCAGGATAAATTGAATTACCATCATAGCATGAAGATACCTGCCGGTATCCGCAAAACCGGGTCATGGGTAACTACTTATTCCGGCATTATAGCCCCGGGTGTAAGCCTGAATAATTTCTTCCTTGATCGCCAGGGAAACTTTAGCGTTTTCAATAAAAAAACAGGATTGATTATCAGCGGCGCCAATTCAAAGCGGCAGCCGGAGCTTGCAACCTTTACTGAAGTAATTGGGAGCGACAGTATCCACATGCCGGTCAGCAGTTATTTTAAGATGTCGGAACAAGGTGATAAACTTGCTTTGGCTTATAATGTTTTCTTTGCAACATTAGATGTCCCACTGCCGACAGAAAAACAATTGAAATTTGATTTTACTACAAAGTACAAATACGGGGAAGCCGTTTCGGATTTGAATCTACAATTGGTATTGGTTCCCGGCGAAACGCTTGAAACCGGAGGCGGACAGAAAATAACTTTAGGCAGTGAAAAAATTGAATGGGGAGATTTGGAATTGGGAGGGTGGATTAAGCATAACGGATGGGCGATGAAAATTCCTTCGGGTGCACATTTAGTATGGCCGGCGTTTCCATTCAATCCTTACAAAAACAAACCTGAAACTTCACTCTCAAGAGCTATAGGCAGGCTTTATTTCCCGTTGAAAAATGAAGACCAGAAATTTCGGTTTGAGATTGAAGTAAAATGAGATCCGTCCTGCTTATTTGATACTTCCGCGAATAGTTTGCCGATGAAATTTCACTGAGTGATATATGAGGGTGACTATGCCGGCATTTCAAATGCGCAGACCATTTTATTCTTTTTGTAAAGGTGGACAACTTTGACAACCTTGTGACCATTGTGAAAGCGTCATTTGTAAATCTTCTAACCATATTCCCTTATCAACAGATAAAACCTGCCGTTTATAATCTAAATTTATATTTGAATCTATTAATCATGAACAATATAAAAATAGCTACCGCCCAGTTTGAAAACAAAAGTGGCGACAAGCAATACAACTTGTCTGCAATAGATGAACTGTCCCTGAAAGCATCAATGGAAGGTGCGCAGGCTATCGCATTTCATGAATGCTCGGTTACGGGTTACACTTTTGCCAGGCATCTTACAAGGGAGCAAATGCTGGATATAGCGGAACCTTTCTTCGCCACAACGTCTCCCCCGCGGCCTTGTCCTTAGCCGGGACGTTGTGGATGTTGTATCATTGCCTCCATTGCATCTGCAGTACTCCTTACATGCCTGTGCCTAATTCATATCCTAATATACAAATTATAGACGTCATTCGCCACGTCCCCATCAACCTTATACATAACTTCAACACTATCCATGCGGGAGACGTGGCGGCGAAGAAAATTTTTTTTACCTGCTCCGCGGCTTTCAGCAAACCCCTGTCTGCCTTGTCTGCCATAATGGTTCGGGTTGCCCCAAATTGTGCAGCCATACCAAGCCGTTGCGCATTAATGTCTATCGCAATAATAGAAGATGCCCCCAAAATTTTTGCAGCCCGTATTACACTAAGGCCTACACCGCCGCAACCCAGCACTACCACAGACGAGCCGAATGCTACCTTCGCCGCATTTACCGCTGACCCGTATCCGGTCATCACAGCACAACTTATAATAGCTGCCGCTTCATAAGAAATCTTTTTTGAATAATTTTTTACAATAGCTGAAAATTTAACAAGCGCATATTCAGAGAGCGTTCCCAAATTAAAAGAACGCTCCACAGGTTTCCCTTTCCATTTTGTTCCGTCCAAATGAGCGTGCCCCGGCGTATAGCCATCATTGCCGGCAACTACCGGAGAATTGTTTTCTCAAATATGTTCATTGCCTTCCCTGCATTGAAAACAATTTCCACAGGGTGTTGCCCAGTTGAGTATCACAGAATCCCCGGGTGCAAGGGTGGTTATATCTTCTCCTGCTTTCACTACAATTCCCGCACCTTCATGCCCCATCACAATAGGCCTGCCCCAATGCAATGAATCATAATCTGTGTGGCAAATCCCTGCAGCCTTCATTTTTATCAGCACTTCATCGGCCAATGGTTCACCAATTTCGGTTTTGTCAATAATAAAACTTCCGTCGCCTGTTGCAATGGTGGCGTTGCTGATTGTTGCCATACTATAATTATAATATCTTTTACCCTTTCATCAAAATCACAATTACTGCAATAGTATATCCTGCGGATAGCATGAGTATGAGAATACCCCACAGTTTATTTCTCATTAACCGGTACCATAAATATAATCCTGATAAGCCGAATAAGAGGGTCGCAATACTTGCCAGGTCCATCCAAAACATATAAATAAGAAAGGGCCGGCTGCCACCATAGCCATGCAGGGTGTGAAATCCGGTTATTGTGCGGGTCGAAGTAAAATCTGAATCATTCATCTCGACATGCATCCGGTCGGGTAGTAGCTTTATGGTATAGAACCGGCCTGGCTTTTCGTAGTTAAATGTTATGCTTCCATCATCGTTTGAAACAGGATTATATCGTAGCGCGTTAATATTAAATTGCTTTTGCAGAAAAACTGAAATCATCTTTGCATCCATAGAAGCCGGGATAGTCACAGCGTGTTGCTCAACCGTTGTTTGGGATTTTACATCAGGGAACCATTCTTCATGCAGTAAAATAAAACCCGTTGCAAAATACATGAACAGGAATCCCAGCATACAAAAGGCCGCATATAAATGAACTTTGCGAACAAGGCTGTATGTGTTTATTTTCATAGCCATACAGATAACATGATGAAGAATGAAATAGAAACAGCGCTAAATAATATATATAGTCCGGCTGTTCTTTCATTTTTTCTTTTTAGAAAAATATAAATGCCGCTAATGATGGAAAACAACATCACCAGCGCTGAAAAACTCTGGTAATAGCTCCACCCGCTTACTAACAGGGAGTTATTGCCCGGTAATTTGCCGTTAAAAGCATGTAATGCGTTAAACACCGGCCAAAATCCCTTCCTGTTTTCCCGGATGGTAACAGTATTGTTATCAAAATGTGCGGTAATGCCATATTCGCATCCCGGATGAACAACTACAAACCTGAAGCCACCAGAATCATTCGCCATTCCCCACGGAGATATTGTTCCCATCAACTGCAGCGAATCTCTTACCTCCTCAGAAAATTGTTTGTTATCTACATAATGTGGAAGAACAATTTGCTTTTGAAAGCTGCGGGTATCATCGCTTTTTTTCATAAACCCAAAGTGATGATTAAAATGCAATGAACTGACGCCAAATATTATGAAGCAGGGGAAAAATAGTAACCCGGCGTACAAATGCCATTTGACAATTTTTCGTTTCATATCGTGATGCTTTCCTACTTAAATCGAATCTGCCAGTAATGTCTGCCTACTGTTCAATTACAACTCTATGTTCGGCTCCTGCAACTCCCTGCTGGTTCATGGATCTGAAGAAAAATTCATTCTTTGTTTTTGCTAATGAAATTTCCAATGAATCCGGAACATCTTTCCAGTCCCCGCCAGGCGACTCCTTCATCTGGTAGGTTTTAAAAAACGGGGTATACGAGTTGAGTTTTATGTTTGCTTTATCGCTATTAATTTTTACCCCCGAAGTAATAGTGTTAGGCGTCCAGTATAGTTCATTGCGATCTTTAACAAGGATCAGATATTTTGTTCCATACGCCCAGTGAGGCTTGCCATCCACCCTTATCCATTTATGTGTATTAAAATATTCATCTTCAAACATCACCATATAGCTGATGCCATTGTCCCAGTTGCTGTATATATCCTGTTGTTTAAACCAGGCAATCCACCTGAAAACCCGGGTAAATATTTCTTTACTCCGCCGGTATTTATCAAGTGTAGTATCAATAGGAGTCCTGTCAGGCCCGGAGACCATTACCACATCCGCTGCCTTATTTTTTAAATATTCATCACGGATCTCCAGTGCCGACAAAGGTGTCCCGTTCTTTTCGAAGTGCAGGTCAAACATGGCATCGGAGAAAAACCATTTATGATAGGTATTGCTCCACACTTCGTCTGTGCCATGATGCGCTATCTGGCCGGGCAGGTTGTTCTCGCCTTCGTCTGCATTAATCACCCTCGCCATAAATCCACATGCATTCATGATCTCAGCATTCACAATCATAAAATAAGCGCAATGAAATGTATTTCCCTTTAGCGCATCATCCAATATGCTTTCGGCTGAATTGTCCTGCGATTTTAACACAACACCGTTTGGAGTAATAGGTATCGTTTTAAATATCCAATGCCTTAGCAGCAATATTCTTTTAAACTCATCCTTCTCTCCATCAAAAATGGTATCTAACTGATATTTTTCTCTCAATCCTTTGAACATTGGGTAGGAAGAATCTTTGTAGTAGATGAATACGGTGTTAGGAAGAAATTCGGGGTTGTTGGTTTGGATTTGTTTAAACGGCTTAGTGTTAAAGCAGCCTGATGAGGCCATCGCCGATACAAGTAGCAATAAAATAATTCTCATACAATCGTTATTACAATAATTTATTTCTGTTTGATGGGTCCAATATATTTGGTAGCCATCACCAGGTTTGAAAATTTGATATAGCTGGAAGGCGCTTGGGGGTTTTCATGAAAATATTCGAGCCATAACCAATTAATATTTAGTTTTTGATCAGTTCTCCATCTGAATCCTTTAAAAGACGGATCAGCTGGATTATTATACCATTTGTCCTTGTTCCAGCTTCCGTTCGGAAACCCGGGCCCCCAGTGCCCGGCTTTTACGCCATCTACCCAAATAGCCAACTCGCCGTTGTATTCAGTTACCGGCTTATTCAGCTTCAGCATTACTTCAACACACATCCATTCATCAAATTTTACAACCGGGTATTTACCCGTTGCGGGTGGCTGTCCATAGGCAGTGGCTCCCTCAGATATCATAACATTGCCCCAGCAGTTGACGCCACTGGCATCAGCATTCATATCGCCCCAGTACAGGTAAGCATCCATTCCCGGAGGGTCAGTATTTTGCCAAATAGGCTCACAGCAAATGCTCAGTCGTTTATCCGGTAAACCGCAGGTCCCTGCCCTGGGATCAGGCCATGACGTTGCGGGGTTATATCCTCCAAACCAAACTGATTCGTGATGAAAATAATTTTTGGAGGAGGAGGGATACTTTACATAGTATCTTACAAATACTACACTGTCAAAACCCGGTGTAAACTGTTTGAATAGATGCCCACCGCCACTGGTCCCCCCGGTAATGCTTGTCATCTTAACTGACTTTGCATTTATACTTCCTGCCGGTATATCATCCTCCAGGGTCATGCCCTCTGTATTTAGTTTATCGTTATATCGGCTGAGAATTTTTGACATACCATCATCAAATTTTTCAACATACAGTACACTCGGGTCGCTTTGTATATTCGCGTCTCCAGGGTACTGGGAAGCAATGCCGGACTCCACTACCGGGGACTGCGCAGTGGTGAATTGGGCATTGCTGAAACTACTTCCTCCGGAAGCACAATTTGCTTTCACCCGCCAGTCGTAAAGGGTGGCGGCTGATAAGCCACTCAGGCTGGCAGATAATGCCGTGGTATTGCTTATCGCATTAGACCAGGAATTGGCAGTGTTTATTTTATATTCCACAGTATAAGAAGTAACGCCCAATACGGCCGCCCAGCTTACCGTTGCTCCGGATGCGGTAATGGCAGAAGAAGCGAGACCTGCAGGTGTTTTGCAGATTGCCGGGCCGGTTGGCGAATCTCCCTTCTTTGATTTTGCACAGTTCAATGCAACTGCTGTTAAAAGAAAAAGAATGTGTAAGTTTTTTCCCATAGCAATGATTGTATCAATCTTGAAATGAATTCATTTTGTATTTCTCCATATAGGCCCTCAGCTTTTGTAACCATCCTTCCATGTCTAATTTTTGTTCATCATAAATGAGGTAGGTCATGTCCGGGCGACGGTTGGCAAAATGCCTTGTCCTGTCCTGCTGAAAGAAAAATTTTCTCCCGTCAACAGACATGCCTTTAGGCAATCTTGTTTTTTCCCACACATTGATTAAATCATTAAACACTTTTGATCTTCTGTTTATGCAGTTTGCCACTACTTCAGCGGCATCCTTTAAATAATTATAAGCGCTGTCCCGGTCAATAAAGGTTAGCCGGTTTGCCTCTTTGATTGCGTGCTCCGCAGATGACAAATCTCCATAAGCCATACAGGTATGTTGTATCAGGCGCGCAATGGATTCAAACAATTCAAAATCATAAGGATGTTTTGCCCCTGCAGATTGATTAGTCTGAATAATCTCCAACGCACGATTTATTTTTTGCAATTCCAATCCTGATTTTTTTATTATGTCTTTGTGAAGTGTATTCCAATAAGGATCATACTCAATAGCATCACCCCGTGGCAAATCAGGCATAAATGTTTTCCCAATTTCGCCCCAATGCCAAACCTTTCTTTCGAATGTATCCCAGTAATAATAGCCGCCTTCATTCAACAGGTTAAACAGTTCCTCCATATCCCGGGACTGGGCGCCATAGTAATTTTTGAAATAAGACTCTTTGAAATCATTCAACCCTGGTGAATTACCATTCCATGAAAAAGCAGCAGATGTGATAAAGCTAAGCATCCACATCTGATTGTGCAGTCCGGCATCATCCCAGGAGGTGCGGATCATGCCATGATATACTCCTGATGTTGCGGCCTTTTTCAAAACATTATATGATTCTTCGAGACAGCCAATGTTGTCTGTATCTGTTTCATCTCTATAGAAGTAAGGCAGAAATAAGGGTTCTATACCCGGATTGGGATCGTAAAAGAAAACTTCATAACCCAATTGTTTTGCCCTGTGGGCATTATCAATCATAATAGCGCGTCGTGTATCATCCTCCGTTAGCACTAATCCTCTATTCGGCTGCACTATCATTCCATTGTTATTCATCTCCCATCCCATTGGCATTTCCCATACCATTGGTTTTCTTTTTTTAGAAAGGATATATTTCGCCGCTTTATCTGTAAACAAGTGATAAATGCCTTTTTTACTTATTTCCACCGCCTTCTTTATGCACTGATCACAAAGACCGAGTTCGTAAGTTTCATCAGAGCCTATATGTATATATTCCGATCCCGGCGTGGCATCTATGGCATCTTTCCAAAGATCAAACAGCAAATCATAACTGCCTTCCTTTAGCGGACAGAACTCAAAGTTTGAGGCAGGGATTTCGCGCAGGTGGGCAAATTGTGGCCATTTTAATATAAAGCTCGCATGTCCCAACCCCTGCACCAGGGGCACGATTTGAATATGATATTTTTTAGCGAAGGCAGTAACATCACGGATCTCAGCAGGTGTAAAAGCGCCAGGGGCACCGATTTCGGGGTGGCTTGGATAGGCAAACTTGTCTTCCCATTCCCATACCAGCATATTTATTTTGTAATCGGCAAGTTCTTTAATAAACGACTTCACATACGACATCTTATCTTGGTGGTGTTTAGTGTCGTAATGTATGGCACGTTGCAAAATAGCAGGCCAGTCTGTAATTTTTAATCCGGGTACCTGGAAAAAATCATCCTTCTTCTGAACAAGCTGCAATAAAGTGCGGGTGCCATAAAACAAACCTTCTTCTCCTGCCGCAGTAATGACTATCTCTTTTGCATTTGCATTAATTTCATATCCCTGTTTCCCAATCTTTGAATTACCTTTTTTACGAACCAGGAAAATAGTATAAGGTACCTTCTGATTGCTTATATGTGCTGTGATATTCCACTGTTCTTTCAAGTCGCGAACCAGTTCATTCGCCGCAAACTCATCAGCAGGGGTGTGATCTTTATTTAAAACAATATTCATGTTGCTTTTAAAAACAAAAGGCTCTCCTTTAATACTAACCTCCTGCGGATAAGGTAGTACGTATAGCCCCAAATCTTTTAAATCCGTAGCATAACATTTTGCGGCTAACAGAAAAAATAGCAACGTAGAAAACAGCCTGTATATCAAAAAGCCGTTACCACTTTTTGTTTTTCCAGGCTGTCTTTTTACTCCGGTTTGACGTTTACAATATGTTTCAAGGGCGCCTTGTGCTCCGGCTTTAAATAGTCGTTTGTCCATAAATAAGAAATAAAATAGAAAGGTATTGAAAATATTTTTAAAAGCCAAAATAAAAATATTTTTAAAATATTCAATAAAAATAATGAATTAACAAAAAAATGTTTAATATTGAGTAAGGTTCAGCCCTTATACTAAGTAATTAACAACCAACCTAACGATGAATGTATTCCGGATGGCTTTCAGATTTCAATACTGTTTTTTAACTGCCGCGGTTTTAATAATAGTGTACCCGGCCTTTCTTAGTGGGTGCAGAACAAAAGAAAAAAATAAATCCTACACTTCCTGGCAGGTGTACCGTGGAGATGACGGCTCCAATGCCTATTCCAGCCTGGACCAAATCAATACTAATAACGTTGACCGGCTCAAAGTAGCCTGGACGTACCAGACGGGGGATAAGTCGGATTACTTCAGTCTTGAATGCAACCCCATTGTTGTTAGCGACACCTTATACGGCATTTCACCAAAGCTTAAAACTTTCGCATTGAATGCCGCAACGGGAAAACTATTGTGGGTATTTGATCCTTTTGCAAAAGACAGTAAAGATGGAGGTTTCAACAGGGGGATAACTTACTGGAGCAACAGAGCCGAAAAGAGAATTTTTGTATTTGCCGAAAGTAAATTAATGGCGATAGATGCCACTACAGGCAAACAGATTATGAGTTTTGGTGAAAACGGCTTTATTGATCTTAATAAAGGATTAAGAGACTATACCGGAACCGAATGGCATGAAAATGTAGGAAACACTTCACCGGCTATTGTGTACAAGGACATGATCATAACCGGATCGTCCGTTGGTGAAGAATACGGAAGTTATCCCGGGCATATCAGGGCATATAACGTACTTACCGGCAAACCGGTATGGACCTTCCATACTGTGCCCCAACCGGGAGAATTAGGATACGATACCTGGCCCCGGGATGCTTATAAAACGGCCGGCGGTTGCAATGCCTGGTCGGGTTTAAGCATTGATCGAAAAACAGGAATTGTATTTGCGGCCACAGGTGCGCCCTCTTTTGATTACCACGGAGGCGAAAGAATAGGGCAGAACTTATTTGGCAATTGTGTAATTGCAATTGACGCGGCCACAGGAAAATATATCTGGCATTACCAGGTTTCTCATCACGATTTATGGGATTACGATTTGCCTTCTCCACCCAATCTTGTAAGAGTAAATAAAGACGGAAAAGAAGTTGATGCAGTAGCACAAATCACCAAACAGGGGTTTATTTTCCTTTTAGACAGAAAAACAGGGAAACCGCTTTTTGCTGTGGAAGAGAAACCCGTAGCCATTTCATACATGCCGGGTGAAAAAAGCTGGCCAACACAGCCTTTTCCATCAAAACCTTTACCGCTTTGTCGCCAAAAATTTGACGAAAGTGTAATTACCGATATTTCTAAGGAAGCGCATGATTATGTATTAAAAGAAGCAAAAAAATATACCTGGGGTGATATATACCTTCCTCCTGCAGAAAACGGAATTATTCAGATGCCCGGGTTTAGAGGCGGGGCTGAATGGAGCGGAGCTTGCGTAGACATGGAAACAGGCGTAATGTATGTAGGCATAAACGATATACCTAATATTGTTGAACTGATTGAGACTAAAGAAAATATTCCCGGGGAGTTTAGTGGAAAAAATGTGCAGGAAGCGGGTAAAATTTTATATACCAGGAATTGCTCCGCCTGCCACGGTGCAGATTTGAAAGGTAACGGACAGTTTCCCCCTTTGTTTAACATTGCGGAAAGACTGAAGTCAGATGAAGCCAGACAGGTAATAACAAAAGGAAGGGGTATGATGGCTTCATTCAATAAATTACATGATGAAGAAAAAGATGCAATCATCTCCTATTTATTCAAGCGGGACAGTAACAAGAAATTTGAAGAAAAGAAATCGGATGATACGAAGAATGCCGCTACCAATGTAAGAACACGCTATCGGCTGAAAGACTATATTCAATTACTCGATCAAAATGGTTATCCCGGCGTGAAGCCACCCTGGGGTACTTTGAACGCAGTAGACCTTAATACCGGGGATATTTTATGGAAGCAACCATTGGGAGCATACCCGGCTTTAGCAGCAAAGGGAATCACTAAAACAGGCACCCAGTTATTTGGCGGGGGGATTGTAACTGCAGGGGGAATAATTTTTATAGGAGCTTCGCAAGACGAAAAATTCAGGGCAATAGATAAACGAACCGGCAAAGTATTGTGGGAATACCAATTGCCGGCAGGCGGCTACGCCACTCCGGCAACTTATGAAGTAGATGGAAAACAATATGTAGTTATTGCGGCGGGCGGCGGTGGCCGCCAGCGTACAAAAGCCGGAGATTACTATATCGCTTTTGCATTACCGTGACAAAACCATCTGTGCAGGTATTCCAAACTATCTGAATCAAAAACAATATTGCCAAATTAGATGTATTACCAACGTCGTTATATGAAAAGAACACTTTTTCTGTCGGCTGTTGCTGCGCTTTTTATATCTTCTGTATGCAGAAGTCAGTCTCGCCACGAGTTTGAAAAAAGCACTACACCCGCAAATGTTTTGGTGTTGGGAGATTTTGAAAACTTTTCTTACCGTGACGGATGGAAGGGAACAATTTCCGCTACTGACAAATTCCCCTCACATGGAAAAGCTTCACTTCAACTTTCTACAGATGACTGGCAGCCGTTTTCAATAGAATCAGAAAAAATCCCTAAAGACTGGAGTGGTTATGATTGCCTGAAGTTTGATATTTATAATCCGTCAGGTTCATTATACTTTGGTTCTATACAAATCTTTGATGACCTTGCCACAGATGAACAGGCAGAAACGGAAGGACAAAGCTACAGGGGTAACGGAAAAATATTCATCACTAAAGGCTGGAACCATTATGAGCTTCTCCTAAAAACTGCCCGAGTGGAAGAAGGTAATCGCCCACTCGCACTTGATAAAATTCGTAAAATTTCTTTTTCATTTGGTTCCCCGGGTCATCCGCTTTTTATTGACAACATTCGCCTGGTATCGGGCAAAGAAGGCGAAGCAACAATGTCAGCAATCAACCCCTCCGATTTTAATGCGGTAATTGATAACCGTTATGTATATCCTAGCCTTTCGGGACCCGAAGATCAAATTAAAATAAGCGCTGAAATTTTATCGTTACGCAGCAAAGCCAATGATGCTATTTCGGAGCTGCAAAACAATGTACGGATTGCCGAAATGCAGGGAATACAAACACTTTATCAGCGAATACCCCTAATTACGGCGGACGTTGGCATTGGTATTAGGGGCAAGCTTGCCTGGTTTCAAAATGAAGAAGATGAAAAAGAAATCCTTAATCACATCATCCTGTCATGCAAAAATGCATCTAAAGAACTAACCGATAAACTTGCGGCGCACAGGACTACTATCATTGGAAAAGCACCGGAGGATTTTGACATCGCTTCCGAAAAATATGAGACGCTTGAAGTAAGCCCACTTCCTCCCATGCAGGAATTAAAAATCAGTGATGGATATTTACGGGATAAGACCGGAAATCCTGTCATTCTATTCTCTATGCTTGGTCTGCAAAATAAAGGACCCTTAGCAGATTATTTCGCACCGAACAATCATCTTGTAGAAAGCTTTACCGTTGGCGGCGGTTCACGGTATAATATTGAGAGTTCTCCTGTCTATAAAGCATTTCACAAATACCCGGATGCCAAAAGAGTTGGCTGGGACGGATGGTGCGGGCACCTGATCAAAGATCGCTGGGCAATGGGTGGTAAAAAAGAAACGGTAGTGATCTGCCTTGAAAGTGATCACATCCGCCAGGCGGTGGTCGAATACATGAAGCTGCATTATAAAGAATGGAAGGATAATCCCAACCTGCTGTATAATATTATGGCGTATGAACTGCAATACATTTGTTACTGCGACAAAAGCCAGCAAATGTTTCGCAACTGGCTGAAGTTAAAGTACCAAAATATCGGCACAATAAACAAAAATTGGCAAACAACCTACCGGGCTTTTAATGAAATAACGGCGCCGCCCACCCGCGATGGTCAGCCGGTTGATAATGTGAACCGTGCTGCATGGTATGATTGGTCAGATTTTAACACCCGTCGTTTTACCGATTATCTGAAATGGGCAAAAACTGAATTAAAAAAACTGGATCCTTCCACGCCACTTTGTGCCGGGGGTACATTTTCCATGCTTAGTTCTTCCAACAGTATTTCAGGCATTGATGAAGAAATGATCATTAATGAAGTTGATGACGTGATAGTAAATGAATCCGGCTCATCTCCCATTTATTCCGACCTGTTTCTTTCTCTTAGCGAAAAAAGAAAACTGATGTTTGACCCTGAGATGGGTTGGGGAAACCACAATATACTGTTGCAATTCCTCCATGGCAAGGCAGATATTTCCAAGTTTTGGTGGGCATCGGTTCCTAATAAGGAATTTATGGCAATGAACCAGGGCTCCATTCCTCACAGCAAAAACACCACACTGGCAGATATTGCAAATGTGCTGCGTCTGGGGCTTGATGTAAGGCGCCTCAGTAGCGAAATAGCAGCGTTTACAAAGGTTGATCCAGAAATAGCTATTCTTTATTCCAAGACCAGCAGCCTGCAGGTTCCGCCGCAACTGGTGCAGTCCGGACGAACGCCTTACATTGATGCTGTGTATGACGCATGGGAGGGTGCGAGGTTCCTGGGATGCAGAGTAGGATTTGTGAGTGAAAAACAAATATTAGCAGGGAAACTAAAAAAATTTAAACTACTGGTTGTGCCTGCTGTAAAGTATGTTGGATCAACTGTGGTTGCAGCCATAAAGAAATACATTACTGAAGGGGGCACGGTGCTCATCATACCTGAATCCTTTATGTTCGATCAGTTTGCCCGGGACAACAATCAAATTACTAACCTGGGAATAAAAATAACAGACATTACTTTGCCGCCGGTGCTTGGCAAAACTGAAAAAACGCAAAACTACGACCAGAGCTTCTCACAGGAAATCGTTTATGGCAATGTGGTGAAAAACATTACCACCCTTGATAAGGATATTTTCTCCGGACTTAAACACCCATTAACACTGCATTCCAATGGACTGGTGCAAACTATACAAACAGGAAACAGATACACAACACTGGCAAAATTTGAAAATGAAAAAAGTGCCGTTGTAAAAACTGAACAGGGGAAAGGGTCACTCTACTATCTGGCCGCACCACTCAAAACGGGGGATTATCACCTGTTGCTCTCTCCTATTGTACAAAAACTAAAAATAGAAAGGCCAATCCTTGCCCTTGACCAGGATGGAAACCTTATTACCGGCGCAGAAGTACGATCAGTAGAAAGGGAAGATGACTACCTTGTATATGCAAGTAACTTAACATCAGCAAATGTTTCATTTTATCTGGAAGGAGAAACAACGATCGCTTCAGTACAGGACCTGAGGACTTTAGAAGAAATATCAGGAAACCTAATAACTCTTTTGCCTTTCCAGGAAACCATATTTAGAATAAAAAAATAAAATTAACCGAATATGATAAAATATGTGAGAGGCAAAAATATGAGGTTGCTCATTGTTTTATGGCTCTTTGCGGTATGTTGCAATGAAGCGAAATATCATGGACTTCGAGTTGAAAACCCGGAATATATTCCAAACACTGTTTTTGCCGGGTATGAAAATCTGTCTTCTCCAAAATTCAAGGCACTCAAAGAAAAATATCAGTTGGATACTATTTTCCACGGTGAGACCAATGATCTGAAAAGAATTTTGTTGCTGAGAAACTGGATACGACAAATCATACCCATCAACGACCCCGGTCCGCATCCCGGCGACGGAACCTGCGAAAGTATTCTTGACCACGCGTTAAAAGGCGCCGGTTATCATTGCGGGCATTTCATGGTGGTTCAAAATGCCATTATGAATGCGTACGGATATGTCACCCGTTGTCTTGGAGCCGGCCCGGGTGGCATTGACAGTAGCGACGGGCATCATGGGATGAATGAAATCTGGCTCAACAGCTATCACAAGTGGTTTTTATCCGATGCCAAATACAACAGCCATTTTGAAAAAAACCGGATCCCACTTTCGGCATTGGAAGTTCGTGCTGAATATTTAAAGAATAAAGCCGCGGATATCATAAGAGCAAAAGGTGTTGCCAGAACTCCTGTTGAATTTGATGAGGAATACAAGACCAGCAAAGAACATTTTGCCCGCACGTACGCCTG